>JBFXKO010000001.1:0-193823 GCA_050173715.1 Sedimentibacter sp.
GTGTTCCATCTAAGTTGACCCTGGAGTAGGTAGTCACTACCAGCCCTCCTACTTTAGCCGCCTTGAAGCTGATAATCAGGTTGCGTCCTCCAAAAGTATCAAAAATCACATCAAATCCTTTACCGTCCGTGTACTTGTTCACATATTCTTCTACATTTGTATTTATGTAGTTTAATACATAATCCGCGCCAAGATTTTCTGCTATTTCTGCTTTTTCATCATTTGAAACCGTTGCATAGACTTCAGCTTTTAACATTTTAGCAAATTGAACAGCAATGTGACCAACACCCCCTGCAGCTCCATGAATTAATACCTTGTCACCTGGTTTTATATGAGAATTTTCCATAATAGCCCTGTATGCTGTAATGCCAACCAGTGGAAACAATGCTGCTGTTTTAAAATCTATGTTTCTTGGCTTGATGCATAAAAGTTCTTCATCTACAAGGGCATATTCTGCCAAGGCACCACTCTCATTGACCATTCCGCCTATAAAACCGTAAACCTCATCTCCGGGTCTCAACAATTCAACATTTTCCCCTATCTTAACAACAATCCCTGAAACATCAGAATTTAAGATTGCTGGGAATGGCGGCACGAACTCCGGCAAAAGTCCTGATCTCAGTTTTATTTCAAATGGGTTAAGGCTGCTTGCTACTACCTTAACCAGTGCATATCCCGACTTAACTTCCGGTGTAGGTATATCTGTCAGCTCAAAAACTTCAGGTCCTCCGAATTTATTAATTACCATGGCTTTCATAACATCACTCCTTTATTAATTGTATTATTCTTATACCCATTATATTTTGATTTAAAATATAAAATTAACAAATATTTATTATTATTACGAAATAATTTAAAGTATACTTTTATAGACAAGTGAAGTATTTCATATTATGTTAAAATAAAGTGACAGGCTGCATATCTTCCCCCGTAGCTTTTCATTTCAGGCTCCTGCTCTTGACATATGCTTTTTTTATAGGGGCATCTGGTGTGGAATCTGCATCCTGAGGGTGGATTAATAGGGCTTGGTATTTCTCCTTGAAGAAGCTGTTTGTTTTCTTTTCTCAATGTTGGGTCAGGTTTTGGTACTGCTTCAATAAGGAATTTTGTATATGGGTGTATGGGGTTTGAAAAAATGTCCTCTGTTTTTCCGATTTCACATATTTTACCTAAAAACATAACGCATACACGGTCTGAAATATATCGTACAACACTTAAGTCGTGACTGATGAATAAATATGTAAGTTTGAGCTCCTCCTGCAAATCATGAAGTAAATTAAGAATTTGTGATTGAATCGATACGTCAAGGGCAGACACAGGCTCATCGCATACAATGAGCTCCGGATTAAGGGCTAAAGCCCTGGCGATGCCAATTCTTTGCCTTTGTCCACCGCTGAACTGATGCGGATAACGATCAATAAATTCTGAACGTATACCAACCTTATTCATCAATTCCTTAACCATTTTTATTGTTTCTTCCTTTGATGGGCACATCTTATGTGTTACAAGAGGCTCTGCAATTATATTGTATACATCCATCCTTGGATTAATGGACGCATAAGGATCCTGAAATATAATTTGCATTTTTTTACGCATTTCACGCAGGTCATTATCATTTAACTCGTTTATATTAACGTCTTCAAAATTTACATGTCCTGAAGTAGGCTCCAATAATCTTAATAAAAGCCTTCCAAGAGTGCTTTTCCCACAACCTGATTCTCCAACAAGAGCAAAGGTTTCACCCTTCATTATTTGAATGCTTACATCTGAAATAGCATGGACAAATAGTCTATTCTTTGATAAAAATCTTCCACCGGCTATATCAAATTCTTTTACTAAATTTACTGCTTCAACCAACACTTGATTACTCATTTATCATCACCTCGCTATTCTCATGCAAAAAGCATCTTACGTAATGATCGTTTGAATTTTCTCCATCTGATAAAACCTTGTAAAGTGGGGGTTCTTGTTCAAAGCACTTAGGCATTGCCTTTTCACACCTTGGACAAAAACGGCAGCCTTTCGGAAGCTTCATTAGATTAGGAACCATGCCCTTGATATTGTATAATCTTTGTTTTTCAGTCGTAATTTTTGGAATAGACTTCATGAGTCCAGTCGTATAGGGGTGATATGTATTTTTAAAAAGTTCATAGATATTTGCTTGCTCCATAATTTTCCCTGCATACATTACGTAGACATAATCGCAAATTTCTGCTACAACACCTAAATTGTGAGTAATCAGCATTATTGAAGTGTCTCTTTCTTTTTGCAGCTTTTTCATAAGATACAAAATTTGAGCCTCAATTGTTACATCCAGTGCAGTAGTTGGCTCATCAGCAATCATGAGCCTAGGATTGCATACCATTGCCATTCCAATCATAACTCTTTGGCGCAACCCTCCGGAAAGTTGATGAGGAAAGGATTTAAAACGCTTCTCTGGTTCTGGAATACCAACAGCAATAAATATATCCATTGCCATTTCCTTAGCCTTTTCTTTAGATATTTCAGGATGGTGGATTCTTATGGCTTCAGTAACTTGTTTCCCAACTGTATAAACAGGATTAAGTGCAGTCATGGGTTCCTGAAAAATCATAGATATTTTATTACCTCTTACTTTTCGCATTTTTTCCTTTGAATAGGTAAGTAAGTTTTCACCTTCAAGCTCTATTGTTCCTTCTACAACCCTACCTGGTTTTTGAGGCAGCTGCATTACGGACATAGCAGTCATACTTTTTCCGCATCCTGATTCTCCAACTATTCCAACTACAGAGCTTTTTGGTATGCTTATAGATACACCATCAACTGCCGGAACAATTCCTTTCTTGGTAAAAAAATGAGTTTTAAGATTTGAAATTTTTAATAAGTCTGTCATATTCCCTCCTATTCCTTCATGTAAGGGTCAATAGCATCTCTGAGTCCGTCCCCTAAAAAATTAAAAGCCAGAACAATTATGAGTATGGCTACGCCTGGAGCAATGGCAATCCATGGTTCACTGAACAGCCATTGTTTCCCGTTTACTACCATCAGACCCCAGCTAGATGTAGGCGGCTGTGCACCTATTCCCAAAAAGCTAAGGCTTGATTCTGAAAGAATGGAGCTGGGAATATTCATGGTAAATAAAACTATCAATGAAGGCAAACAGTTAGGAAAAATATGCCTGAGCATAATAATAGAATTTTTAACTCCAATGGATCTAGCTGCTTCTACAAATTCCTTTTCTTTAAGTGACAGTGTCTGAGAGCGTACTACTCTTGCAGTTCCTGCCCAGCTGACAACACTGAGGGCAATGAATATATTCACAAGAGATGAACCCAGTGTATACATTACAACCATAGCCAACAAAAGAGATGGAAATGCAAGCATGATATCAGCCAGTCTCATAATGACAAAATCCACTTTCTTTCCTAAAAAACCAGCCATAAGACCAAGTATTGTTCCTATAACCATTGAAATACTTGTTGGCACTAAACCTATTACTAATGAAATTCTTGCGCCGTATATAATACGTGAAAAAACATCTCTTCCTAGCTCATCGGTCCCCAGCAAGTGCTCCATGCTTGGAATAGCTCTCACATTTTCATAATCTTGTATTGTAGGGTCATATGGAGCCATAAAGGGCGCAAATATTGCATAAAAACAAAATATTAAAATAATAATTAATGAAACAGCTGCAAGCTTGTTGCTTTTTATCATGTTTTTAAATTTATCCCAAGTGCTTTCAGCATCTGCAATTTCAGCTTCAATATTTTCCGTTTTTTTTCTTAACTCTTGTACACTTTTTTCTATTACCTTTGTATCTTCCATATTTTCACCCCTACTCAACTCTGATTCTCGGGTCTATTACCGAATAGAGAATGTCTGCAATAAGATTTCCCGCTATAATAAGTACTGTCGTAAAAACAACTGTGCCCTGCAATAACGGCATATCCCTGTCTTGAATTGCATTTACTGATAGCCTTCCTATTCCAGGTATACCAAATACGCTTTCTGTGATTACAGCACCTGAAAGAAGACTTGCCACTTGAATTGCCATGACTGTAACAACTGGAAGCATTGCATTTTTTAAAGCGTGACCAATAACTACGCCATTTTCCTTCAAACCTTTAGCTCTGGCTGTACGAATGAAATCATTTTTTAATATTTCAAGCAAGCTTGAGCGAGTGAGGCGTGCTATTGTGCCAGCTGAACTCCATCCTAAGACTATGGCTGGCATTATAAGGTGTTTTATTGTGCTGTAGCCTGAAACCGGGAGCAGCTTCAGTTTAAATGCAAAGATGTACTGCAAAAGAAGGGCTGCCCAAAATACCGGCATTGAAACTCCTAGAAGCGAAAAGGACATGAAAAATCTATCTGTGAAGGTACTTTTTTTAACAGCTGAAATTATACCTGCAGGGATCCCTATTACCCAAGCAATTAATGCTGCAAATACAGAAAGCCTAACAGTGTGTGGAAAAGCATTTATAATCAAATCTGTAACATTTCTATTTAATTTATATGAAATCCCAAAGTCTCCCATGGCTGCATTTTTCATATAACGAAAAAATCTTACCATCACAGGATCATCCAAACCCATTTGTGCCCTCATCTTTTCTATCAAATCAGGTTCTATGTGTTCCTTCATCATTAAAGTTACCGGATCCCCCGGCACAACATTGAGGAGCAAAAAAATAATCAGCATAACGCCAATGAGGACAGGTATGGAAATCAATATGCGCTTGACAATGTATTTTAACATATTCATTTAGTACCTCCGTCTATATGCACTTTAGAATTATGATAAGTAAGGTCTTGCCTTACTTATCATATAATTTGTATTATTTTACAGGTGCTTTTGAATTGTCGATTGACATATTGTAATACATATTTCCTGACCAACCGTTCCACATTACAACATAGTCTTGAACCCTCGGATTAACTACAAAAATATGTTGCTTTGAATATAGCGGAACCCATGCTGCATCTTCTTGTATAATTTGTTTCTCAAGCTCTCTATAAACTTCAATTCTTTCCTTTTCGTCAATCATGGCTCTTGCATCAACAACCTTTTGTGATGCTTCTGCATTGGCATAATTGAAGGAACGTTTTATAGTATTTTGCGGAGCGAAGAATGTATAGAAGAAGTTATCAGGATCATTGAAGTCAGCTGACCAACTTACTGTGTATGAGCCGAGCTTGCCTTCAGCTCTCACTCCATACCATGAGGCTTCGTCCATCTGGACTATGTTTGCTTTAATGCCTACCTTAACCAACATTGCTTGAACCATTTCGTTTAGCTGCAATGTGTTAGGGCTGTCTGTTACCATGCATATATCCATTTCAAATCCATCAGGATAGCCTGCTTCTGCCATTAACGCTTTTGCCTTCTCTGGATCATATTTGATTTCCGGAAGATCCGGATTATGACCTATAAGTCCAGGAGGCATGATTCCGCTTTGAACAGTTCCTCTGCCATCAAACAGTGTATCTAAAAGCTGTTGTTTATCAAAAGACATCTGAAATGCTTTCCTTATACGAACATCATCAAATGGTTCTATTTCTGCATTTATGCTGTAATAATATATTCCAACACGATTACCAATCTTTAACCAGTCCTTATATTTTTCACTGTTAGCAAAATAAGGTATCTGTGACGGAGCATTATCGCAGTCAAACTCATCAATTTCGCCATTTTCGAACATCATTCTTTGTGTATCAGCGTCTTTCACAGTCTTCCAGTTTACTGCATCCAATTTAGGCCTGCCTGCCCAATAGTCATTAAATGCATCTACCTGAGTCTCGCTGTTCAATATCCATTTTGAAAGTTTAAATGGACCTGTACCGCAAGTAGCTTCAGGAGCGAGTCCAAACTGGTCTCCAGCTGCTTCTGTAAACTTGCGATTGTAAATAGAAACACCCGGAGTTGCTATGTTTGCAAGAAATGGTGCAAATGGACTTTCCAATGTAATTTTGATTGTGTACTCATCAATAACTTCCAATCCTGCTAATGTTGTTGCTTTTTCATCCATCATATCTGTTGCACCTTTTATTGCAGTGATGAAGTCTTGATTTAAAGCTCCTGTTTCTGGTTTAAGCATTCTTTCGAATGTATAGGCAACATCATCAGCCTTAAATTCTTCACCATTATGGAACTTGACTCCTTTTCTTAAATGGAAGGTATAAGCAAGTCCATCATCAGAAATTTCCCAGCTTTCAGCTAATCCCGGTGCTAATTCTGAGCTTCCATCAGCATTAGTCTTTGTCTCAACCAATCTTTCGTAAATGTTCATTGGTACTGTATAGTATTCTGTTGTCTTTTGCGCGTCGCATGTAGTTTGTTCATCGGATATCACAAGCCTTAAAATGTTGTTTTCGTCAATTTTGTCTTCATTTGTTTCATTGGAAGCAGGGCTTCCACAACCGGTAAACACAATAACTAATGCTGCTATCATGACTAATAATAAGGCAATACCTTTTTTACTCATATTTTCCTCCTCATACTCAAAACATTAGAATTTACCTCTATTTTTCAATTATTTTTCTAAGTCTATATATTAATTAATATACAAAGCTTGTAGTAAAATTTATATATTATATGCTTGGTCAATTTTTATATTACAAAAACTAATGTTCATCCATGCCCTCAACCTTCTCGAAATCATCCCAAAAGCCTTTTATTTTATTATATTTTACACCTCCTTTTCTGCTGTAAAATTCCTTGCTGTAAGTAATGGGTTTAAATTGTCTTCCGTTTAAAATATCACCAGCATAGTATTTCTTATATATAGCTATGTGATTAAAGCCATAGCTGCCTGTTATGGATACGTTGATTCTGAAACGGCTTTTTATAGAATTGTTTAATTTGTTGTATTCAAGGGCTCTTTTGGCTTCATTCATAACATTGAAGAAATGATGGCTGTTTTTAAATGTATACGAAAAGTCATACTTGCCAAGGTATGTAATCCTGTGATCAATGGGGATGTTGTACATACCTGCACTTTTATTGCCTGTATTGTGCTCTGTAACACTGATTCTAATATCTGGGTTCACAAGAGAATCTCTGTTGGTGTTTAGCACTCTGATAATAAGCATATCTGTTTCAGGATTGTAAATTATTTTTTCAGAAAATTTTATTAACTCTCTTGGATAAAATAATTTAATAGACAATACAGAAATCATCAGCGCGAAATACATTGCGGTTATACAGGCTTGAATTATTACGATTATTTTACCTGCAACGTTAACCGGCACCAGGTCCCCATATCCTATGGATAAGGAAGTCACAAAAGAAAAATATACATAATCAAAAAAGCCAGCTGCATCGACTAATGCATTGAATGCATAGTAAGCTGTTGAAAAGATTAAATTAATTGCCAGATAATATATGAACAGTACCAAGAGCACCAAAATAAAATGCTTGTTTCTTATTTCGCTTGCCCACCCAAGGCTTGCTTTTTTAGGATACTTTAAACTCATTAATAACCTCATTTGTTTTTTTGTATTATGTCCATACTTTGATTTTGTCATTCTGAGGCGAAGCCGAAGACGCTTTTTTATTTGGTTGTTATAGGCAAATTGCTATGCTATAATTAGTTATTCTACAGTGGAGTTTAAAATGGAACTAGTTAAGATAAATGACAAAAATAAAAAAATGTTTTTAGATTTTTATAGATCGCAATATTTAAATAATTCCCTAAAGAGGGATTCTTTGTCAGGTATGCTTAATAATTTGTTGTATGGAAAATCCGAGCTATGTAAGTCAGTTGAACTGGAGCCCTTGATGGTTATGGAAAACAATAAAATCATCATGATATGCATGCTGGCTTTTGCTCACAGAATGCCTGATTATGTGCAAATTGGATTTTTTGAAGCAACAGAATTAAATATGGAAGCATTTCAGATGTTTTTAGCCAGAGCTGAATCATTTGCCAATGAAAAGAAGGCTACAAAAATTTCTGCCTCCTTAAACATCCATGTTAACTATGGACTTGGTTTTCTGGCGGACAGCTATGATAAAATGCAAAGCTTTGGTATGGCACACAATCCGAAATTTTATCATGATTTTTTTAGAGCAACAGGCTTTGATGCAATTGAAATGGTAAGCTATAAAAAGGATATGAGATCTGTAGAAATCTTAATAAGCAATGAAACAAGCATGAGGCTAAAAGAAAGATATACCGTAAGAGAAGCTGATTTTAGCAATTTTAAATATGACTGTGCTGTATATACAGATATAAACAATAAATCTTTTAATGAGCATTTGTTTTACTATCCAAGAAAAAAAGAAGAAGATTACGAATTATTTAAGGACATGAAGTTTCTCATGAAGACAGAGAACCTGCTGTTTGTTGAAAAAAATAGTGTTCCTGTAGGATTTATGCTTTGGTATCCTGACTTTAATCAGGTAATGAGCCAAGGAGAAGCAGTGGGATTAAAGACTGTAATAAAAAGCAAACTGTTCGGCAATCATATAAACACATTTAAAATAGTTGAAATGGGGGTAATCCCTGAAGAAAGAAACAAGGGTGCCATACTTGCTTTGTTTGATTATTGCTTCCAGTGCATAAAAAGCAGGTATGATTTTATGGAATCAGGATGGATATTGTCACAGAATTTTAAATCTAGAGGCTTCGGCATAAAATGGGCTGACTGCGAATCCAAAAAGTACAAGGCTTACATTAAGGAATTGTCATGAGCAAGTATAAATCAATAAATATCTTAACTGAAGAATTAAATAAATTAAACCTTCATTTTGCGGAAGATATTAAGGAGCTAGTTCCACTGTTGGATTTGCTGGAAAAGCTTAATCCATGCAGTCAGGAATATGAGCTTATAGAAAGCAATATTATTGTTTCATATTCCTTAAAGCTCAATTTGTTAAATTTCAGAAACATATTTCCTCTTAAGGCAGATGTACAAATTATCGGTCTTCCTGTTTCTGTGTGCTTAAGCGGCTATTTTGGGCATGAATGTGCTGTTCAAAAAATCATAGAGCAAAGAAAAGGCTTGAAGGTCATATTAAACGGAGATTCACCTTTTAAGGGTAGAGGAAAAACTCTTTCAACCTTTGTGTTTGAAAACAGATTTTCTAGCTTTGATGAGTATTTAAATACTCTGAGAAGTTCATACAGAAGAAGAATCAACAAATCATTAAGACAAAGAGAAAATCTCACAATCAAAAAATTAAAAAGACAAGATTTTTCTGTAAAGCATTACAGACTGTATTTAAGCATTATGAACAGGACTGAAAATCTCTTGGAAACCCTACCCATTGAATTTTTTCAGGAATATGAAGCTGAATTATATGAATTTCTAGATAAAGATACTAATGAACCAATTGGATTTATTCAATTAAAGGAAATTCGAGATAAGCTTTATTTTTTATTTGGAGGCTTTAAAAAAGAAGACAATGAAGCATATGATATTTATTACAACATGCTTCTTAAAATAATTGAAATAGGAATTGAAAAGGGTGTTAAAGATATAGAATTTGGTCAGACAGCAGAAGAAAGCAAGCTGAAAATCGGCTGCAAAGAAAAATATAAATATTTATATATTCATCACAGTAATAATTTACTAAACTTTCTTATTCAGCTTTTGGTGCCATTGTTCACATATGAGACTTATTCCGTCAAGCATCACGTTTTTAAACATGAGGATAAAGTATGATTGTATTCTTAAAAAAAATAAGGGTTAAAACAATATTTTCTGCTTTTGAACCGGTTGTGGTTGAGCCCTTGGAGATTTGCTATTTAAAATCAGTCTTAAACAGCATGGATATTGAAAATTATATAATTGATGAATTGTTTGACTTTAAAGAGCCATCTCTTGTTGCACCTAATGTTATAGTACTCACAGGCTATAATGTTGCAGAAAATGAAATCATCAGAGAAGCACAATGCTATAAAGAAAAATATCCTCAAGTTAAAATTATTGTGGGCGGTGTCCATATTCAAGGCAATGCAGATGCATTTCATCAAGAAGGAATTGATTATGTATGCCATACACAAAGCTTAAATACATTTAAAGAATTAATTTATAAAATATTAAACAAGGAAGAATGTTTTTTATCAGGCATTAATTTTATTAAAAAAGATAAGAATAATATCAGATGGCATGATTCTACCAAAGAAATTTTAGAAAAAAAGGAAGACATAATTCCTGACAGAAGCTTCTTTTATAAATATTCCAACAAACTTCGCTATCTAGAAAAAAGGAATGTTGCCTTAATCAAGGGAAGCATTGGCTGCCCCTACAAATGCTCTTATTGCTACTGTAAGCTACTAAACAGCGGTAATTATGTAAAGGCAAATTATGAAGCGTTAATCAATGAAATGGAAAGTATTCATGCGGACTATTTCTGGGTGGTGGATGATGTTCTTTTTACAAGCAGAAGCGATGCACTGAGATTCATTGAGATTGTAAGGGAAAAAAAGTTAAAACTACAAATCATAGCATATTTAAGAGCTGATTTCATTTTAAGAGAAAAGGACTTGCTTTCTTCATTAAGGGATGCAGGTATTGTTGAAATTATAGTTGGCTTTGAAGCTACTGCTAATGATGAATTGAAGGGTTATGAAAAAACCACCAATGCTCTTGATTATCCTGAGGTCATTGCACTCTTAAAGCAAAATAACATTGACTTGACTGCGCTTTTCATGGTGCAGCCTGATTATAAAATTAAGGATTTTATAAATTTATATAAATTTATAAGAAATAATAATATAGATGTTTATACTGTTTCAATTTTAACTCCTATAAAAGGAACTAAGGATTATGAATTGTTAAAAGGTAAATTAATTACCGATGAGCCAAAAAAATTTGATTTCCTGCACTTGGTGTTAAAGCCCAGACTGCCAAAATGGCTTTTTTATATGATGTTTTATTTTGTTCATATAAGGCTGTTGAAATCAAAGAGAGTTTGGAAGTATTTATTTGAATGGAGACATAATTATGAAATCTAAAATATGGAATTTTTGGGCTGATAAGTATGACAAGCTTTGGGTTCAAAAATACTCTTTAAGACCTACAAGAAAATATATATTGCAGGCTGTTGCTGAAATAAACTCCAATGACAAAATAAAGATATTGGATTTAGGCTGCGGCCCCGGTCAATTAATAAATGAATTGTATGAAGAATTCAAAAATATTGAAATAACCGGCATAGATTTTTCCGAAAAAATGCTAGAAATCTCCAAAAAAAGAAATCCCCAGGCAACACATATAAAGCTGGATGTTGATTATATTGACAAATTAAAGGGAAATTATGATTTAATTATTTGCACCCATTCTCTGCCCTATTACAAGGAGCCAACAAGAGTGATAAAGGAGCTTCACAGGCTGTTGAAGGACAACGGAAGAATCTTTATGGGATTTGCTTCTGGAAATAACTTTTATGATAAATTTGCTTTGAGCTTTGTAAAACTTACAACGGGTCCTGCCAACTATCTCTCAGATAATAAATTTAGGGAATTGGTGTCTTCATATTTTCAAGTGGAAAAATTAAAAATTATTAAAGAAAAATTCTTCATGCCAAGAATTGCAGTCTATACATTAAAGAAGGAATGTTTATGAAAATTTTGTTAATACGCCCAAGGCCACACAAAGAAACCATCGGTCTGCAGCATATTATGATATGCGAACCCTTGGAATTAGAGTACTTAGTATCAAATGTACCTCATGAAATTATAAATGATGCAGAGATTAAAATCATAGATTTAATAGTTGAAAAGAAAAAATACAAAGAAATATTAAAGGAAGAAAAACCCGATTTTGTATTGTTTACAGGCTATATAACTCATGTAGGATTAATTAAAGAATTGGCTCAAACTGCTAAATTGCTTTTCCCTCATGTAAAGACAGGGGTTGGCGGAGTTCATGCAGAGGTTGTTCCTGAAGATTTCAAATCAGAGTACATTGATTTTATTTATGCGAAAAGTGGAATTGATGGGTTCAATTTAACATTGAAAATGCTTATAAATGGATTTAATTCAGAAAAAATTAATGAGGAATTGAACGCTCTTCCAAAAAATATCAGCTTCAATTACAAATATCCTGACAGAAGCTCTGTTCAAAAGTACAGAAAGCATTATTACTACATGTTTCACAGTCCATGTGCCTTAATCAAGACATCCTTCGGCTGCCCTTACAGCTGTTCATTTTGTTTTTGCAAGGAAATAACTGATGGCAAATATTTTTCAAGAAGCATGGAGGACGTGATAAATGAACTTGAAGCTATTGTGGAAGAAGAAATTTACATTGTGGATGATGATTTTTTGTTCAATAGAGATAAGCTCAGAAGATTCATAGATTTAGTCCAAGAAAGAAATATTCACAAGAAATTTCTTGTTTATGGAAGAGCTGATTTTATTGCTGAAAATGCAGATATTATTGCAGAGCTTAAAAGCGTGGGGCTTCAAGCTGTCATTGTAGGTATTGAATCAGTGAGATCACAGGATTTGTTAAGCTACAACAAAAAAACCACCAAGGAAATAAACGAAAAATGCATTAAAATTTTGAGGGCTTTAGACATTGAGCTTTATGCCACATTAATCATTCCAATGGATTTTTCAAAACAGGATTTTCACGACTTAACAAAATGGCTGAAAAACCTAAATGTGAGGTTTGTGAACCTGCAGCCTCTCACCCCCTTGCCTGGAACTGAAATTTTTGATTCCTACACATCTAGTCTGCTCTTTGAAAGAGAAAGCTATGAGCTATGGGACATGGCTCATGTGGTTTTAAAGCCTGAATTCATGAGCATACGAGAGTTTTATTTTGAACTATTAAAATCATATTACCGTGTTATAATGAGACCAACACACTTGATTTTCTTAATAAAGAAATATGGTATGAAGGCCAACTTAAAAATGCTTGTGGGAAGCAGCCTTGTAAACTTGCAATATATTCAAAAAATTGTGAGGGGACGTTAATGAAAAAGATATTGCTGATTCAACCAAGCCCGTATGATCAAAAACACATGCCAATCAAGAAAAAAAGACTGTACTTTGTAGGCCTTGCAATGCCCCTTTTAGCTGCAATGATGTCTGAAGATTGGGATGCAGAAATAATTCTTGAAATATTGGAGGACATTCCCTGGGACACAGATGCTGATATTATTGGCATAAGCTCCATGGGACACGGTGTCTTAAGGAGCTTAGACATTGCCAAGGAATTTAAAAAAAGAGGAAAAACAGTTATCTTAGGCGGCTACATGGTCAGCATCATGGCAGAAGAAGCTACAAAGTACTGCGATACAGTGGTGGTTGGAGATGCAGAACTCGTGTGGAAGGAGCTTTTAGAGGATTATGAAAAGGGAAGCTTAAAAAAAGTTTATGAAAAAAATCTGGAAAGCGGAACTTTGTCCACACCCTTGCCTCGTTTTGATTTAATTATCCACAAAAACATAGGAGATTTCCTCCCCGTCCAAGCAGGAAGAGGATGCCCAAACACCTGCAGCTTTTGCTCTGTTGCCTGCTTGTACCAGGGACACTATATTAAAAAACCTCTTGAGGAGGTTGTTAGAGACATAAAGCAGGTAAAGGAACTTGGTTTTAAGAAGTTTCTATTGTTGGATGACAATATTTTTTCTGACAGAAAATACTTGCATGAACTTTTACAGGAAATTAAAAGCTTGAATATGGAATGGATGAGTCAATGCGACATAAGAATCGGAAAGGAAAGCGAACTGCTAGAGGAATTGTCTGAAAGCGGCTGCACCACCTTAAGCTTTGGTTTAGAAAGTATTTCCCGGGAAAGTCTGATTGGAATGAACAAGAGCTGGGCAAACCCTGATAAATATCCAGAGCTCATAGCAAACATTCAAGCACACGGCATTGATGTATCAACTGAAATGGTTGTGGGCGGTGATGGCGATACGCTGGAATCTATAAATAATACAAAAAATTTTATAGAAGAAAACAAAATTTCAGTTCCACGGTTTTATATATTGACTCCCATACCAGGCACAAAGTTTTTCAAAGAAATTGAAAAAGAAGGAAGACTTGTTAACCACAACATTTATTCCTTTGATGGAACCGAGGCCGTCCACATGCCTAAAAATATGACTCCTAAGGAACTGACTGATGCCTACTGGGATTTGTATAAATCATTGTTCACTTATAAATCTATTATTAAAAGGAATATTATTAGAAAAGAATTTTTACAAAAACCGGGAAAATATTTATTTTATTGTCTAGTCAATTTGTTTTACCGATATCAAATAAAACAAAAAATTACACCGAATATATTTTAAAAAAGATAAGATTCCTCGACTTCGTCTCGGAATGACAAAAAAAGGCAGGTATTTATGAGAATACTTTTAGTGAGACCTCCAAGAATTAAACAAGCAATAACATTGAGCGATTTCATGTTTTCAGAACCTATTGGACTGGAAATGGTTTATGGTGTTTTGAAAGAAGAACATGCAGTTGAAATATTTGACATGATGATTGAGGAAATGAGTCTTACTGAGAAAATTATAAGCTATAAGCCAGATGCTGTGGGCATCACAAGCCTTTGCATTGACGTTAACAAGGTTTTAGGATTGTGTACCGAAATTAAAAAAGCAAGCTCTTCAATAATCACAGTTGTTGGAGGAACACAAACCTTTTTAAATCCGAAAGGATTTTATAATGCAGCTGTTGATCATATTTTTGAATATACAAACAAAGATAATCTAAAAAAATTCTATAATTCATTGTCTCATAATACTGAACTAATTGACGGCATAAGGTCTAAGGAGCTTGGATATAAATCAACTGGAGTCAAGGGAAGAAACGAATACATGCTTCCTGACAGAAGTTCCACTGAAAAATATCGCAGCCTGTATTCATATTTTGGATACAGACCTGCTGCCATCATTGAATTTGGAACAGGCTGCGAAAAGGTATGCGACTTTTGTTTGAGATGGCGCATCGAAGGAGTTAAGGAAAAGCTTCTTGATATAAACATGACAAAAAAAGATCTTGCGTCTATAAAAGAACCTACAATTATGTTCATGGACAATGATTTTCTTGGAAGCAAAGAAAAATTAGAAGCATTTATAAAAATTGTTAATGAACTCAAATTAAATAAAAATTATATAATGTATGGCTCTGTAAAGGGAGTCATTGAATATAAGGAGTATTTAAAGGAGCTTAAAAAATTAGGATTAAAAGCATTGTTGGTGGGGTATGAAACCTTCAACGACGAGGAAATGAACAATTATCATAAAAAGTCTACTACCACCGATAATTTTGAAGCCTCTGAAATATTGAGAGAATTAGGAATAGATGTGTGGGCTTCCTTCATGGCTCATCCTGACTGGGACAATAATGATTTTAAATTATTCAGAAGCTATATTAAAAAGCTAAAGCCTCAAATCACTTCAATAAGTCCATTGACGCCCTTTCCTAATTTGCCTATGCACGAAAAATACAGGGAAAGGCTTTTGTACTCAAAGGATGATTTTGAAAAATGGAGCTTTGGTCAGGTAATGATAAACCCTTCTAAAATAGGCTTGGGTGCATACTACTGGGAGCTTTTGAAAACTAATCTCTATGTGAATTTACTTGTAAATAAAAATACCGAAATGATTAAGAAATATGGGATAAAAAACATATGCAGGATAACAACAGGATCTCTAAAGGCGGTTAAAAAGTATGTTGGGTTGATGTTAGAGGATGTTGTTAAATAAATAATTAAATTGATATTATTGTCTTGGGTGATATAATTGTTTAAAACATGAATGTGGATAGGTAAATATTATGAAGAAAAAGGATATTATTCTGGCACTGCTGCTGGTTACGATTTGGGGTGTAAATTTTACTGTTATAAAGCTTGGGCTGGGAGGCGTGCCTTCAATGCTCTTGGTTTCATTAAGATATGTGTTTACAGTCTTCCCGGCAATATTTTTTATTAAAAAGCCAAACACAGAATGGAAGTATATAATAATGTATGGTCTGTTTGTTGGTGTGGGGCAATTTGCATGCTTGTTTTTAGCCATGGAAATAGGTATGCCAGCAAGCATTGCTTCCATTGTTTTGCAGATTCAATCATTTATTTCACCGGTTTTGGCAATGATATTCTTAAATGAAAAGCTGAAAGCAAAGCAAGTTGCTGGCTTTGCAGTTGCAGCAGCAGGTCTTGTTATAATTGGCATAGCCAATACCAAAAGCGGAATTGATTCAATTCCTTTCGCAGCAATAGCATTAAACTTGCTTGCTCCGGTTTTCTGGGCTGCTTCAAACATTGTAGCAAGAATTGCTTCTGACAAGGCCGCTGTTAATGGTGAAAAGCTTGATATGTTCGGCTTGGTTGTATGGTCAGGATTAATTCCTCCACTTCCTTTGCTGGGGATGGCACTGCTCTTAGACTCACCAGAAACAATATGGAATATTGTTACAAACCTAAGTAGCATTTCCATATTTTCAATCCTTTATCTGGCCTTTGGAGCAACACTGTTTGGATATGGTGTATGGAGCGTTTTATTAGGAAAATATCCTATGAGCAAGGTTGCACCACTGCCTCTAACAGTTCCAGTAATAGCACTGTTGTCTGCAGGGATAGTGCTTAAAGAACAGCTTTCTTCCATGCAGTGGCTGGGAGTAACAGTTATATTAATAGGACTTATAGTAACGAATTTAAATATAGAAACAATAATAAATCATTTTAAGAAAGTTGATAATAAGGTATAAAAAAAGTCAGGCAATAGTCTGGCTTATTTTAATGGTTTTCCGCAGTTTGGACAATATTTGAATTCTCCTATTACTTCATAACCACAGTTTGGGCATTTTTCTATACATGAAGTGCCTTTGTGCAAAAGCACCAGGTCTTCTTCCTTTAAAAACACATTATGTCCTTGACCTCTTTCCATCATGAGACCTTTTTCTTTGTTTTTTATTTGATACAAAGTATTGCAGCATGTGGTTCTTGCGTAAAACTTCTTACCAAATTTTATTAGCGGTATAAAAAACAAGCTGAATACCTTGTATTCCATGAATGCTTCGTAACGTCCATACTTAGTGCAGCAGTTGCACATAATCGGTTCATAATAATCTAATTCCATTCGCTTGGGATAAACTCCTGCAATAAAAAACATATAATCAACCCCTTCATAATGAGAGTAACAAAACTATCTTTAATTAAGATTAATTATATTAAAAAACTAAATCCTCGTCCATTACTTTTCCCATAGCAACTATGTTAGTATCGCCTATGAGATAGAGCTTTTCTATTTTTTCATCCTGCATTTCTACTTCAATGAACAATTCTCCACCGGGCACAATTATTTTTGCTTTATTGCCTTTCAGGTAGCCTTTTAGCATGAGGGCAACAGCGGCTGAGGCTGAACCAGTTCCGCAGGCCAGAGTTATATCCTCCACTCCTCTTTCATATGTTTTCACAATTGCAGTGCTGTCATCTATAACTTCAAAAAAGTTTACATTTGCTCCTTTTGGAAATCCTTCATAAAATCTTATCTTCTTCCCAAGTTGAAACACTTCACTGTATTCTGCATGCTGCAAATCATATTTTACCACAGCATGAGGAAGACCTGGATTTCCTAATTCTATATATGAACATTCATATTTCTTATTATCTATTTCAATATCATTGACAAGCTTGATCTTTTCAGGATTGTTCAGCTGCACCTTCACAAGCCTGCCTTCTAGTATCTCTGAGCTTACAAGGCCCGCTCCTGTTTCAAATTTCATTTTTTTATTTGCTATTTTGTTTAAATAAGCATAGCGAGAAATACATCTGGCTCCATTTCCGCACATTTCACCGATACTGCCATCCTGATTGTAAAAACGCATTTTAAAATCCGCATCCCCATCAGGAAAATCAACCACCATAAATCCATCTGCTCCTATGGATACTTTTCTTTGGCATAATTTGTTTGCTATTTGAGACAGTTTTTCTACAGGAATTTTCAAATCCATATTGTTTATAATTATAAAATCATTGCCTACTCCCTGCATTTTTGTAAAATCCATAAAATTCACCCCTCTGATTATTTCAATGATTCAGGTATTACCTCATTAGCTATCATGTGATCATATGTCTGTCTTTTTACAATTAATTCTGACTTGCCATCCTTAACTAGAACTGTTGCTAAAAGCGGATTTTTGTTGTAGTTGCTGGCCATTGTGTAGCCGTATGCTCCGGTTGAGAACACTGCAAATATATCTCCTCTTTCAGCCTTGGCCAATTTAGCGTCTCTTATGAGAACATCCCCTGATTCGCAGCATTTGCCGCATATTGTAACCACATCCGTCTTTGGTTCCTCTGCTTTGTTTGCAACAACGCCTTCATATTTTGCCTGATAAAGTGCCGGTCTTATATTATCTGTCATACCGCCATCAACAGACACATATTTTCTGATTCCTTTTATATCCTTGATGGTTCCAATAGTATAAAGAGTAATTCCAGCTTCGCCTACAATGCTTCTTCCCGGTTCAATGACTATTTCAGGTCTTAAAATATTTAATCTTTTAACAAACTCATTTATTTTTTCCATCATAGGATCCAGAAAATAAGCATATGGTTTTTTATCATCTGCATCTGTATACTTGATTCCAAAGCCGCCTCCTATGTTCAATTCAGGTGTAACATAATTATATTTATTTTTAGTGCTTTCAATTAAATTTAATGCAATATCCAATGCCTTTAAATGTGATTCGTTGTTGTGAAGCTGTGAACCTACATGAAAATGGAATCCCAGAAAGTTTACATATTCTGAATTGATTGCTTGTTCAATTGCAGGAAAAATCACCTCGTCATCCAACGGAATGCCAAACTTTGAATCTTTTTTGCCTGTTACAATATAATCGTGAGAGTCGCTTTTTACTCCGGGAGTTATTCTGTAAAGGATACCCATCTTCTTGCTTTTTTCCCTGCACACTTTTTCAATTAAGCTTAATTCGTCAAGGCCGTCAACAATTATCCTTCCTATGTTGTAGTCAACAGCAAGCTCCAACTCTTCAACTGATTTGTTGTTGCCGTTAAATTCGATTCTTTCAGCAGGGAAATCAGCCTTTATTGCTGTATATAGCTCTCCTCCTGAAACAACATCCATGCACAATCCTTCTCTTTCAATAATTTTGCACATAGAAAGCGTCAAATATGCTTTTGATGCATAAGCAGCTCTTGTCCTTTCATATTTATTTAAAAATGTATCTCTTATCTCTCTGCATTTTTCCACAATTGCAGTTTCACTCATGACGTACAAGGGCGTTCCGTACTTTTCTGCTAATTCCACTGTATTGCATCCGTCAAAATACAATATATTGTTTTTGATTTCTTTTACCATTTCACTTTTCTCCTTAGTATGCAAGTTATAGTTTCTTCATTTCTATCAGTTCATATTTTGCTCTAAAGTCTTCTCTTCTTATTTCCATATCTTCATATTCACACTCACCCACCTGATTGTCGTATGGGTCGTGGCGCCAATGCTTTTTAGGTGGGTCAAATTCTTGTTGAAATTCTGAATTAGCAACCATTCTGAATGGATCCAGGTTTCCGAAATAGAAGTTCCATTTTTCCATGTTGCCGTCTCTGTAAGCTCCTCCACCAAAGGATAGATCTGCAAACAGCCAGCCAAATGGTTCCACATAAAATTGTGCCCAATCATGAGGTCCCACATGATAAGGAGTGACTGCCATACCAGACTGCCATTTAGCAGGAATTGCCACGCATCTGCACAATGTTATAAACAAAAGTGCCTGCACACCGCAGTCGCCTTTTAAATTAAGGGCGCAATATTCAGGAATATTCGTGATTGTTGAATATGCTCTCATATATGAATATTTAACATTTTGAGTTATATAATCATATATTTTTCTTGCTTTAATTAAAGGATTTGTTTCGTTTCCTATTATTTCCTTTGATAACTCTTTTATGTAAGGACTGAACATAATGTGTGGTTCTAATTCCTCTGTGTCAAATGAAGGCTGTTCTAAATAAGCCTTAGAAATATCAGGATTGTTGTATGTTAAATTGCTTTCAAATGAATATTCCACTGAAAATTCCTGATTTTCTTCTAACATAGCTTCAAAATAAGCGGTCCTGCTTGGATAGTTTTCATCTGAAATATATTTTGCTACGGGAGTTGTTTTTAATATTTTTATGTTTGACTGCTGGCAGTTTATTGGTATGGGCAGGTAGACTTTTATGTTTTCACCCTTCTTAAATGCTTCATCCTTTAGTTTCAATGATGCTTTCATGTGCAAGAAATAGGATGCGCCGCCATGTTCCTTAGTATATTTTATATTTTCGTTTAAGAAATTTCCTCTTTTATTATCTTGCTCTTCTTTATTGATTAATCTTGCTTCCAAGTCTGTTCTTGTTTTAATCAATGAACCAAAAAAGCTGTCATTGAAATGTATCTGTCCATCCACCAATATCCAGTCGGCTTGGCTGTCTTCCTGAAGCTCGATTAATTCTTCCTTGTTGAAATCCTTGATATTGTCCTGCATTTTTTTAAGCGCTTGCTCAAAGGTATAGGGATATTCACCTCTCAATGTTTTTAATATTTCTTTTTCTAGCTCAAGCCTTTTTCTCATGACTGTCGGTATTTGTTTTTTAAGACGCAAATCAATTAATTTTTGTGCTCCATCGAAATCACCGTTGCACTTTAGCTTCAGTATGTCTTCCGGCAGATTAACCTTCAAATATTTTAAATTTTCTAACATTTCTTGCCCCCTATTTTACCTATAATAAATGCAGGATGTAAGCATCATACTACAACTTTGAATCCTGAATTAAACATTTTTATTCAAAAACAGGAGAGCAAAACTCTCCTATTCATTATTATGATATATTCATTTCAATATTGCATTATTCTTCATCTTTGACTCTTTTTATTTTTGCGCCCAGATTCATAAACTTATTTTCAATATGTTCATAGCCTCTGTCTATATGCTGTATATCTGTTACTTCTGTCAATCCATCTGCAATGAGTCCTGCAATTATTAAGGCTGCTCCTGCCCTCAAATCTGTAGCTTGTACCACCGTTCCCTTTAGTTCTGTATTACCAGTTATATTTGCCTGCTTCTTAGTGAATTCTATGCTGGCACCCATCTTTATGATTTCATTCACATACTTAAAACGGTCCTCGGATACCCCTTCTACCACTAAGCTGTCTCCCTTCAACGATGATAGAAGCACAGTCATAGGCTGCTGCAAATCTGTAGGAAAACCAGGGTATGGCAATGTTTGAATATTCACAGGAGTCAATTCATGCTCAAAGAAAACTCTCATAGAATCTCCGTATTCTTCAATTCCCATTCCCATTTCCTTAAGCTTTGCTGTAACAGGCTCAAGGTGTTTTGGTATGATATCGTCTATTATTATGTCTCCTTTAGTGGCTGCTGCTGCAATCATATATGTTCCTGCTTCTATTTGATCCGGAATCACCCTGTATGAGCAACCTGTAAGTTCCTTTACACCGTTTATTCTAATTACATCCGTTCCTGCTCCCTTTATATCCGCTCCCATAGAGTTTAAAAAGTTTGCCGTGTCAACAATATGAGGCTCCTTTGCAGCATTTTCGATTATAGTCTTGCCTTCTGCATAGACTGCTGCCAACATTATGTTGATTGTAGCTCCAACGCTTACCACGTCAAGATAAATTTTAGTTCCTAAAAGCCTGTCGGCTTGGACGTTGATTCTACCTTCAGGAGTAATTTCCACTTTAGCTCCCAATGCTTCAAATCCTTTGATATGTTGATCTATTGGTCTTTTGCCTATATCACAGCCACCTGGAAGCAATGATGATGCTTTTTTGAATCTTCCCAAACCTGCTCCCAACAAATAATAAGAAGCTCTCATTTTTTTAGACAAGCCATTTTTTAAATAGCATCCATTTACATTAGATGAGTCTACTGAAATTGAAGTATCATCAAGATACTTTGTTTCAGCTCCCAATTCAGCTAGTATTTCCATAAACACATTGACGTCTTCGATTTTGGGAACATTTTGAATGATACATTTACCCGGACAAAGCAATGTTGCCGGAATTATTGCAACAGCTGCATTTTTAAATCCTCCGATGTTTACTTTTCCTTTTAATCTTGTTCCACCTTCTATAACAAATTTAGACATAGATAATTCCTCAATTCTTCTTTTTTATGTAACAATTTTCTTGCGCTTCACGGGTTTTATATATATAAATCTGTAATAAGATAAAAATCAACTTTCATTCAATAAGGGTTTTGCCCGTCATTCAGTGGCACCCGCCGCCTATAGAGGCAGTGACATTTAATTTAGTTATAATAATTTCATCATATAATAATATAACAAAACTCATATATTTTCAATATAAATTAATATTAATCGATATTATATGTATTAATGCTTGACAAATGTTTTTGTGTTCCATCATTAAAAATAACTTTCCACACCGGATCTGAATTTATTCTAGAAATGTATTGCCAATTCTCATCTTCTTCACTATAAAATGTCATTTCCATATGAATTATTTCCTTGTTTTCCAAATCTTTATATGATAACAATCTCGGCAATGCTTCAGCTGCTGAAAATGTGCGAATTTTATCAGCAGTTTCTTTTACCGCGGCAATATTTTGCATTTCAAATTTATAAATTCCATCTTTATCAAAATAAAATTTCATGTAAGAGTTATCCATGCTGTAATTGTTATATTTTTTTGTATATACCACGAATATATCTTTGTTGGATATGTGCCTGTAATTTTCTGAATATCCTGTACTATTTATTTTTTTGTCTTCAATGAATTTATTGATATGTTCTGTCAATGACTCATTGCTTAATGTTTCACCTGAAATCCTTTCCCTCACTATGTAATGAAGCTTCTTTCCTTCAGTAAATTCAAGGACTTCACCCTTACCATTGCTGTATGTGTACACATCCTCTATTGGTTCTACCCCGGATCCTAAGAATCTTTCCAGCAGCTCATTGCTTATTTGAATTATTTCATATTCTGTGTCTAAGGTAGGCAAAATGTATGTTTCTTTAGGCAATTCGCTTTTTATAGAAAGGTTTTTTTTCTTTAAAAGATTTCCTATATTATCAATGAAATCTTGATCAGAGTATACATCGTATTCTTCGGAAAAAATATCATTAAAAGAAGATGAAAACAAAAATATGTTTAAAACAATAAATGCTACTATCAGTATTGTGCTTGCTTTGTTCCAATCCATATAACTCACATCCTATTCCCATTCTTCTATTAATGCCCCAGTTGTGGCATTGAATATATAGCTTTTGTCTTTTGTTTCTATAACCCAAACAACTCTTAATAACTGTTCTCTTGAAATTCTTGACAGGTCGAAATATCCAAGATAAATGTTGGAGATGTCCTCTAACATATCGGTCTTCAATGGCTTAAGTTCAGGTATTTCATCCCCTGTCTCACTGTTCGAAGCATCATCTAAATTCTTCATAATAACATCCATTGCAGGCATTATTTGCACATCATTCATTTTTCCAAGCTGAGATTCATCTCGATTTCTGATGAATCTTTTGTACGATATAACGCTGTTATCAACTACGTCTATCTGTAAGGCTAAATTTTCTCTGATCCTACTGAACAGTATAGGCTTGCCTAGAATTTTATATGAAAATGTGAATCTGTAGCCGTAATTGCCGTCATATGTGAAGTTTTCAACATTGCTTAAATATCCTTCCTTAGGAAATCCCAGAAATTCTTCCGTAAAATTAACGGCAGTAACCAAGCTTTCATATACATCTGATGAATTTCCAAGTTCGGCTGTTGTATCATAAAAATCCAGAAGGCCTTCGGAATTAATTTTAAGGATTTTTTCATTCCTGTACATATACACAAGATCTCCGCTTACCTCTACTGATTTTCTCACATAATCATAATTATTTTTAAAGTAATTTTTTGCTAATTCATTTATTTTTTCTGTATTGAAAACATCAAGCTCAGACTGTACAAATACCGGGTTTAATGCCGTCTTCTCCTGCGGTATGGGCACTTGTATAGTCTTGTCTCCTATTTTTTGATTAAAGGCATAATGAGTTTCACTGTTAAAATCAATCTGCATGACAATATCGGCTATTTCTCCCGTATTAATTATGTCACCTTGGATTTTTACAGTGTTTTCTCCGTTATAAATATATAATGTATTTGAACTTTCCAAATCAATTATTATATTTTTTACATTTTTTATTATTGACTTTATTTCATTATTTTCTATTTTCATGTGTCCTGTAAATATTTCCACAGGTATGTTTGTGCTAAAATCCAATTTAAAATATTGAGAAGGAAATGCAGCTGATTCGTTAACACTTAAACTGTTAAAGTTATCAAAGGCATCATTAATTACAGGCACAGTCTTTCCCCAAATATCCTGTTCATCCGAATAAGTTATGGTGTAATTTTCCTTGTATTTAATTACATTTTTTATTGGTCTCACGACATTCCATATATCAGCAACTGTTTCAGTTTGTTTGTTTTCGCCCGCATCGGCTGATTCCAAAAAATCCGGCAATTTAAGCCATACGTTGCTGCTTAAATATATACAGACCACTACCATTGCAATTAAAATTATATTTTTTATTTCAACCTGCTTCATGTATACCCCTTAATTGAACTCAGGAATTGTAATTATAACCTCTGTTCCTTTATTTAATTCACTGTTTATAGTTAAAGATGAATCATGGGCTTCAGCTATTTGCTTTGCAATTGAAAGACCCAGTCCCGTTCCACCCAGCTCTCTTGACCTTGCTTTGTCAACACGATAGAATCTCTCAAATACCCTTGCTTGATCTTCTTTAGGAATTCCAATGCCATCATCCTTGATGTTTATGCTGATTTTGCCATTTTCTCTGAATGTATTTATCCATACATTACCGTTGTTACCTGTATATTTAACCGCATTTCCTGCTATGTTCAAAAGAATCTGCTCAAAACCGTCTCGGTCAAACAAGACATTCATATCAGCGGGAACTGGTTTTATATGTATTTCAATATTTTTATTTTTAGCTTGAATTGATAGCTTCTTTGCCGTTTGGTTAATCATTTCATTAACATTTAATTTTTCTTTTTTCCATTTTGTCTTTTCATAATCCATTCTTGACAATCGGAGCAAATCGCTAACCAGCCTTGACATGCGGTCACTTTCCGAATTTATGACATTTAAGAAGTCCTCTGCAAGCTGCTTTTCTTCAAGTGCCCCGTCAAGCAATGTTTCAGTATAGCTCTTAATTGTTGTAATAGGAGTTTTTAATTCATGAGAAACATTGGCAACAAATTCTCTTTGAAGCTTATCAATTTTATATTGCTCTGTAATATTTTTATAAACAATAATAACGCCCCCTATTTCATTTTGATTGTTCATGAACGGTGCGTAGTCTACATTATATGTTTCGTCATTGTGTTCTAAGATTTCGGTGCCATGGTAATTTTTCATCTTTAAATCACTCAAAAGCATGTTATCCTTAATTTTAATAACCACATCATCGTATTTTTCATCTTCACTGGTTAATGCAAGCAACTTTGCTGCTACAGGGTTAGCATGAATTATGTTACCATCAACATCAACTGTTACTACACCGTCTGCCATATATTTAAATGTGGTTTCCATCTTGCTTTTTTCCTGCTGCAGACTTGACATGGATTTTTTAAGCTGATCGATAAGAAAGTTAAACATTGCCCCAAGCTGTCCGATTTCATCATTGCTTTTGACATTTACCTTTTGATCAAAATCACCCTGAGACATTTGCTTTGCTTTAAATGTCAGCTCTTTTATGGGTCCGGTGATGCTTGATGATAGTATTAGCCCTAAGAAAATAGTCAAGGTCAAAGCTATGATGGTGGCTTGAGTCATTATTTCCTTAGATTCGTTTACTGTGTTGTAAATATATTCAATGTTGTTTGAAAGATAAATAAAGCCCTTTATAGTTCCATCCGTATTCACAGGATATGACATGTGATAGAGGCTTGGGTTTTCTGTTTCTTCAAATTGGTCAAGAGGTGCAATATGCTCAACATTGCCGTCTAAAGATTTTGTAAGTATATAATTGTTAATGTTGTTTGTTTTAAATGCGCTTTGCCCAATTAAATCTCCTGCGCTTCCTGCAATAATGGTCTTTTGATCGTCATTTAAAATAATATATAGATTTTCGTTATAACTGATTTGAATGGTTCGCATGTTTTCTTGAATTTCTTCAATGCTTTCATTCCAGTTTTTTGATTTTAAAGCATCTGAAGAAGCAAGAATAGATTTTATTCTGTCTTCCATGTTTTTTCTGTTCATTTCCAGCTGAATATCCTCAAGCTGTCCCACTATATATATGCCTACTATGGACATAGCAAGAAAAACAAGCAAAAAATAAATTAAAATAAATCTCCACCTAATACTTTTAAACATAAGTTCTCCCTGTATCGTTCACTAGATGTGAGATTCTTCACTAGCGTTCAGAATGACAGCCAGTCATTCTGAACGCACAGCTTGAAAAATCTCATTATCTTTATCTGCTTTTAAAATAGTACCCTGTTCCTCTTTTGGTAATTATATATTTATCTTCATCTGTTTCAATTTTTTCTCTCAGTCTTCTTACAGTCACGTCAACTGTTCTTAAATCTCCAAATTCGTAGCCCCATACCTCTTTTAAAAGATGCTCTCTATTAAAGACTCTGTCGGTATTCATGAACAAATATTTTAAAAGGTCAAATTCTCTGTTGGTCAAATCGATTATTTCATTGTCCTTGCTGACCTCATAGGTGTTCATGTCTATTTTAAGATTCCCAACGTTAATTATCTTGGACTTCATTTCTTCATTGACATTTGAAAGCTTAACCCTTCGAAGGTTTGCTCTTACTCTGGCAATAAGCTCCTTATTGCTAAATGGTTTGGTGATGTAGTCATCTGCACCCAGCTCAAGCCCTGTTATTTTGTCATTTTCTTCTTCCTTTGCTGTAAGCATTATAACAGGCATTACATATTCCATTCTGATTTCTTTTAATACTTCAAAGCCATTTTTTTTCGGAAGCATAATATCGAGGATTATTAACTCAGGGTTCATTTTATGAACCATTTTTATTGCTTCTTCACCGTCATAGGCAGTCTGTACTTCAAAACCTTCTTTTTGAAGATTATATTTGATTATTTCTGCTATTGGTCTTTCATCATCTACTACTAATATTTTAGGCATAGTTCCTCCATCTCCTTATTGAACTTTTGAGCGATAATTTGAATTTGTAACATTTGCTTCTCTATTGTATTTATTATTGCCCATTATTCACCTTTTGTTACAAATTATTATACCATGTTTTTCAAAAATGAACACCATCTTTAATTAAAAGCATAAATTAATTTAGGTAGGTGAATATTATGAAAAATTATATAGATTACAGCAAGCTTTGTCCAACTATCAGAGGACAGTTATATTCGAGCAATAATAATATTATACCGGTTATAGTAACCTATAAAGACGATAAAAGGCTAAAGGAAGGTAAAATATCATCATTATCAAACAAATTACACTGCAATCTTCCCATAGTAAACGGCTGTGCTTGTGAAATGAGCATAAGCTCCATACTGGAGCTTACAGCTGACCCTGATATTGAATTCATCAGCTATGACGCAAAGGTATTTGCAGTAATGGACGTTGCAAGAAAAGCAATTGGTGCAGACTTAGTAATAAACACCGGATATACAGGCAAAAATGTCACTGTTGCCATTATAGACACAGGAATATCCCCTCACGCAGATTTAATATATCCAACTAATAGAATAATAGGATTTAAGGATTTTGTAAACAATGAAACAAGAGCTTACGATGATAATGGTCATGGCACTCATTGTGCAGGAATTTTGGCTGGCAATGGCTATGCATCAAAGGGAAAGTATAAGGGTATAGCTCCTGAAGCTAATATATTATCAATTAAGGTTCTTGATGATAACGGAAACGGAAATACTTCAGATATATTGTCCACCGTACAGTGGATTATTGAAAATAAGGAGGTTTATAAAACAAGAATCATAAATTTTTCTCTGGGTGCTATCGCTCAATCAAGAGAAAAAAGAGACCCCTTGGTTAAGGCTGCCAATCGTGCAATAGATAACAATTTAATTGTTATTGCAGCTGTAGGAAACAGTGGCCCCCTCAGAAATACTATTTTATCTCCTGCTACAAGCAGGCATGTTATTTCAGTAGGTGCTCTGGACGACAATCGAACTCCGGAATTAAATGATGATGTTATTGCAGAATTTTCAAGCAGAGGACCCACATTAGACAAAATAAAAAAACCTGACTTAATTGCGCCAGGCGTAAACATCACATCTCTTTCAAACACCAACTTAAAAGGCTACAACTCCTTGAGCGGCACATCAATGTCAGCTCCCATGGTGTCAGGGGCAGCAGCTCTGTTGTTAAATGAAAATCCAAACTACACCCACTTTGATATAAAAAGGAGGCTCATCAATGCTTGTTCAAGAATTAAAGCTTCTTCATACGAGCAGGGAGCCGGTGTGTTGGATATAAATAAAATTTTTTTATAGTTAGAGGGGGATTCAAGTCCCCTCTACTATGACAATATTATACCCTTGCCTATGGATTGAGCCTTTGTTGTAAGATTTTCGGATTTTTCAATAAATTCTTCTATTGATTCTCCGCCGTATTCAACAATTGAACCACATGCGCTTAAATTGCTGTTAAAATTCAAACTATACTTTTCTATTTCCATTTTAATTTTTTCTGCCATTATTTTAGCTATGTCAATATCAACGTTGTTTAAAATAATCATGAATTTGTCGTTTCCGTATCTTCCGACCACATCTATTTTTCTTGCATTAACACTTAGTATATGTGCTACTTCCTGTATTATTTTATCGGCTTGAGCCATGCCGTATATTTTGTTTATTTTCTTAAAATCATCGATATCAAGAACCAACAAACAAAAATTGATACCTTCTTCCTTATAGCTTGTCATGCTGCTGTTTATGCTATCATTCATGAATTGAAAATTATATAATTTAGTGAGCATGTCTACATTGGCTCTTGCCTTTAGCTCACTTTCCAAATGCTTTATTTCTCTTTCCTTTTCCATGAGAATCCTTTTCATCTGCTTTTTTTCAGTTAAATCCTGCATTGCCACATAAAATGTGTCTCCATTAAAACCAAAAATGCTGAACCTTACATATTTATCAAAGCCTACAACATATTGCTCAATAATTTTATGGTCGTTTGTCATAGCAGTTTCGCTTAAAATTTTAGGCCAGTCAAATAATGCATTTGATAATTTAGAAAAAACCTCCGTCATTCCTTTATGTATTACTTGTTCTGGCTTTTTACCTGTTACGGTCTCAATGTTTTTATTTGCAAAAACAGCAACTATATCTATTTTTCCTGAATCATCTTTAACTATTTTGCACTGAACAATTGCATCAGATATGTATTCTGCATATTCTTTCATAGTATCCCCCCTAAACAATTTATTCTTCCAAACTATCAAACTCATCTAAACTTAAATCAAGCACCTGTTTTACAGCTTTCTTAACCGTGCTGTATTCAAAACCCTTATTAATTAATACATTCGACAACTTTATTGTTAATTTGCGAGTATCATCTTCTTTAATTGATTTTACCTTTTTAGTAAGCAAGGTGCATGCCCTTTTTAATTCTTCATCATCTGACAACTGATTTATTTTTTCATCAATTATTTCTCTGTCAATTCCTTTTTCATATAATGCTTCTTTTATTCTTCTTTTTCCAAACTTGGATATATTTATTTTGCTGTTAATCAACGCATCGCTGTATCTTTCATCGTCAATATATTTCTGTTGTTTTAATTTTAATATTGCGTTGTCTATTAAATTTATGTCATAGCCCTTTTCTTTAAGCTTTAGCCTAAGCTGCTTTTCACTTTTCGCATATCTTGAAAGTACTGATAACGCATAGTTATACACACATATTTCTTCTTCAGCCTTCAATATTTCTTCTATGAATTCATCATCCAGCTCCATGTTCTTTGCAAGACAATGTTTAATCATAATATTTATATCAATACCAAAAGCAAAAATGTCATCAAGATAAATATTTACTCTGTCCTTACTATTTTTTTGATACTCAATCTTCGTAATTTTCTTCATAGAAATCCTCTTTAATTTTCTATATTTTAACATATAAATCGAAAATTATCAATAAATGTCTTATGTGGTCAATATTTTTTCAATAAGGGCTTTGCCCGTCATTTAATTTAGTTATATAATAAAAAAACTGGAACGACTTGCCAAGTCGTCCCTGAAAAAATTATCTTAAGTTTTTAGCTTTTTCTCTCAACGCAAACTCCTGTTCATCCTGGACTGCATCTAGCGATAAGCCATGAGGGTTCTTATTTCCGTTTTCATCAACTGAAATAAACGTGATGAATCCATCCACTGGTGTTGTCTTGGCTATTTCAGTTTCCATTTTTGTATAAACCACTATGCTTGTTTTTCCTAAATGAACAACCTTGCTGGTAAATTTCACAATTTCGCCCTTATTAACAGGATTTCTGAACAACAAGCCGTGTATGTTTAAGCAAACTACATTTTGTGGATTTCCTATGGTTGATGCTGCAGCAATAAAAGCAGACTCAACAAACCACTCCGCTGTCCTCCCGGCAAATAAGGTGCCGTGGTGATTTAACTCTTCTGATTTTACTAATCTTGAATTTACATAATCCTTCATAAAAGCCTCCTAAATTTATACTGACTCTTGTTTCTTATTATGCCACATAACCATCATAGGTCCGGCAAGACATACTGTTGAGTAGCATCCGCTTATTATCCCTATAAACATTGGAATTGCAAATGTCTTTATTGAGTCAATGTTGTAAATGTAAGCAAGTACGCACACTATTAAAATACTTACACCTGTTGCAACACTTGTGTTGATTGATCTTGTCAGAGTTTGATTTATGCTTGCGTCCACCAGCTCTTCAAATGATTTCTTCAAGTAGTATGGCTGATTTTCGCGTATGCGGTCATAAATTACAATTGTATCATTTATTGAATATCCTATAATGGTAAGAGTCACAGCAATAAAAGAGTCATTGATTGGCATTTTGAATATTATGAAGGCAAAGAATACAACCAACACATCGTGTACCAAGGCTATGAGCCCGATTACGCCTGCTGACATACCAGATATTTTTTTAAATCTAAATCTTACATAAAGAATAATAAACAAGGAAGTCAAAGCTATTGCAGTTAATCCGTTGATTAAAAATCTGTTTCCTATAAACGGTTCAACAACATTTGATTCAGCAAGAGTCAAATTTGATTCAGGGAATTCTTCCTTTAATGCTAGGTCAAGCTTTTCTTGTTCTCTTGCTTCAAGACCTGAGTTGCCGGACAGGTTCAAAACCAGCTTCTTACTTCTTGTGGCAAGGTCATCTGTAAGCTGTACCTCTGTATTTCTGTTTAATATTTCAGTTGCCTTGTCACCGGCCAACTCTGGATCTATATCGCCTGTATATGAATATTTAATAATGGCTCCGCCCTTAAATTGTATTGATAAATCAACTCCGTTAATTATCAAAGCAACAATCCCTACTATCATGATAATTGAGGAAATTGCAAAAAATATTTTCCTGTTTTTATAAAAATGTATCATTATTTTGCCTCCTTTACTTTCATGCCATATAAAGATTTTTTCATGAATATTTCATTCATGCTCATGGATGAGGTCATAATTTTAGATGCTGTTACACCTGAAACGAAATTCAAAATACAACCAACCATAAGTGTGTAGCCAAATGAAAGCATGGAGCCTGTTCCAAATAACATCATGATGACGGATGCCGCTATTGTTGTAATATTACCGTCAAATACTGCTGAAAATGCTTTGTCATAGCCTGTAGCTATGGAATATCCCAATGTTTTTCCTTGATTAAGTTCTTCTCTTATTCTTTCAGAAATTATTACGTTGGCATCAACACCCATTCCTATGGATAAAATAATGCCGGCTATACCTGTCAATGTAAGTGTCATTTGTGGTATTGAAAGAGCTAGCATCTGAACTGAAATTTGCAAAAGCAATGCAAAGCATGCCACAACTCCCAAAAGCCTGTAATAAACCAGCATGAACAAGCAAACGGCAGCAAATGCTATTATGCCTGCCTTTATCATTACATCCAGTGCACCTTGCCCCATGGTTGGTGTAATGGTGCTGTGATTTTTAGACACCAATGAAAATGGTAGAGCACCTGAACTGATTTTATCTGATAAAGATTTTGCTTCCTCTGTGCTTTCCAGATCTGTAATTACTGAGTTTCCTCCTGATATTTTTTCTTTAACTCTTGGTGCTGATATTAAAGTTTCATCCATATAAATTGATATATATTGACCTACCAGTTTTTCAGTGGCATCAGCAAACGCTTTGGCGCCTTCCTCATTAAATTCCAAAGTCACTACTGGCTGGCTGGTTTTTTGGTCAAGCTGTACCTGACTTTTTTTAACATCCTTTCCTTCAACCAAAATGTTGCCTTGAGGGTCTCTGAATGTCAACTTGGCTGTTTCACCAAGCTCAGCAATTGCTTTTTGGGGATTAAAATCTGTTTCTCCCGATTTCCATGGAAATCTTACTATAATGTGTCCTGTGTTTTTATCTATTGTTATTTCTCTGTCCAAAATATTTTGGGCATCCATGCGTGTTTCCATTATAATTCTGGCAGATTCCAGCTCAGCAGCTGTTGGTACTCTATCTAAATTGGCAGGTTCAAAAACAGCTTCAACCCCACCTCTAATATCTATTCCAAATCTAATATCTTTCATGCCTTTTACATGAATTGATCCTGCATTTATTCCAAATACAGCTGTTAAAGCAATTCCGGCTATTAAAAGCATTACCAGAATGTAAATATGTTTATTATTCCTCATATTTCCTCCTAAAATTTATACCAAAAAAAATCGAGGTAACAATGACTGTAATCAAAATGATTGCTGTTAGTTTGCATTTTGTTCTGTTCATTGCCATTTCCCTCGATTCTTCTCTTCTATATTTAATTTTTATTTTTTCTCAGCTGTTACCTTTAGCATGATGTTGACAGCTAAATATATGACTATTATTACAAAGAATATGGCTGCCATTCCCATACCCATAAGTTTGAATGAATTTATTACATTTGCGTTCATATTTACCTCCTACATTAGTCCAGGAACAAGACCAATTATTACACCGCCGGCTATAACTGATGCAATTTGTCCGGATACATTTGCTCCTACTGCATGCATGAGCAAATGATTTTGTGAGTCAGCTTCAAGTCCCATTTTTTGAATAACTCTTGATGACATAGGAAATGCGGAAATACCTGCTGCTCCAACCATTGGATTTATTTTTTCCGTTAAGAACAGGTTTAAGAACTTAGCAAATAATGCACCTGCTATTGTGTCGAAAACAAATGCCAACAAACCTAATCCCATTATCAATAAAGTCTGCAATGTAACAAATTGTTCTGCTTTCATGCTTGCTGAAATAGTAAGTCCAAGAAGCAATGTAATTAAGTTAACCAAATCTTTTTGAGCTGTTTCAGACAATGATCTCAATACTCCGCATTCTCTTATTAAATTTCCAAACATTAAGAATCCAACAAGAGCAATTGATGCAGGAGCTACCAAGCCTGCTATTAACGTAACTACTATAGGGAACAACAATCTTGTCATTCTTGTAACACTTTTCGGATTGTACTTCATTCTTATTTTTCTGTCTTTTTCTGTGGTGCATAGCTTTATTGCAAATGGCTGAATAATTGGAACCAATGCCATGTATGAATATGCTGCCACTGCTATTGGCCCTATGTAATTGCTTTTCAGCACCTGTGATACTAAAATTGAGGTTGGGCCGTCTGCTGCTCCTATGATTCCTATTGAAGCTGCATCCTGTATGTCAAACCCTAATAGTGCTGCTACTGTAATTGTTGCAAAAATACCAAATTGTGCTGCTGCACCAAACAATAAAAGTCTCGGGTTAGACAACAGCGGTCCAAAGTCTATCATTGCACCTATCCCGATGAAAAGCAAGAGTGGCATCATTTCAGAAGATGCGATACCAACTTCAAATAACCAGTCAATAATTCCATGAACTTCGCCAATTCCTTCCAATGTTTGATTTAAAACTCCGGTCATAGGTATATTAACTAAAATTGCTCCAAATCCCATAGGCAACAATAGTGATGGCTCCAATTCTTTGGCAATTGCTAAGTATATAAGAGTTCCTCCAATTACCCACATCAATATCATCTGCCATGTGACTTGCGTAATACCTTCATATAAAAATTCCATTTTCCGCTCCTTTTGTTTTATTCTTGTGTATTCTATTATAAAAAAAAGTTGTAAGCAATTATGCATATTTAGCAAAATAATTCATTTTTTGTCGTTTTTATTAAAATTTCATAGTTTTCACTCTTTTTATCCCGTCAAGACTATCATATGCTTTTATTTTCTTTTTTTATTGAAAATTGTGCAAGAGGAAGTTGAATTCCTGCATTTTTCAATTATTTTGCTCTATGGTATACTCAGTTTTGAAACCATTGTCTACTAACCTTATTGTCACTTTCTGTTCTTTTTCATTTAAAATTGCTTCAACTGTCGTCTGCTTATTTTTCAAAAGTTCAGAAGCTGTTTGCCTTGTTAATACTATGCCTTTTTCTTGTAATAATTTATCTTCTTTCCACATAGAAAATTTGCAAGACGGATAATTTTTATATCCTGCACAAAAAAAACTTTTTTTGCTTTCAAAAATTTCTCTTCCACATCTAGGGCATGTTCCTAGTGCATTTTTTTTGCCTTTTCTTCCTGCTGCATCAAAGCTTACATTCATGGTGGAGCTCATTTTTCCTTCTTTTATTATTTCCGCAACATATTTTTTTATTTCAACAATAAAATCCTTTGATGAAGCTTCCTTCTTGGCAATTTTACTAAGCTCACTTTCCCATTCTCCCGTAAGATCTGGTTTTTTAAGCTTCTCATGGACAATTTCAATGAGCTGTATGCCATTTTGGGTAGGCATCAGGTTTTTTTTGTTTCTTTTAATGTAACCAACTGAAATTAGCTTTTCTATAATTCCTGCTCTTGTTGCAGGGGTTCCTAAGCCAATTGCTTTCATTTCTTCTCTAAGCTTTTCATCCTCAATTTGCTTTCCAGCAGTTTCCATTGCAGTCAAAAGGGTTGCTTCTGTATATGGCTTTGGTGGAGATGTTTTTTTTGTAACTACCTTGATTTCCTTAGGCATGAGCTTGTCGCCCTCTGTAAGATTTACTGTAATTTCGCCATCCTCATTATCTTCCTTTATTTTACCCAGCATTATGTCTTCTACTTCCTTCCAGCCAGGTATTACAACTTTTTTTCCTCTTGCTTTAAATTTATCCTTGTCAATTTGAATTTCTATATCAGTTTGGTCAAATTCCTGTTTTCTGTCAAGCACAGAGATAAACCTTGCAACTACAAGCTTAAGAATATTTTCTTCTCTTTCAGGCAGTTTTATATTAGCTGCATTGCGAATATTTGGAGTAACTATGATTGCATGGTGGTCTGTTACCTTTGAATCGTCTATTACTCTTTTATCTAAATTTAACTTTTGTTTTATTACCTTGTCAACACAGTACTCAGTTCCCTCAGAACTTTTCCATCCGATTTTTATATTTTGCAAGAGGGCAGGTATCTGAGATTTCATGTCTTTTGTCAAATATCTTGAATCAGTCCTGGGATATGTGGTAAGTTTGTATTTTTCATATAAATTCTGTGCAGCTTCCAATGTCTGCTCTGCAGAATAGCCATAACGCCTGTTACCATCTCTTTGTAGTTCTGTTAAATCATATAATAAAGGTCTTTCTACCGTTGCTCTCTTGGTTTTTAGCTTTGTTACTGTCGCTTCCTTGTTTCTGCACCTTGCAGCTATTTGTTCAGCCTTTTCAAGTTCGTCAATTCTTGTTCCATCCTTGTTGAACCATGTGGCTATGAACATTTCACAATCTGCTGCGACCTCATAAAATGGCTGAGAAACGAAGTTATCTATTTCTTTTTGCCTTTGCACAATCAAGGACAAGGTAGGAGTCTGAACCCTGCCAATTGTTAGCATTTGATTGTATTTTACCGTAAACAGCCTTGTTGCATTTATGCCCACAAGCCAGTCTGCTTCTGAACGGGATTTTGCTGATTGGTAAAGGCTGAAATATTCTTTGTTGTCTTTTAAATGTTTAAATCCTTCCCCTATGGCTTCATCAGTCATACTGCTTATCCATAGTCTTTTTACAGGTTTTTTGCAGCCTGCATTAATATAGACGTAACCAAAAATAAGCTGTCCTTCACGGCCGGCATCTGTTGCACATATAATTTCATCAACTGATTCACTAAGCATGAGCTTTTTGACAGTTTCATACTGTTTTTCAGTGGAAGGATTGACAGCATATTTAAACTGCCTTGGAAATATTGGCAAATCATTTACATTCCAGCTTTTATATTTCGGATCATATTCCTCAGGGTATGCCAGCTGAATTAAATGGCCAACACACCATGTGATTATGTATTCATTATTCTCCATGTAGCCGTCTCTTGATTTGTTAATATGTAATACCTTAGCAATATCTTTTGCTACTGAAGGTTTTTCCGTAACTATTAATTTCATATATTTTCTTCCTTTATAAACAATTGACAAATTATTATATCATAAATCACATTGATTGTCCCACCTTAATTAAAATGTGACTAAACTAAATTTTTCACCTAAATTTTTCAAAGTAAATTTAGGTTAAGCGTAACAGGGGGTGACAAGGGGACGGGTGACAAGGGGACGGGGTTTGTGTCACGTTTTGGGCGTGACAAGGAGACAGGGTTGGAATCAAATTTTATTTTATTTATTAACAAGAATTTTGCTTTTACATATAATACAACAATTAATGTTATCCACATGTTGCTGTTTTATTTGCTGTTTATTTTTCTAAACCTCATGTCCGGATATTACAAAAAATTGAATAGGGGGTAATAGTTTGAAAGAAAAACATTATTTCGCAGGCAATAACACTGCCAAGGGTTTTTACAGCTGCTTTGCATATGTATTTAATCCTTTTGAATTAAATCACCTTTATATATTGAAGGGAGGACCTGGTGTCGGAAAAAGTTCATTCATGAAAAAACTTATTGCTATAATGCAGGAAAAAAATTATTCTGTTGAATACATTCATTGTTCGAGCGACAATGACAGTCTCGATGGAATTATTATACCAGAGCTAAATATAGGTTTTGTTGATGGAACAGCACCACACACACTTGATCCAATAATGCCAGGGGCAGTTGACGAAATAATCAATTTAGGAGAGTTTCTTGACAACAATCAGCTTGAAAAACACAAACATCAAATTATTCAAATTAATCAAAACAAATCTCACCTTTACAAAAGTGCTTACAGATATCTTCATGCAGCCGGCATAATTTCTGAAGAAATAAATTCACTATACGATCAATTTATAGATCAAAATAAATTCAACACCATGTGTAATAGAGCAATTGAAAAATTGTTCAAGGATTATTTTGATTTGAATAAAACAGCAAAAACAAAACGATTATTTTCTGAAGCTTACACAGCAGACGGCTATATAAGCCACACAAAATCTCTTTGCGAAAACAAACGAGTATGGGCAATTATAGGAGAAAACACAAATTACACTTCTGAACTTTTAAAAAAAATAGCAGATGAGGCCGTAAAAAAAGGATATGACACAGAGCTTTACTGTATGCCTTTAACGCCTGATAAGCTTCAGCATGTCTTTATTCCTGAAATGAATTTGATTGTTATCAGCTCTGAAAGCTATGTAATCAACGGATTTGAAGAAGTATTCGACATACACGGAATTATGGATACGGATAATTTGAGAACACACATTTCAGAAATAGAAAACAACTTACATTTATTTGATTTGTTGATTAAAAATGCTTTAGAAAAATTATCTGAAACTAAAAAGTATCATGAGCTTCTTGAGGTTTTCTATATTAACAGCATGAATTTCAATGGTGTTGATGAATGCTTTGAAAACATACTTAACAAATACAAATAAATTCCACGGAGGTATATTATGGTTTTAACTTCTCTTCACTACCTGTATATTGTCATGGTAGTTGTAATTCTGGCAATTATGCTTATGAAAAAAGATATTGTAGTCCCTTGTATAGTTGGTATTTTCGCGATGGGTTACCTTTATTCCGGAAATGTTGTTGCAGGTATTCAGTCTATATTTAATACTATTATTTATGCCGGCAATGAATTTTGGGGTATTATTGTTATTATTTCTCTTGTTGTAGCCATGTCAAAGGCTTTGCAGGATGTAGGTTCTGATGTGTTAATCATGTCACCTATCAAAAAGGTCATGGTAAATCCTACATTGGCATTCTTTAGTGTCGGTTTAACTATGATGATTATTTCATGGCTGGTTTGGCCTTCTCCTGCAGTTCCCCTTGTTGGGGCAGTTTTATTGCCTGCAGCCATTGCAGCAGGTCTTCCTGTAATTTATGTCGCTGTGGCAATGAACTTGTTTGGTCATGGGATAGCTTTGTCCTCAGACTTTTTCATTCAGGGAGCACCAACTATTACTGCTGCCGGAGCTGGAATAGATGTAACTGAAGTTGTTAAAGCCTCAATTCCTATTTGGTTAGTTATGTCTATGGTAACTATTGCTGTTGCATTTTTCATGATGAAAAAAGACATGAAGAAAAATCACCTGCAATATGCACAAGCAGCTGAAGTAAAGCAAACAGTTGAAGTAAAACACACTAAGACTACAAAATTAATAGCTGTGCTGACACCGTTGGGATTTATATTTGATATTGTTGCTATGTTAAAATATAACCTTGCGGGAGGAGATGCAACTGCTCTGGTTGGCGGCACTGCAATTATTATAATGCTCACAACTGTATTGACCTCATACACAATTCAAGATGCTTTTGACAAGGTTGTTGAATTCATCAAGGATGGTTTTAAATTTGGTATTGCAGTATTTGCTCCGGTTATTTTCATAGGAGGTTTCTTCTTCTTAGGAAACCAAGGTGGTGCCACTGCTGTTTTTGGCGAAGGAGCACCAGGCATATTAAATGACATAAGTTTATTCATATCTCAAAACATTCAAATGAATAAACTTTCAACAATACTGACTCAATCTGTAGTTGCATTGATAACAGGTCTTGACGGTTCAGGTTTCTCAGGTCTTCCTATTGTAGGATCTCTTGCTTATACCTTCTCAAACATTATAGAAATAGACATGGCTGGACTGGCTGCATTAGGTCAAGTAATAACTGTGTGGGTCGACGGAGGAACCATAATTCCTTGGGCTGTTATCCCTGTTGCTGCAATATGCAACATTGACCCCCAAGACTTGGCAAGAAAGAACTTAATTCCAGTTCTATGCGGAATTGTTGCAGCAATTGCGGTTGCGTTAATAATATTATAAGTTACAAACTGCAAAAAAGGATTTGTGCAGTGCACAAATCCTTCCCTAATTGTTCATTGTTCGTTGTTCATTTTATTTCTTTAGCATCTTTTTCAGATATTGCCCTGTATATGATTTCTTAACTTTTGCAACCTGTTCCGGAGTTCCTTCTGCAACAATCGTTCCTCCACCGTCTCCGCCTTCTGGCCCTAAGTCTAAAATATAATCTGCTGTCTTTATTACGTCCAGATTATGTTCTATGACAACCACTGAGTTTCCTGCATCAACCAATTTATTGAGCACTTCAACCAACATGTGAATATCTGCTATATGAAGCCCTGTTGTAGGCTCATCCAAGACATACAATGTATTGCCTGTTCCTTTTTTGCTTAATTCATAGGCAAGCTTAACACGCTGAGCTTCTCCTCCTGATAATTCAGTGGAAGGCTGACCAAGCTTCACATATCCCAAACCAACTTCCTGCAGAGTCTTTATTTTATTGTTTATCTTTGGAATATTTTCGAAAAACTCCAATGCTTCGTCTATAGTCATATCAAGAACTTCTGCAATACTTTTGCCCTTGTATTTTACTTCCAGTGTTTCTCTGTTGTATCTCTTGCCCTTGCATACATCACATGGAACATATACATCTGGAAGAAAATGCATTTCTATTTTTAAAATTCCATCACCACGACATGCTTCACATCTTCCACCCTTAACATTGAAGCTGAATCTACCTTTTTGATAGCCTCTTTCCTTTGCTTCTAAAGTCATGGCATACACATCTCTTATATAATCAAATACTCCTGTATATGTGGCTGGATTTGACCTTGGTGTTCTCCCGATAGGGCTTTGGTCAATGGTTATAATTTTGTCTATATTTTCAATGCCAAGCATCTCATCAAACTTGCCAGGCTTATTTGTGTTCCTGAATAACTTTTGATGCAGACCCTTTGACAATATTTCATTTATCAATGAACTTTTTCCAGAACCTGAAACACCTGTTATGCAGCAAAGCAAGCCTAGTGGAATTTTAACATCAAGATTTTTCAGATTATTTTCTCTAGCTCCCTTGATTTCAATATATTTTTCAGGAACTCTTCTTATTTCAGGTATCTCAATTTTTTTCTTGCCACTTAAATATTGACCTGTAATTGAATTTTCATTGTTTTTGATGTCTTCAAATGTTCCCCAGGCAACAACCTCTCCCCCATGAACGCCTGCTCCAGGACCAATATCCAAAATATAATCTGCATTTTCCATGGTTTCTTCATCATGCTCAACCACTATAAGGGTGTTGCCTAAATCAGTCAGGTTACGCAGTGTCTTAATGAGCATACTGTTGTCTCTTTGATGAAGTCCAATGCTTGGCTCATCCAACACATACAAAACTCCAACTAAGCTTGAACCAATTTGAGTTGCCAGTCTGATACGCTGCGATTCTCCTCCTGACAATGTACCTGCATTTCTCTCAAGGGTGAGATAAGTAAGTCCTACATCAGATAAAAACTGCAATCTAGAATTAATTTCCTTTATAATCTGACTGCCTATAATCTGATGCAGAGGGCTCAACTTAAGCTCTTCAAAAAATTTTAAGCTTTTTAAAACCGAAAGTTGTGTTACTTCATAGATATTTTTATTTCCTACCTTTACTGCAAGGCTTACAGGGTTTAATCTTGCTCCATGGCAAACAGGGCATGGACTTTCATACATGTAATCCTCTATCCACTCTCTCATTTCAGGGGACTTTGTTTCCATGTACCTTCTTTGAAGATTATTGACAACACCTTCAAATTCCTTGGTGTATGTTTTATGCTCACCTTGATATTTGCTGAAAAATTCTACGGTTATTTCTCTTCCATTAGTACCATATAAAATCTCATCTATAAATTCTTTTGGTGCTTCTGTCAATGGTTTTGATATATCAAATTTATGGTAGTCTGCTATTGCATTGAAAATTTGATAATAGTAGCCGTCTTCTTCTGCTCCGTAGGGTGCTACTGCTCTTTCTCCAATCGTCTTTGTATAATCAGGGATTACTAAATCTACATCTATTTCTCTTTTTACTCCTAGACCGTTGCACTCCGGACATGCTCCTATGGGGTTATTGAAGGAAAACATCCTGGGTGAAATTTCTCCAAACCCAATTCCGCATTCTGTGCAGGCAAACTTGGTGCTCATCAATAGCTCTTCTTGTCCCATTACATCTATAAGAACCATGCCATTTGATAGCTCTAGGGCTGTTTCAACGGAATCCACCAACCTTTTTTGAATTCCTTCCTTCACAATCAATCTGTCTACAACAACTTCAATGCTGTGCTTTTTATTTTTCTCAAGCTCTATTTCTTCCTCTAATTCCAAAAGCTCTCCATCGACTCTTACCCTCACGAAGCCGTCCTTCTTAATATTCTCCAGAAGCTTCTTATGTGTACCCTTTGCTCCTCTCACCATTGGAGCAAGAATTTGAATTTTCGTTCTTTCTTCATATTCTAAAACCTTATCTGTTATTTGATCTACGGTTTGAGTTGTTATGGGCTTTCCGCAGTTTGGGCAGTGGGGAATTCCAACTCTTGCAAACAACAGCCTATAATAATCATAAATTTCAGTAACTGTTCCCACAGTTGAACGGGGGTTTTTACTGGTTGTTTTTTGGTCTATGGATATGGCTGGTGATAATCCTTCAATTGATTCCACATCTGGTTTATCCATCTGTCCTAAAAACATGCGGGCATATGAGGAAAGACTTTCTACATAACGCCTTTGACCTTCTGCATAAATGGTGTCAAATGCAAGTGATGTCTTGCCTGAACCGCTTACCCCTGTAAATACAATTAATTTATCTCTTGGAAGCTCGACATTTATATTTTTTAGGTTATTTGCCTTTGCTCCCCTGATTACAATTTTGTCCATTTGTTTTCCTTTCAGTTTAAGCTAATGTCTTTAAAAACTTTATTTCATCTCTTAGTTTGGCTGCTTTTTCAAATTCAAGATTATCAGCAGCAAGGCGCATTTCTTTTTCAAGCTCAATAATATGAGCAGCCATATCATTAATTTTAACCTTAGCAGTGTATTTTTCTTCATCTTCAGCAGCTTTGGTTGCTTCAATAATATCACGAACACCTTTAATTATTGTTGTGGGTGTTATATTGTGCTCATCGTTGTATTTATCTTGTATTTCTCTTCTTCTGTTTGTTTCCTTGATTGCTCTTTCCATTGAGCCGGTCATTTTATCTGCATACATGATAACTCTGCCGTCCACGTTGCGGGCAGCTCTTCCCACTGTCTGTATGAGGGATGTTTCTGAGCGCAGGAACCCTTCCTTGTCAGCATCAAGTATTGCTACCAGTGAAACCTCTGGGAGGTCTAAACCTTCTCTTAACAGATTTATTCCAACCAACACATCAAACTCCCCAACACGAAGATCTCTTATAATTTCCATTCTCTCTAATGTTTCAATGTCCGAATGAAGATATCTTACACGTATGCCGGCATTCTTAAAGTATTGAGTCAAGTCCTCAGCCATTTTTTTTGTGAGTGTTGTAACCAGTACCCTTTGATTTTTGTTGGTTGACAACTTGATTTCATTCATCAGGTCATCTATTTGGTTAACAACAGGCCTCACAAATATAGGAGGATCCAGCAACCCTGTAGGACGTATAATCTGCTCAGCAACATTTTGGGAATGTTCTGCCTCGTAAGGTCCTGGTGTGGCGCTTACAAATACCACTTGATTTATTATTTGTTCAAATTCATCAAATTTCAGCGGTCTGTTATCTAATGCAGATGGAAGTCTGAAGCCATAGTCCACCAAGGTTGTCTTTCTTGCTCTGTCTCCATTGTACATTCCTCGAACCTGAGGAACTGAAACGTGTGACTCATCTATAATCATCAAAAAATCCTTTGGAAAATAATCCAGCAATGTATATGGTCTGGAACCAGGTGTTAAGTTGTTTATATGTCTTGAATAATTTTCTATGCCGTTGCAGTAGCCCATTTCTTGGAGCATTTCCAAATCATAGTTTGTTCTTTGCTCAAGGCGCTGCATTTCAAGAAGCTTGTTGGTACTTTCAAATTGCTTTAATCTTTCTTCTAATTCTTCTCTTATGCTTACCACGGCTCTTTCAACATTTTCTTCTGTTGTGGCATAGTGAGTGGCAGGAAAGATGGAAATATGATTTCTTCTTCCTAATATTTCTCCTGTCACTGTGTTTATTTCTGTAATTCTATCTATTTCATCACCGAAGAATTCCACTCTTATGGCATTTTCTGAGGATGATGCAGGGAAAATTTCCAATGTGTCTCCTCTGACGCGGAATGTTCCACGGGTAAAGCTGATATCATTTCTTTTATATTGAATTTCAATTAGTTTTCTCATTGTTTCGTCTCTGTCCTTCTGCATGCCGGGTCTCAAGGATATAACCAAATTCTCGTAATCCACCGGGCTTCCCAAACCATATATACATGAAACAGAGGCTACGATTATTACATCCTTCCTTTCAAAAAGAGCCGCTGTAGCAGAGTGTCTCAGCTTATCTATTTCATTGTTAATGGATGCATCCTTTTCAATAAAGGTGTCACTGCTTGGTACATATGCTTCTGGTTGATAATAATCATAGTAAGAGACAAAGTATTCAACTGCATTGTCAGGAAAAAACTCCTTGAATTCAGAGCATAGCTGAGCTGCCAATGTCTTGTTGTGTGCCAATACAAGGGTTGGTTTTTGAACCTTTTCAATTATGTTAGCCATTGTAAATGTCTTACCTGAGCCTGTAACCCCTAACAGTGTCTGATATTTTAAATTGTTGTTTAATCCTGCAGCTATTTTTTCAATTGCTTCAGGCTGATCTCCTGTGGGCATAAAATCAGATTTAATTTTAAATTTACCCATAATTTCACCTCAGCTATCTAAACGTATGTTCGTTTCATTATATAATTTTTGTTATGTATAGTCAACAAAAAAAGTGTCTACGACACTTTTACTAGGGAACATATGGTATCACTAATCTTCCAATGATATTATGGAGCCATTGATATTATGTTCTGTTACCTCCAAAATCCCGAAGCTTTCTTTTCCACACTTAGGATAAATTGTGCTTCCGGGATTAAAGAATAAAATATTATCTATGATTTCATTTTGAGCACAATGGGTGTGACCGTAAATAACTATATCTGCATTTACTTCCTTAGCATACTTCATTAACAGTTCGTTGTTAGCTTTAACATTGTGCAAATGACCGTGAGTGATTATAAGCTTTTTGCCATCTATAATCTCCTGAGCAATAAGAGGTTTATCTGAAATATAGTCGCAGTTTCCTGGAACCTGAGCAATTATTTTAATATTGAGCTTGGCTGCAAATTTTTCTGCATCCTTGTACTTGTCGCCACAATGTATTAACATGTCAAAGACTCCATGCTGCTTTATTCTTTCTATCTGAGTATCGAGCACATAATTGTGGCTGTCGCTGATTACTAATATTTTCACCTATACCTCCAGCTTTTTCTTTAAATTCATTAAAGCTCTTGCTCTGTGGCTTACTTGGTTTTTTTCCTCATCCGTCATCTCTGCAAAGGTTTTTCCTGTATCCTCAACTATGAACAAGGAATCATAGCCAAAACCATTTTGACCTCTTTCGCTTAATGCAATTTTGCCTTTTACTGTTCCTTCTGCTGTCATGCGACTGCCGTCGTCAAAAACAACTGCTATTACAGTTTTAAAATATGCTGTTCTTTTTTCCATGGACACATCCTTTAAATTTTTTAACAGCAAAACTCTGTTATTTTTATCAGATGTAGGCTCTCCTGCATAGCGAGCCGAATAAACACCTGGTTCTCCATTTAAAGCATCCACAAACAAGCCTGTATCATCTGCTAAGACTATTCCTTCAACTGTATTATGCAGCTCTTCTGCTTTCTTGAAGGCATTTTCTTCAAGTGTCTTGCCGTCTTCTGTTACATCAAAATCTATGTACCCCAAATCATCCTTTGAAACTACTTCAAAGGGCATATCCTTCAATATGTCCTTGATTTCAGAAACTTTATGTTTGTTTCCGCTGGATAATACTATCTTCCTTATCATTTTCCTATTTCCTCACTGATTTCTTCTCCCAATGCATTACGCTGTATTTTATAAAGTTCCTGGCAGCCGTTTGTAGCCATTGAAATTAAACTCATCAAGTCATTGTGGCTAAATGTTGCTTCCTCGCCTGTTCCTTGAATTTCAACAAACTCACCCTTGTTTGTCATAACTATGTTCATGTCAACTTCAGCAACTGAATCTTCTTCATAGCACAAATCTATAATTGTTTCACCCTTTAATATGCCAACGCTAACTGCAGATACAAATGCCCTTATTGGCAACTTATCGATTTCTTTTCGTTTTAGCAAGCTGTAAAAGGCATCAGCCATTGCTACAAAGGCACCTGTTATGGAAGCTGTCCTTGTTCCGCCATCAGCTTGTATTACATCGCAATCTATCCAGATTGTTCTTTCACCCACAGCTTCTAAATTAACAACCGACCTTAAGCTTCTTCCTATGAGCCTTTGTATTTCCTGAGATCTGCCGTCAATTTTCAGCTTGTTTATGTCTCTTGACTTTCTTGTTTTAGTTGAGCCCGGAATCATTGAATATTCTGCTGAAACCCAGCCTTTGCCTGTTCCTTTTAAAAAGGGCGGAACCCTGTCCTCAACCATGGCTGTACAAATTACCTTTGTGTTTCCAACTTCTATTAAAACCGACCCTTCCGGGTGCATTATGTAATTTCTAGTTATTTTAATAGGCCTTAATTCATTGTTCTTTCTGTTATTTTCTCTTTCCATTTTTACTCCTTGAATAAAATACTGAAAATATTATACCCTAAATATATTGAATTAACAATAAAATTGAAATAAAATCTGCAGCTTTATTGTCATATTGCAAATTTAACAAAATTTAGCTAGAACAAATCAAAATTAATTCACTTTTTGGTCACTCTTTTGAGCTGAAAATTAGCAATCATCTTGACTTAAGATTACGGTGAATGTATAATATTGAAGATTCCAAACAAAACTAAAGTAAGCATTATTATTAAAGTTTCAATAATGTACAGGGAGTGTATTAATATAGAAGAATTAACAGATAAAGAACTTTTATTCAACAATTATCTTTTAAGCAGCAAAAACGAAAAATATTTAAAGGTTTTATCTCACTGCGAAAAGGTTGCAATGACAAACTTGAGCATTCTTATAATAGGAGAGTCGGGCACAGGTAAAGAAGTCCTTGCCAAATACATCCATGCATGTAGTCCTAGAATTTCAAATAAATTCACAACACTGCACTGCAGCTCATACTCCAAAGACATGCTGGAAACCGAGCTTTTTGGAAAGGATTTTGAGGGAAAGTTTGAACTTGCAAATAACGGAACCTTGTTCTTGAATGAAGTAGGAGATATTAGCGAAACTACTCAGCTTAAGCTTTTAAAAGTGTTAGATACAAAAAAAGTTTCAAGATTAGGCAGTGATAAGGAAAGAATGGTTGACTGCAAGGTGATATCATCAACAAGCAAGGATTTATACAGCGAGGTAAAAAATGGTACCTACAGAGATGACTTTTTCTTCAGAATAAGTTCAATTGTCATAAATGTTCCTCCTTTGAGAGATAGACCTGAAGATTTAGATGATTTAATCCAATACTTCTTAAAAAAATCACAGGCAGAATACAACATAACAATTGATTCCATTGACCCTGAAGCTAAAGAATTTTTATATAACTATGATTACCCGGGAAATTTAAGAGAGCTTAAAACTGTTGTTGACAGAATGGTTGTATTGTCGGTTGACGGAAGAATAACCCAAGACGGCATTCCACTGTTGTTTAACATCAAAAAAGAAATAAACCTGCCAAAGGCGGAAAGCTATAAAACCATAATTTCTTTCAAGGATTATAAAAAAGAGTCAGAAGCCAGCTACCTGCAATGGGTTTTAGACAAAACGGGTGGAAATGTAACTGAAGCAGCAAGAAAGCTTAATTTAAGTGCAAGGCAGCTTTTTAACAAAATTAATGAATATGATTTGAAAAAGTGAAAACATTAGGAACGGTTCTTTTCATTTTCTTTTTCGAAAAGGAAATGAAAAGAACCGGCGTCCCCAACTATACCAACTATATAATCTTATTTGGATTTGTTTTTCAATTCAGTCACGATGCTAGGTGTATAATTCTTTAATATACGTGTCCTAACATCAGTAATAATCATCATAAAGAGCATTAAGAAGCCAACATACCCATTGATTACATAAACAACATTGATAAGTTTGTCAAATGGAACTTTAAGACCAATAAATATACCAATTACACCTAAAATCAACAATAACATACGGTAGCGATTGCTTTTTTCATCAGGTGCAAATCGTATAACCGGTGTCCAAAGTAGAGGACCGGCTGTTGTATATATCTCTGTAACAACAATTATGGTATAAATAATTGCTAAAGCGGGAGAAATTTTCCTCGCTAAAATTAGCGTTGGGATTTGAGCACCTGCAACTTCTCCTAGGTTTGCGGATAAACCAAGCATTAACAACAGGACTGCGATTGAATATAGTGAAGCACCAAATATTGTGCCATAAATGCCCTCTCTTCTGCTATTTGCTTTTGCACCGATGTTTGTCATAAAAACAGCGAGCCACATCATGCAAAAGCCTACATATGAAGCACATGCCATAAACCAATTAGAACCAGCCTGTAATACTGTTCCGTTTTCAACTAAATTAGGCAGCTGTTCTGCAAAAGTAGACACTCCTTCGGGATGCATCATAATTCCTGCGATACCAAGAAGAATAGCTAAAACGGAAACAACTGGTCCGATTGAACCGATAATGTCAACCAAACGGTTAAAACCAAAATATAGTGTTATGAGAGTTGCTAAGCCCATTACGGTTCCGCCAACCCAGTTCGCAAAACCAAACTGCTGGTTGAATGCTGCACCAGCACCAGCTACCATTACCCAGAAAGACATAAAAAGGAAAATAACCGAAAAATAATCGAAAAATGTACCAATATACTTTCCACAATAATATCGGTATATATTTTTTGGTTCTTCAAATTGCTGCTCGTAGCCAACTGAAACAAAACTGCTACCAACATAAACAAATAGCACGAACATCATAACTATTGCTGCATAACCCCCATTGCCAAATGAAACGAAGTATTGCATAATTTCCTGACCTGTAGTAAAGCCAGAACCAATCAAAAGACCGATGAAAGCTCCACCCATGATAATTACCCTGCGAATACTGACCTTATAGCTTATTTTCTCCATGATATCCCATCCTTTATAAATAATATAAAATGCAGATTTAAATTTGTTCTTTACATACTTGAACTTTTATCTAGTCTAAACCTGTGGCAGTCTTTATATTAAATAGTGCGGGTATTAACTAATCAATCCTCCTCTTTTTGACATTTTTTTAACGTTCAATAATACTGCAATAGTCAATTAATACTTTTGCATATTAATTGACTATTTTAAATATATTATGATTCAAATACAGTTTGCTCTGTTACTTCTGTCTGCAATGCTTTTAATGCTCTTTCAACAAGGCTTCTTCTTATTTTTTTGCTCTTTTCTTCTCCAAGATTAGGATCTCCTAATGGATATGGAATTCCTATTGCAGGAATTATTCTATTAGCACCAATTGTAAGTGATATTGGTACCACTGTGCACATATGAACAACAGGTATTCCGGCTCTTTCGATTTCTTTTACCATCGTTGCACCGCAACGAGTACAGGTGCCTCAGGTTGATGTGAGTATAACTGCACCAACGCCGTCATCAACCAGCTTCTTGCTAAATTCTTCTCCAAAGCCTTTAGCGTTTCCAACTGATGTTCCTGTTCCTGTCGTAGCCACGAAATAATTAGCAAGCTTACCTATTACACCTTCCTTTTCCATTTCTCTTAAAACATCCAGAGGAACAACAAGGTTAGGATTTTCTAATACATATGCTCTATCATATCCGCCATGAACAGTCATGAACTTATCCTTTGTCATGCTGTCTAATCCGGTTATATCATAAATTCCATATTTTGTTGCACTAGAAGATTCAATTCTATCAGGATTTCCTTGTGGAACAATACCTCCTGAAGTAACAACAGCAACCTTAACCTTTGAAATATCCTTAACTGCAGGATTTGGTGTTACTCTGTCGAATACAGGCATAGGATATTCTGTTTCATATGGCTCTCCTGCAACTTTATTTAATATCATGTCAATTGCTCTATCAGAGCCTCTTCTTTCATTGAAATAGTTAACACGAATTCCTCTTTCAATGTAGCCTTCCTCAGATGGTGATAGAACTTCTTCCTTATTTACTAGCTTTTTAGCAAGCTTACAAATCTTTGGCATTGCCTTCCTCATATCTGCAGCTGAATTAGCTGTTTCTATAATATAAAGATCCTTCTTGAACATATCAACACCAGGATTTTCTTTATACATACCTGTTACTACAGGAATATTAAGTTTTTCTTCAACTGCCTTTGCAACTGTGCCGCAAGCAACTCCATATCTTCCAGCATTGAATGCAGGTCCTGCTACAAATAAATCAGGCTTGTATGTTTCAACCATATCAAGTATTGTTTTAGTTGCTTTCTCTAAATTTCCTCCGAAATATGTATCTCCACATATTACTGTTGCAACTACTTCATAATTATCTCCAAGTCCCTGCAAAAGTGCAAGACCTGGTCCTACAATACCTTCTCTTACTTCAGGCACTATATCTGCCTTTTCTTCACCGCCTATGTTGGCGAAAAATTGATTTATATAATGAACCACTCTTACTTTTTCCATGGCGTCCTCCTTAATATCCTCTAGCAGCAAGCTTATTGTAGCCGTTGGCAATTGTTGATGCAATAACTATCTGAAGCTCTGCTTCTATACTTCCATCCGGTTTTAAGCTTCCTTCGTAGCCACCAATCATAGTTTCAATGAAATCAAGAGTACCGATAACCTTTTCCATAGGAGGAAAATCAATTATAACATTACCATTTCCGCAAGAAACAAGTGCATCTCCTTCTTCAACAGCATCTGCCAAGGATTGTGATTTTCCATCTCTTCCAGGGAACTCATCAGTAATTAAAACTACTTTAACGCCCTTATTGCTTACCTTCTTACAGTTCATCATAAGGTCTGTATCAGGGTTTCCATAGCCCTCTTCTGTGATTAAAACACCGTCAAGTCCAAGGAATTCACATAACTTAGCTGTCATATCTGATGATCTTTCTTTATCTGCAAGAAATACATTTTCATTAGTTAAAACAACACCTATGAAATTCAAATCCTTTCCATGCCTCTTATACAAATCCTCAATTACAGGATTGTTAAGATGATGGAATGTTGTAACCTTATCGCATGGTGCAACACAATTTCCGCTCACTATAGCTCCATCCATGATTTCTGTTGGATACATGAACGTAGGAACCATTACCTTAGCGTCTACTCCGTAGTAGAATGTGTCATGCAAGAGTCCCTGTGATTGAAGCATGTGTACATAGCCTATTTTTGGAAGATTAGGATATTCAGTTACTTGTTCAAGAAGTGGCTTAGTTTCATATACCACTACCTCATCAGGCTCAACATTTCTTCCTGCCTCGCCAATATAAGTAGCAACCTTAAGTCCAGCTATTCTTCCTGCAGCTTCGTAATCATGAGTTTCCAATCCTTCAGCAGGCTCTATTACTATGCATACATTGTTTGTTTCAGAAAAGGGACAATATTTTGCTGCAGGACCTGACATGTCTATCAAGCCTTCTTGGAAGCCTACAATTCTTCCGCAAGTAACAACTGTTGCACCTACTAATGCATGGGTTCTACCACTTCCAACTTGTTTAACTTTGTTTATTGTTCCAGGGAATATAGCTCCACTGCCGGAAACCTTTACTCTTGGCTCAATGACATCCTTTACAGGAGCTATTCTTACAGATTCTCCTGGTCTTGCAAGTTCTACATCAGCTTTTAATATTCTTTCATCTTCAAGAACAAGCTTTATTATTTCTTCTTTGCTCACATAAAGCGTTCCTTTTGAGACTTCAGTTTTTTCACCGAATTGAACATTGCTAATTCTTATTTTTCCTAATTCTAACTTCAAATTCTTAACCTCCTTCTTCTGCCCTATTGTCATTAGATTATTTTGAACATAGGGTTATTGATAACATTTTCAATTAATGACAAATCAACTGTTTTAAAATCATTTAATATTTTTTCATTCCAAGCAGGTATTTTTTTAAATTTTAAGAATTTAATTGCTGCCTCCAGGCTGTTTTCAATGAGCATTATTGATTCATAGTCTGTGTTGCCAGACTTGCAAGTAATTATAGATTTATAAGGTGTCTGGTTAGGCTTCAGACTTCCTGCCATGGGGTGCGTCAGAAGCTTATACTTTTCATGAATCAAATCTCTTGTTTTATACAGCACACCTGTATAGCTTCCATTTTCCAAATAAATTATTTCATATAAATTTTTATATTTTTTGTAAACCTTTGAATTATTTGTAATGATAGTTTTGTCCATAAAACCGCCTTTCTTTGCTATTGCCTTTAATATATTGTTAAGCAATAAACATACCAACTAATAAAATCCGTATAATTTTTTTTATATATTGAAATCTCAATTCAAATTTATTTTTATTATACTTCTAATAGATATTTTTTTAACAAATTTGAAGCTGGATAGTGAAATTTTCTTCTTGACCAGGAAACCAATTTCTTGTATTATGATAATAAATATATAAAGGGGTGATGGCTATAAAAGATTTTAAAGTACTAATATTAATTAGTGATAGATACTATATTACAGCAATTAGAAATGTTATTAAAAAGGTTACTGAAAATATTAATCTTTGTTTAAATATTGACGAAGCCTTTAATGAATTGTCTCATTTTGAATATAACTTCTTTATTGTCGACTATATCTTATTTACTAAGGATTTTTCTGTAAAAAGCTTTTCTGACGCATTTCCAAATACAGATTTAATTATAGTTACACCAACTCCTTCATATAGCCAGGAAAGCATGACCATACGCCAAGGAGCTAAAGATTATATAGATTTAAATAGCGATATAAACTTGCTTCCAAATAAACTGACAAGCCTATACAATGATAAAAAGGATCATATAAAGATAAAAGAACATCTCCTAAATAACTTCATGCTGGAAAGTAACAATGAAAGCTTTAATAAAATGTTAAGTCAGTGTGAAAAGGTTGCAAAATCAAAAGCAAATATTCTATTAACAGGAGAATCCGGTACTGGTAAGGAAGTTGCGGCCAAATATATACATATATGCAGCTCAAGATGCACCAGCAATTTTGTGGCTGTAAACTGCAGTTCATATACAGAATCATTGCTTGAGTCAGAATTGTTCGGATATGAGCAAGGATCCTTCACGGGTGCTGTCAAGTCTAAGGAAGGTAAGTTTGAGCTTGCAAATAACGGAACTCTATTTTTAGATGAGGTGGGAGAAATAAACTTATCAACTCAAGTTAAGCTTTTAAGAGTTCTTGAAACTAAAAAAGTCGAAAGACTCGGAAGCAATAAGGAAAAGCTCATGGATTTCAAATTAATTTCTGCAACTAACAGAGATTTGGTGAGCCAGGTAGTGAAAGAAAATTTCAGAGAGGACTTTTTTTACAGAATAAGCTCCATTGTTATACATGTGCCGTCACTTCGTGATAGAAAAGAAGATCTTAATTTATTAATAAAGTATTTTCTGGAAATTTCCCAAAAGGAAAATGATATAGAAATAAAACACATAGAGCCTGAAGCACTGAAATTTCTTCAAGAGTATGGCTATCCCGGCAATATAAGGGAGCTAAAAAGTATCATAGACAGGATGGTGGTATTGTCATCTGATGGAGTTATTAACAAAGATGGAATTCCTATTTTGTTTAATATTTATAAAAAATCAAATGTAACAAAAAATGTTTCTCTAGAAGGAAATAGATTTAATAGGGTGATACCTTTCAAGGATTTTAAAAGTGAAACAGAAACTGAGTATTTGCAGTGGGTTTTACTCCAAACAGGCGGAAACGTGGCCGAGGCTGCAAGACAGCTAGGCATAAGCTCTAGGCAGCTTTTCAATAAAATTAGAGAATATGACTTAAAAAAATAAGGAACGATTGGGAGCGATTAGGGACGGCTCTTTTCATTTCCTTTTCTGGAAACAAAAATAACCGTCCCTAATGTTTTCTTTGTTAAATGCCTACCTTATCGAGCTCTCTTAAATCGTATCTGTTTATGATATCAATAAGCTTTATGGCATAGGATGAATCTGTGGCATAGCCGCTTCTTCTCAAAGCCCATGCGCCCTCAGTGCTGTCAAACATAACTGCTCTGAAGGGTGCATATCTTTCTTTTGTAAGAAGTAGCTCTTTGTGGTCGTTCCAAGACTCTTTTGGTTCATTGTACGCTCTGAATTCAGCATCAATTCTGAATGACACGCCATTGTATTCTTCCCATGTGTTTGAGGTAACAGATCCCGCCGAGCCTGTACCCTTTATGCCAAACAGGTTATTTGAAAACTGTCCTGAATACTTATCTACAGGAACGCTTTGCCCCCAGCCTGTTTCCAATATTGCCTGAGCTGTCTGGAGTGCTGCAGACATTCCTGTTCTGTTTTTAGCATCCACAGCTAAATTCGATGCAAAATCCATGAACTCTTCCTTTGGAACAACAGGAAGTGCAGTATATATTTTATCCATGTAAATTGTAAACTTAACATCTTCTGTTTTAAGAACTTTTCCTCCGTATACAGCTTCTGCTCTTAAGCTCCATGAGCCTGAATCAGCGGTGTCAGGTGTATATGATTGCCCTGTTAAAACAGTACTTGCTCCGGTATTCAAATTAGTTAAAATATATTTCACGCTTTCTGGTGTCACATTGCTCTTTACATTAAGATTGAATGTACCTGTAACAACTTGTCCTGGTCCTACGCTTTGTAACAATATTTTTGGAGTACCAACGACATTAACTTTTACTTTACCGCTTGTATAAACATTTCCTGCAGTATCCTTAACTCTCACGTAAAGCTCCTTGCTGCCTGCCATGTCCGGTCCCGGGAACCAGCTGTAGCTTCCATAGCCTGCCTTGTATAAAACAGTTTCAGCTCCTGTGTTGTCATCTACTGCAACATATTCTGTTTCAGATACATTGAAGTTTCTTGATGTTCTTAAGGTAACTGAACCGTCAATTGATTGCCCAGCAGAAACTCCTCCTAAGTATAAGTATCTTTTAACATCAACCTTTACATTAACATAATCCCCGTAGTATGCATTTCCCTTCATGTCATAAGCAATTACTCTTAAAGACATATTGCCGTTATCTTCCATGACTGGTATCATAGTAAATCCGCCAAGCGGGTCTAATTCCGGAGAAATATAATATGCATCTGTGTCAGGGTTGATTATTTCATATTGCACATATGCTGCTGTAAAGTTTAAACTTGCTCCAAGAGGCACGCTGTCAGCTGTAACCAGCTCACCCCCCTTCAATCCGGTAAGCTTGATTTCAGGAATAATATCAACCACAACAGGAATTGAATCTCCTGCTAAGAAGCTGCCATTTTCATCATAAATTGCAGCCACCAGAATTTTTTCACCTTCATCCTCCATTTGAGGCAGCCATGTATAGGATGCATTTAAGTTACTTCCCTTTGCAACAATAAATCCCTTTTTATTATCCTTGTCTAAAATCAAGTATTTTATTTCAGCTGCTTTTTCTGAAATATTGCCTACTGTTGTACTTAGATTTGTTTTTCCATTAATAACTTGTCCTGTCTTCACTGATGAAATTTTAACGTCAAAAAAAGGTTCTATTTGAGATTCCTCAGATGAATCAATAATTACTGCTCTTTTGTCGTTATCCCAATCTATGCCAACTCCCAATGCATTACTTACTAAACGTATTGGCACAAAGGTGCGGTCATCCTTTATAAGGGGAGCCACATCGCTTAAGTTGTATTTAGTTTCATTGTCAACCGTATATTCAATCAAATAGCTGTCTATGGTCAGTGCCACATGCATTTCTTCTTTTGAAATATGCACTTTTCTGTTATCATTATCCCATTGTACATCTGCGCCCAACTCCTCGGCAATTACTCTTAAAGGCACCAAAGTCCTGTCATTTTTAATAAACGCTTCAGGTTCAGCAGAAATTGCTTTACCATCAACAATCAACTTAATTGGGCTCTCGGCATAAGCATAGTGGGCAACATTAACGAGCATGACAATCATAACCAATATTACGATTGTTTTCCAATTAAATGCTTTCCTATTCATAAATTCACCTCTTTTTTCTTTTTTTCTACATTATATCACAATAAATAGTACAAGTTTATTACATATTCATTAACATTGACTTAAATGTATTGCCTTTAATGTATCTATGATGTTCTCGCAATAAAACATGTGTTTAATTTAATTAACATTTATGTTATCAGAAAAAATTGATTTTATTGAAAAACCCTAAATTTCAATCTTCTAATTATTGGCATAATTATTGCATAAAAAATATATTGATAAAAATAATAATTTATATTAAGCTAATTATTAAATCAATTTATTAACTTGTGGAGAGTGGTTATGGTAAATAAAAATTCAGAAAAGTTACAAACAATCAATCAAAATAATAAGAAAAGATGGTATTACCTTGCAACAGGCACTGTTATGCTGTTGTTTTTAGGTCTTCTATATGCATGGTCCATATTTGCCAGTCCGTTTAAAAAAATATATCCAGACTGGACAAATCCAAATTTATCATTGACTTTCACTATATCAATGATTTTCTTTTGTTTAGGAGGATATGTAAGTGGTAATTTATCCAAAAAAATTAAATCAAATTTACTTATAAAAATATCTGCAGCATTACTCTTTATAGGTTTTTTCAGTCTTTCAAGATTAAACCCTCAAAGCCCTGAATCAAGCTTAAAAATGTTATACATTTTCTATGGTGTTATATGTGGAAGCGGTGTAGGTATCGGATATAATTGGATTCTGGGAAATGTTAACAAGTGGTTTCCTGATAAGGTGGGATTTGCATCAGGAATCTTGCTCATGGGATTTGGTTTTGGAGGCATGATACTTGGAAGCATAGTAAAGGTGCTTGTAGGTGTAGTAGGTTTAATGAATACATTCTTGTTTCTTGCATTTGGTGTATTTGCAGTTCTTATTGCTGGTTCATTCATTATTAAAGCACCAAGAGAAGGTGAACTTAGTTTTCTTAACATAAAAACAGAGCATAAGGAAAATGCAGACAAGTCCTATACACCTTCTGAAATGATTAAAACATTACCATTTTGGTGCTTTTTCTTCTGGGCTATATCAGTAAGCGCTTCTGGGCTTTTAGTAGTAGGCAGTGCGGCAACAATTGCTGAAACATTTGGAGCTCCAGCAATTCTGGGATTATTGGTTTCTGTATTTAACGGACTAGGGAGAGTTATTTTCGGCCAAGTTTTTGACAAATACGGTTACAGCAAAGCAATGACACTAAATTCTGTATCATTGATGCTTTCAGGTATTTCCTTAACTTTAGGTTCCCTAAACAATAATGTAATTTTAATATTTATTGGTTTGCTGCTGGTGGGAATCAGTTATGGCGGTGCACCATCTTTAACGTCATCTATTATCCATTCATTTTATGGAGCAAAAAATTATTCAGTAAATTTCAGCTTAACTAATTTTTCCCTTATTCCAGCGGCTTTAATAGGACCAATGGTATCAAGCTCATTGTTAGAAAGGTTTAATGGCAATTATACATCAACATTTATTCTGATTATTGTTTTAGCCACATTAGCCTTTGTACTGAAATCCTTGTTAAATTCAAGCAGTAAAAAATTGCAAAGCAATTAATTATAATAAAACTTCCACGTTGATGGGAGAGTTCAGCTTATTAAGTTAACCAATACAAACTTTTAATAATGCGTTAAATCATAAAAGACACCACAGATTAATGTGGTGTCTTTTATTAATGTATACTATTTTGCTAAAGCAGCACTTTCTCCTGCTATTCTTCCGAATACTGCTATGTCTGTCAATGCATTTCCTCCAAGTCTGTTTGTTCCATGGATTCCACCTGTTACTTCACCGGCTGCATATAAACCTTTTATCACTTGTCCGTTAGCATCTAATACTTGTGCTTGCTCATTTATTTCAACTCCGCCCATAGTGTGGTGTACAGTTGGTACACGAGCACCTGCATAGTATGGAGCTGTATCTATTTTGTCTGCAAACAATGTTCTTCCAAATTCATCAGAAATTGTTCCATCAACTGCCTTATTGAATGTATCAACTGCATTTACAAGGTTTGCCGGATCAACGCCTATTTGTTTTGCAAGGTCTTCTAAAGTATCACCCTTGTAAGCTCTACCTGCTGCAACAAGGTCATCAATAGTTTCATTGAAATTGTTTTTAGTATCTCCAGTAGGATATGAGTGCTTATCAACTATTACCCACATATAAGAATCTGTTTGTTCCATAAGACCCTTAGTCATTACGTCTCTTCTTGCTCCTTCATCAACAAATCTGTTTCCTTCTTTGTTAACAAATATACGGTTTTGAACTCCCTGCTCAATATTTCCGCTAAGGCTTCCTGTCTTTGGATCTCCCATTGGCAACAGCTGAATGTATTCCATTCCTACCAGTGAAGCATTGATTTCCTGAGCCATTACAACACCGTCTCCTGTTGCTCCTGTGTGGTTAGTAGTCTTGACATTTTTAAGTGATGGCCAAAGTGTATTGTATTGTTCACGCATTTCTACGTTAGCTCCAAAACCTCCTGCTGCAAGAATAACACCCTTGTTTGCATGAAGTGTAACCTTGCCCCCATTGCTTTCAGCATTAACGCCTTTAACAACTCCATCTTCAACTATAAAGCTGCTTGCTTTTGTATCAACCAATACTTCTATATCGCCTTTATTTTCTTCAATATAGCTCATATATGTTTCAATGTATCCTGTTCCTAATGGCTTAACAGGCTTATGTGATCTGTTCCAAAGAGCTCCTAAAACAGTAAACACTTCGTTCTTGAATTCCATTCCAAGGCTTTCTAACCACTGGATTGCAGGAAGTGTATTTTCTGCAAATGTGTCTATCAATACAGGCTTTGCCACTTTGTCTCCGCCATTGTATGTCTGAAGCTTGTGCAATGTAGGGGAGTCAAACAAAGTTGTTTTTCCTGAAGCAAGGTATTCATCCCATTCCTTCTTAAGAGTTGTTTGCCATTCTTTAACCATTGGGTCTGTTTGTTCAGCTGCAATAATTCCTTCAACAGTTTTCTTTTCAAGGTCTGTCATAGTCAAAGCAGCTTGTCTGTCAGGGTCTGCTGAGTTGTATGCTGATCCGGAAATAATTGTATTTCCTCCAACTTGAGGCATTTTTTCAACTACTATCACTGACGCTCCGTTTTGGTGAGCTGTAACTGCTGCTGCAAGTCCTGCCCCTCCACCGCCTATAACTATAACATCAGCTGTTTTCTCAACATCTTCTGCTGTTTTCTCTCCAGCAATTTCTTTTGTTTTTAAAGCTTCTATATCAATAGCTGCTTTTTCTAATGCTGCAGTTACTGCTTCCATTATTCCCTTGCTTGAATAAGTTGCACCTGATACCATTGGCACGTTAAGGGATGTGTTTTCTTTTACTTCCATTACAATTTTTTCTACTGCCTTATCTCCAAGACCAGGAGTTTCAGTGTGTGTTACAGTTATATCAGTTATTTCTGTCTCGGTAACTGTTACTTTTGCTTTTATTGCTCCATGGAAGCCCTCTGCTTCTCCCTCATATGTTCCAGAGTTGAAAATTGCATCAGCTTTAGTTTCTTCAGCAGGCTTATTATTTGTGCTGCAAGCTGCAAGACTTAATATCATCGCTAAAGCTAATATAAAACTTATTACTTTTCTAAATTTCATGCTCTCCTCCAAAAATTTTGTTTAGTGAACCTATTCACCGAATGGATTCATTATAATAGATTGTTTGATATATATCAAGCAATTTTTTTAAAAATTTATAAATTTATTTATTTTGTTAAATCAATTCTATGTTATAATAATTATTAACAAATATTTGAAAATTATTCTGGGGGTTTGAAGTGAATAATCGCACTGTTCAAGCACAAAAAACAAAGGAAAAAATTTACAGCACAAGCATAAAACTCTTTAGAAGCAAGGGCTTTGACAATGTTACCATACAGGATATTGCAAAGGCAGCAAATGTGTCTGTTGGATCCTTTTATAATTACTACAAATCAAAAAATGATATCTTAAATCAACAGTTTATATTGGCAGATATAATTTTTAAGGACTTTGTTGAAAATAAAATTCATGGCAATTCTATAAAGGAAAAAATTAAAAACTACATGCTTTTTTATATAGATTTTGTTATTAATCACCCATTTGATTTTACAAAAATACTATATAACAACAATAACTCCTTGTTTATTAAAGAAGGAAGAGCAATGCAGACACTTTTAGATCCTTATATCGAAGAAGGAATAAAATCCGGAGAAATAACTGTACCTATGGAAGTCAAAGAAATCAATGAATTTCTTTATCAATCAATGAGAGGATTAATCTTTCATTGGTGCCTACATGACGGAAGCTTTGACTTGCACAAGAGGGCAGAGCAATACCTTGAGCTTATGATTAAAGCATTATAAAATAAATCTCAAAAAGAAAAAGACAAAGCAGATTTATATCCGCTTTGTCTTTATTTTATTTGGAGGAATTTACTATTTTACTTCAGACCATTTTGTAATTTCACCAGTATATATTTTTGTAATATTTTCTGATGAAATGTCTGTATTTGGGTTTTCATTGTTAACTATTACTGCAATACCATCAATTGCAAGGGTGTGTTCATTTAATTGTGATTTTTCTTCATCCTTTAATTCTCTTGAACTCATTCCTATGTCATAAGAACCATCAATAGCTGCTTTAATACCTTGTGATGATCCGTTTGATTGCATTTCAAATGTTACATTTGGGTTAAGTTCTTTATATGCTTCCTGTAATACTTCCATCAAAGGTGTTACTGATGTTGAACCAGCAACCTTAATAGTTCCTGTTAATCCAGATGCTTTGTATTCAACTGGGCTGTCTACTGATGCAATGTAATGTTTATCTTCAACTATTTCTTGTCCTTGAACAGAAGCTGTAAAGCTTAAGAAATCTTTTACTAGGTCGCTTTCAGTTCCCTTTGTTACTAAAACGAAAGGTCTTGCTACTTTGTAATCGCCGCTTTTTACATTTTCAATAGTTGCTTCTACTCCATCTACGCTTGCTGCAACTATTCTATCGCTTACTGAGCCAAGAGAAATATATCCTATTCCGTACTCGTTCCCTTCAACAGCTGTTATAACCTTGTCAGTTCCATCAAATTCTAATGCTCCTGTTACAAGCTTGTCAACTTCTGTGTCTCCTTCTTTTACCTTAATTTTCATAAGTTCATGGAAAGCTCCTCTTGTGCCTGAAGCTGCGTCTCTTGCTACTACTGTTATATCAGTTTCTGCATCAAAATCTGACGCTGGTTGTTCTGGTTGCGCTGGTTGTTCTGCTGCTGGTGCTTGAGCTGCTGGTGCTGCAGGAGCCGGTGTTTCAGTTTTTGCACATCCTACAAATGCCATTGACATAATTAATACTGTTGAAACTATAGATAATATTTTTTTTGCTTTCATTAATTTTCTTTCTCCTTTAAATTTTAATCTTGAACTTACTATATCTCTCATATGTAAAAATAAAATTGTTTAATTGTAAATATTGAGTAATATTTTTATTATGAAAAATTTTGCCTGTATAATTTTCGCTGCACTGTAAATTATCTAATATTTTCAAAAAACTATTGTAAAATATTGCGTGCCGTGCTACAATTTCATAAACAATAGTTTATTATATAAGCATTTATTAATTTTGGAGGTATTGATGACTAACAGAGAACAGGAAATATTTGATTTGATTAAAAAAAATCCTATGATTTCTCAGAATGAGTTGGGAGATATTCTTGGAATAACAAGGTCGTCTGCAGCAGTCCACATAACGAATCTCGTTAAAAAAGGAAAAATATTAGGCAAAGGCTACATTGTCCAGAATAATCCCTACGTTACCGTTGTGGGCGGTGTGAACATGGATATTCATGGATTTCCAAAAAATAATTTAATCCCCGGAGATTCTAATATCGGAACTGTTAAGATGTCTCTTGGAGGAGTGGGAAGAAACATAGGTGAAAATCTTGTGAGACTAGGCATAGAGACTAAGCTGATAAGTGTGTTTGGAGATGATATTTACGGCTCAAAAATCCTTGAAGAGTCAGCTCTTATAGGATTAGATACCAAGGACTGCCTAATACTTAAGGGCGAAAGCACATCTATTTATCTTGCTGTTTTAGACGAAACTAACGACATGTCAGTAGCCATATCCAGCATGGACATATATGAAAGAATGACAGTTGATTTTATCAAAGAAAAGAAACATGTGATAGATAATTCAAAGCTATGTATTTTAGATACAAACATTCCTGTAAATGTATTTGAATATCTATCAAGCAATCATAGAAGCACGGATTTTTTCCTTGATACTGTTTCAACAGCAAAGGCTAAAAAAGTAAAACACTTAATTGGCAATATACACACTTTGAAGTCAAATAAAATTGAAATTGAATCCATAACAGGTATTGAAATTAAAAATGAAGATGACTTAAAAAGAAGTTGTGAATATCTTATGAACAAGGGAGTTAAAAAGGTATTCATTACTCTTGGCAAGGAAGGCGTGTTTTACAGTGATGAAACTGCTATGAAAAAAATTAAAGCAGTCAATGTGAAGCCTGTCAATACTACCGGAGCAGGGGATGCGTTTATGGCAGCATTGGTATATTGCTATTTAAACAATATGGATATAAATGAAAGTGCCAAAATAGCCACAGCTGCATCAGTAGTTGCAATGTCACATGAAAATACAATAAACCCAAACATGTCTATAGAAAATATAAATTTAAAATTAAAGGAGTTAGAAATATGTTAGAAAAATATTTAGAAATAAACCCAGAGGTTAAAGAAGCAATTGAAAACGGCAAGCCTGTAGTAGCATTAGAATCAACTATCATATCACACGGCATGCCATATCCAAGAAATGTAGAAACAGCGCTCAATGTAGAAAAAATCATCAGAGACAACAATGCAATACCTGCAACTATTGCAATTTTAAACGGAAAGCTCAAGGTTGGCTTAACAAATGATGAAATTGAGTATTTAGGCAAAGCTAAGAATGTTATTAAAACATCCAGAAGAGATATCCCTTTTATTGTTGCAAAAAATGCAGACGGAGCCACAACAGTTGCTTCTACAATGATAATTGCAGCTCTTGCAGGAATTAAGGTATTTGCAACAGGCGGTATAGGTGGAGTTCATAGAGGTGCAACAGAAACATTTGACATATCTGCTGACTTAGAAGAGCTTGCCCACACAAATGTTGCTGTTGTATGTGCAGGAGCTAAATCTATTTTAGATATTGGTTTGACATTGGAGTATCTTGAAACTCATGGAGTTCCTGTTATAGGATATCAGACTGAAGAAATGCCGGCTTTTTATACCAGAAAAAGTGGTTATGGCGTTGACTACAAAGTAGATAGCCCAGAAGAAATCGCCGATGTATTAAAAGCAAAATGGGATTTAGGTCTTGAAGGAGGCATGGTTATTGCTAATCCAATCGAAGAACAATATCAAATGGATTATGATACTATTACTGAAGCCATAGAAAAGGCACTTAAAGAAGCTGATGAAAAAGGTATAAGAGGTAAGGAATCTACACCGTTCCTATTAGCTAAGGTTAAAGAAATTACAGGTGGAGACAGTCTTGAATCTAATATACAGCTTGTATATAACAACGCAACGCTGGGAGCAAAAATTGCAGTAGAGCTTTCAAAGCTTTCTTAATTTTGAATATATATTTTAAAGGCGAATTCATAGAAATATGGATTCGCCTTTTTATTTAATTTGTCGGTGTCTTGCCTTTATAAGACTATTTAGCATTATCATCCCTACTGTTGATTTTTTTCCACAAGGAAGTCCTGCTTATTCCTAAAATCTTTGCTATATCATTTTTATTATAACCTTGACCTTCCAGCATACTTATAACCTTCATTTCCACAAATTTATTAATTTCACTCAAATTCATTTTTAGGTTTATGTCTTGCTGAGTATTATTCTGTTCATTATTTTCCTTATATTGATCTATTTTGTTAAATCCGGTATTTTTATTATAGTATAATTCTATTTCTCCAAACAAAGTGTATTGCTGAGCAATATTTCTAAGTTCTCTGACATTTCCTGACCAAGAGTAATTTTTTAATTTTTTTTCAAGTTCTTGATTTATTTCAGGTAAATTTGATGTATTAGAAAATTCCATTAAAAATTTTTTAAAAATAGGAATAATATCCTTCTTCCTATCTCTTAACGGTGGGATATGAAGTTCAATGACATTTAATCGATAAAATAAATCTTCTCTAAAGTTGCCTTCTTCCACCTTGCTTCTTAAATTTTCATTTGTTGCAGCCAAAATTCTTACATCTAAAGGGATAACATAATCCGAACCTATTCTCATAACTTCTTTTTCTTCTAGAACACGAAGCAATTTTTTTTGAAGATTTAATGATATGCTGTTGATCTCATCCAGAAATATTGTTCCTCCATGGGCTAATTCGAACATGCCAGGCTTACCGCCCTTGCGTGCGCCGGTGAAAGCCCCCTCTTCATAGCCAAATAATTCACTTTCTAGCAAACTTTCAGATAAAGCAGCACAATTAATTGCTACAAAAGGTTCATTCCTTCTATCACTTATGTTATGTATGCTTTGGGTTATCATTTCTTTTCCGGTTCCGCTCTCTCCGTATATTATAGCAGAACTATCTGACATTCCTATTTTAACGGCTTTAGACAGTGTAGCCTTCATATTCGTTTCATATGTTATGATATTTTCAAAGTTATACTTTGCAGTTAATCCTTTTTTATTAAGCTCATATCTAACCTTTTTCTCTAGACTTTGAAGCTTTGTAACATCTTGAAATGCGCACAGTGCTCCAATAATGTTATCATCAATATATAATAATGATATATTTGCAGTTACCATAATTTTTTCTAAATTTAATATTTCATTGGATATATTTTTCTTTGTCTTAAGTACATTCAACATAAGTCCTAATTCCGGAAATACATTTATAAGTTCCTTTTTTAATACAGATTTATTGCTTTTTTTCAACAATTCTTTTGCTTGCTCATTATATAATATTATGTATCCATCTTTATCAATTGCAATGACCGCATCATGCACATCATCAAGTATTTTATTCAAAACCTCATTTTTATACTTTTGCTCATATATAGCATCGACAATTTGCCATGCACTTCTTACAGCAGCTCGAACAGATTCATCACTTACTCCAAAAGGTTCAACTGCAATATTATATTTTTGCGCAATTATACATGGCACGCCATCACCTACAATAATAACATCTTTCTGTAAATACTTTTTTATTACATCTTCTATTTCATATCGGTGTGTAAATTTTTCAAATATAATTTTAGAAGTTATCATTTCTTTCCATTCTTCATATTCAAAAAATTCCAAGTCAGACAATAACAACACTACATCCTTATTTGTGTTGCTTGCATGTTTAATTGAATGCAAAATATCAAGGGTATCAATTCTCATTTGAATAACAGGTACATTTACTTTATCTAAAGTATATTTATATCCTCCGCTTCTGGCGATTATTGCTTTAGCACCTTGTTTTTCTAATTTAACACTTTGCAGTTCAAAATTTTCAACGTCCATTACTTCTATTATAATTTTACCTTGACTTATATCTTCTTTATATAAGTTTTCTATAGTTTCTTTTATACCAATATCAGATGCTAATATCCCTATTTTTCTTTCCAAGGCAGTTACTCCTTTTAAAAAAGTTTACTTATTATAGCATATTTTTTCATAAAAAAGTAGCCCTTAATAAAATACATATGGAGTTCGACCTATCAGAAAAAACTTTTCAATTCCATATTTTTAACGGTACTTGCAAGGGCTGCATCAATAATCATTATTATGAACAAAACAATACTTTGCTTAAAATCTACTACCGCTGACATAGAAAACATTAGTGCCATAAACAACATTGAAAGAAATATGCTGCCACTCTTTTTATATAACATTTGTGAGAGAAAGCTGTAGCCAACTAACAAGGCTCCAAACATTGCAAGAGCATTTGGAATTATAATAAAGTTTCGGAGCATAACAACCGGAATAAACCAAACGGTCCAGAATAATCCCGAAGTCATTGTACCTTTCCAAAATCCATTTATTTTTTCATAATCAGCATTGACAATACTTCTCCATCCAAGTTCCTGTGTCCCAATTAATAAGAATATTGCAGGAAAATAAACAAAGAGATTTGCAATGTTGTTTATCCTGTCGAATTGTTGAGAGATAATTATAAACAGGTTATGACCGATTAAAAAAAATAAAATTAATAATACAGCTTTTGGTTCCTTTATAGTTATTAATTCCGTTTTCAGTCCAATAATTCCTCCAAACTCTTCTTTATAAACCAATCTAACAATAAGTGCAGATATGAAAGGGGTTAAGAATCCAAGACAAAATAATAATGTGTAGATTGGATTTTCTAATAGTTTATCGAAACTTGCACCTTTATATAGAAGAATTCCAAAACATATGTAATTTAGTGAAATGCTTAAGATTAAATATAATTTTGTTGAATTTTTCAAAATATACCTCCTGCATGTAAATAATTATTTATTATAATTAAGAAAAAGCTTAATTTTTACTTGGTTAAAAATCAAGCTTTAGCTTTTATTGTAGAATGATTAATTATTAGAAAGATGTTCGAGTTAATAATGCAACTAGGCAAAGTATTAGTGTAAGTGGTGTGTAAAGATATCTACCGATATTATACCATCCATCACCGTGAGGTTTTTTTGCTCCTAAATTAATTTCATCCATAAGATCTTCTTTCTTCATAATCCAGAACCATGTAATTGCACCGATTAATGCTCCAATTGGAATTATATATATCGAAACTAAATCCATCCAAGGACCCCAGTCGTAAATAGGTTCCATAAATATACCGAATCCAAAAGTAATAACTAGTATAATAATCAATGCTATATTACGTTTTAATTTTGGAAACTGGTACATAACAGATTCTGCAACTACCTCAAACATATTTTGTATAGAACTAATACCGCCAAATACTACTGCAGTGAAAAGAATTATAGCAAATATACTTCCACCTGCCATGTTTTGGAGAATTGTAGGCAATGTTACGAATAATAAACCAGGTCCGGCTGCAGGATCCATGCCATATGCGAATGTTGCAGGAATCATAACAAGTGCTGCTGTCATTGCTGCGATTGTATCAAAAATTGCTGTATCTCTTCCGCTTGCAACAATATCTTCATCCTTACTTAAATAAGCTCCATATACAATCATACCTGAGCCGTTAATAGAAAGTGAGAAAAATGATTGTCCCATAGCCCAAATCCAAGTCCAAGGATTTAATAAGTGTTCCCATCTTGGAATAAACAGGAACTTATATCCCTCAAATGCACCTGGTAAAAAAGCAACTCTTATTGCCAATATAATGAAAAGAATAAAGAATAATGGCATCATAATCTTATTAGTTTTTTCTATTGAGCTGGCACCCATTGTTAAAGTCAGCAAAGAACCTATAATAACTATTATGTGATAAGGAACTACTGAAAACTCAGTTAAAGAAAATGATTCAAACCACGGACCCGGGTCAACTGTCATTAAGCTACCTGTCACCGATTGAGTCCATCCTTTAAGAACATATGATATTATTACAGCGTATCCAATTGCTATACACATTGATGCTGCTAAAGGCAACCATCCGATTAGCTTACCAAGGCCGCTTTTATTTACAGTACCCCATGCATATTCGAAAGCTCCTACTGGTCCATGCAAAGATCTACGTCCAATTGCATACTCAGCACCCAGTCCTACATAACCAAACACTACAGTAAAAAATAAATATGCTACAAGAAACGCTCCTCCGCCGTATGCCCCAAGCTTATAAGGGAATCCCCAAACGTTTGCCATACCAACAGCAGAACCAACACATGCAACTAAAAAACCAAATCTTGAAGAAAACTTTTTAGTAGAATTACTACCATTATTTTTATTGTCCTCCATAGTTACCCTCCTATTTACTAAAACTAATTACAATACATCAATTAAATTTATAAAACATTTACCTCCTTTCTGTAGTAGATTAATAAATATAATGGCATAGCTATAATTTAACATTATGCCAAATTATCCAATACTTTTTTAATTATTGCTGGAGCTTCCTTGCATTTTTGTTCTGAAACTGCGCAAACTGCAAATCTTAAACCTTTTTTTAATGAAACTACAAATACATTTTCCCTTATTAATTCATCAGATGCTTTTTTGGCATCTTTGCAAGGTATACTCACAAAAAATCCATCTCTGTATGGCAATATTTCCAATCTGGCTTCTTTTGATGCAGCAACAAAAGCATTAGCTCGTTTCCTTAACATTGTTTTAGCTTTTGTAACTTCTTCTTCATAATCTTTTTGTTTTTGTGGGTTACTAGCTATATTTGTCATAACAGTCATAGCTCCTCTGTTGCCGTTTGACCAATTAGCTCTGTTTGCATGTGATAATGAGTAATAAAATTCTTCAGCTACATCTTCACTTGAAGATATTCCTATTGCTGCTCCTGATCTCATTCCATACATGGTGTAGCCCTTAGACATGCTAAATGCAACTGTTACGAAAACATTTTCGGGAAGATTTGAAAATTTCTTGAAAAACTTTCTTTTTTCAGTGCTTTCTCCCGCATAATCTATGTAAGCAACGTCTACCAATAAAGTGATTTTAAATTCCGAATTTTTAGAATTTTCTTTTACTATGTCTAAAACAGCATCCCATTCATCATCTGAAAGACTGTAGCCTGTCGGATTATTTGCAGGAGTATTAAATATTGCAAGAATTCTTTTTTGCTTATTTAAAAGCTCTTCAAATTTTTCTTTAAAAGCAGCAACATTGAATCCATCTGAATTATTAAATAATTCATATGTAGTTACAGTTCTTCCAAATTCCTCAGCAATAGTTGAGTAAGGAGCCCAGTACCAGTCACCTACTATTATTGAATCACCTGGATTTGAATAGGTCCAGATGGCATGTCTCACTGCACCGCATCCACCTGGTGTAGCAACAGCTCTTACATGAGCATCTGGTTTATATTCTCTAAAACAAGATTTTATAACTGCTTCCAAAAAATCAGGTTGGCCTGTAATTTGAGCATAAGCAGCCATATATTCATTTGGCATTGATTTCAATTCATCATATACCGTTTCAAAACAAATAAGCTTTCCGTTATCATCTGCTAACGTACCAAGGGTAGAATCAATTACCTTATCCCTTCCATATTTGTCAATTGCATCTTTAGCCTTTTGTGCTAATCCAAAAATTGCATCATTTTCTTTTGGCCATATTGCATGATCTGCAGCCATATTAAACATATAATCACCTCTTAATTTGTAATTAAGAATTTATTTTGCAATTATTATGCCAAATTTAAATTTCCTTGATTTTCATTAAATTATAATATTGTGAAAAGCTTTTCAAACTATTTTGTTAATTATAATTAACAACTTGTTTACTTTTGTAAACATTATCAAGTTTATTTAAATTCATTTAGCGCAGATTTGCTTTCTATGTTTTAACTTATTTAAAAATAAAAACCCATGAAATTAACAAAGTAAATTACTGCATTTAACCAAAATATTTGTTGAAAAAATTTTAAATATCTATTATCTATATTTTGGCATGTTAATTGCAATCTCATAATCAGACATCAAAATTCATAAAGGTGAGTGAAATGACAATAACTTTTAATGATTTAATCAATAAGAAAAAAAACTTCATATTGATAGGAGAAACCGGCAGCGGCAAAAGTGAAATAGCATTAAACCTTGCAGTAAAGCTGGCAGAAAAAAAGGATAAAGCTGTCCACTTGTTTGATATGGATCAAACTAAACCTTTATTCCGCTCAAGAGATTTACAAAAGGTAATGTATGAGGTTGGTGTTGAAGTTCATTATAAATCACAATTGCTTGATTCTCCTACATTGGTAGGTGGCGTATCTGAATGCTTAACTGATAAAGGTAGCTATGCAATCCTGGATATCGGTGGAAATGAATCAGCTGCACGTATGATAGGAGGCTTTACCCAATTGCTTAACAACGAGGATACTGCAAATATTTATATAGTAAATTCCTTTCGACCATGGTCAAAAGATGCGTTGTCAATAGATTGCACTATGTCCTCTATTTTACAGGCTTGTCGCATTAAAAAAGTCCATTTGTTAGGTAATGCAAATTTAGGTTATACAACAACTGTCGAAGAGTTTTTTGAGGGTTGTGAAGAAATTAAAAAAATGTTGGGTGAATACCTTGATTTAAGCGGAATGTGTATTAGAGATGATCTTTATGAAGAAGCAAAAAAACATACTAATCTATATTTGTTCCCATTGCATTTATTTTTAAAATATCCATGGATCAATGATTAGCAAATAATTTTAATAAAAGTGAAGGAGTGAAGGTAATGGCTAATGTTACAGTTCGCACTGAAAGCTGTAAAAGCTGTCAGTTCTGCATCAAGTTTTGTCCAAGAGGGGTGCTCTCTGTAGGTTCTGAAGTAAACTCAAAAGGTTATCAGTTTATAGTAGCTACAAAGCCTGAAAATTGCATAGGATGCGCCTTGTGTGCACAAATTTGTCCTGATGCTGCCATCGAAGTTTTTAAATAAGGAGGAATTTTTATGAAAAGAGTATTTATGAAAGGTTGCGAAGCAATCGCTGAAGCAGCTGTACGATCTGGTTGCCGTTTTTTTGCTGGTTATCCTATAACGCCACAAAATGAAATACCAGAATATTTTTCAAGACGCATGCCTGAGGTTGGAGGTGTGTTTGTTCAAGGTGAAAGTGAAATAGCTTCAATTAATATGGTTTATGGTGCAGCTTCCACAGGAACACGTGCTATGACATCTTCCTCAAGCTGTGGTATTGCATTGAAAAGCGAGGGGATTTCCTACTGTGCTTCAGCGCATATTCCAATGGTTTATGCTAACATTTCCCGTGGCGGTCCGGGTGTTGGAAGTATTCAACCTGCACAGCAAGACTATTTCCAAGCAACAAAGGCAAGTGGAAACGGTGGTTTTCGCATGATGGTATTTGCTCCTTCAACTGTACAGGAAGCAATTGATATGACATATGCTGCGTTTGACTATGCACAAAGAGATAGAAATCCTGTATTAATACTTGGTGACGGTGTGCTGGGAACTATTATCGAACCTGTTGTGTTGCCACCTATGCGTTCAGATGAAGAAATTAAAAAATTAAAGGAAATTAATCGCAATTGGGCATTAGTTGGACACAATCCGGCAACAGAAAAAAGAGCATTTATTGAACCTGGTCATTTTTTAACTTTAGAGATGGAGCAGGACTGTAAAAACAGTGAAAAAATGTATGAATCATGGAAAAATGATGTACAGGTTGAAGAATTTTTGGTTGAAGATGCAGAAGTTATAGTGGTTGCTTATGGCATTTCGGGACGTATTGCCAAGTCAGCAGTTTCTTTACTGCGAGACGAAGGTCTTAAGGTTGGTTTGATTCGCCCTAAAACAGTCTCTCCATTTCCTGATGGTTCCTTTGATAAATTAGATTACAGAAAAGTTAAATCAATTTTAGATGTAGAGATGTCAATACCTGCACAGCTCGTATATGATGTTAAATTAGCGGTTAAGGATCGCTGCCTAATAAGCACATGTTTAAGAGCCGGCGGTGAAATTGTAAGGCGTGAAGAAATTATGGATGCGGTAAGAACGCTATTTACAGCGTAAGGAGGTTATTATGGAAAAGGTATATAGTAGAACAGCGGCTATTGGCAAAGACATGGTATCTGGTTTTTGCCCAGGATGTATGCACAGCACTGTCTTTAAACTCATTGGAGAGGTGTTGGAGGATTTAAACGTAGTAGATAAAACAGCCGCAGTCTTAGGCATAGGTTGTTGTGGTCTTGGAATGTCTTATATTACTTACGACAATACAACAGCTCCTCATGGAAGAGCTTGTGCAGTAGCTACAGGTGTTAAACGCTCTACCCCTGACACCATTGTATATACATATCAAGGTGATGGTGATTTGGCTTCAATCGGATTAGCTGAAACCATGCATGCTGCAAATAGAGGAGAAAATATTACTGTAATATTTATCAACAATGGAATTTATGGTATGACAGGCGGACAAATGGCACCGACTACATTGATTGGGATGAAGGCAACAACGGCAGTCCAAGGAAGAATTGCTGAACAGCATGGATATCCAATGCATATGTGTGAAATACTTAATCAGTTAACAGCTCCGGTTTATTTGGAAAGATGCTCTTGCAATACTCCTGCTAATGTTATGAAAACACGCAAGGCAATTAAAAAAGCATTTCAAAATCAAATAGACAACAAAGGATTTTCCATGATTGAAATAGTGACAAACTGCCCTACAAACTGGGGAATGGATGCTCTTGAATCATTGAAGTTTTTAGAAGAAAAAATGTTGGAAGAATATCCTTTAGGTGTATTGAGAGATAAATAGGAGGGTTAATATGGAGACAAATTTAATGATTGCAGGTTTTGGCGGTCAAGGTGTTATGGTAATGGGCAAGCTGCTTTCTCGTGCAGCTTGTGATTCTACAGATAAAAATGTAACATTTTTCCCATCTTATGGTGCAGAACAACGTGGAGGTACAGCAAATTGCTATGTTGTAATTTCAGATGATCCTATTGGTTCCCCAGTTAGTAATTCTGTTGACCATCTTGTTGTTATGAATGCTCCTTCTTTAAATAAATTTTTATATAAGTTAAAGCAAGGAGGCACATTGTTTATAAACAGCACTATCGTAAAGGATAAAATACCTCGTGATGATATTAAGGTTGTTTCAGTGCCTGTAACTGAAATGGCAATAGGGATGGGTAATCAAAAGGTACTAAATATAATAATGCTTGGAGCTTATGTGGGTTATACCGACATTATTTCTCATGATGTGGTATTGGATACTATTTTCAGCCAATTCCAGAAAAAGCCTGAAATGCTTCCATTAAATAAAGAAGCATTCATGAAAGGTCTTGAAATTGGAAAAGAAGCCATGGTAAAATTATAGTGACTTATCTGATTATAGATACAAGGAGGAAATTAAATGTATAAAATTTTAGCTATAAATCCAGGCTCTACATCTACTAAAATCGCAGTGTATGAAGATGAAAATATCATATTTAAAAGAAGTATAGATCATCCAGAAGAAGAAACCTCTAAATATGCTACAGTAAATGACCAGTATAGCATGAGATATGAGTTGATTTTAAAAGTGTTAGAGGAAGAAAACATTAAGACCGAGGACTTAAGCTGTATTGTAGGAAGAGGGGGTCCGGCAGCTCCTTTTGAATCCGGAGCTTACATTCTTGATGACGTATTGGTAGATAAACTTAAGAATAAACCAATGAACAACCATGTATCGCTGTTAGGCGGAATAATTGCGTATCATATGGCCAGCAAGCTTAGTATTCCATCATATATTTACGATGCAGTTTCTACAGACCAATTTGATGATGTTGCCAGGATATCAGGCGTAAAGGAAATAGTTCGTCAAAGTGCAGGTCATGCCCTTAATATGAGGGCAGCAGGTATTAAGGTATCAAAAGAAATGGATAAAAAGTATGAGGATTTAAACTTAATAATTGTTCATTTGGGCGGCGGTATATCAGTAAGTATACATAAAAAAGGACGTATGGTTGATTTAATATCAGATGATGAAGGTCCATTTTCTCCGGAACGAAGCGGTGGAGTTCCTTGCAGAGCATTGATAGACATGTGTTATAAGCACGACAGAGAATATATGCATAAACTACTGAGAGGAAAAGGCGGTCTAATCTCTTATCTGGGTACTAGTGATGCAAGAGAAGTAGAAAAAAGAATTGAAGCAGGTGATGAATATGCTAAATTTATTTATGAAGCCTTGGTTTATCAAATCGCAAAAAATATAGGAGCATTGGCACCGGTTGTTGACGGTAAAGTAGATGCTGTAATTATAACAGGTGGATTGGCTCAATCAAAAGTGCTTATGTCAATGATTGTTAAAAAGATTGAATTTATTTCACAAGTTATTGTAATTCCAGGTGAAAACGAGTTGGAATCTCTTTCCCTTGGAGCTCTTAGAGTTCTGCGAGGTGAAGAAGAGGCGCATAAATTTTTTAATTGAGGTGTAATATGAAAAAAACCGTAGAAGTAATGCTGTCAAATAGGCACGTTCATTTGTCAAAGAATGATGCAAATAAATTATTTGGTGAAGGATATGAAATAACTGTAAAAAACATGTTAACAGATGTTCAATTTGCTGCAAATGAGACAGTTACCATATCCGGGTCAAAAGGCAATTTTGAAAATGTCAGAATATTAGGTCCCTACAGAAATGAAACGCAAGTTGAATTACTATTAGCCGACTGCTTTAAACTAGGTATAAAGGCACCTATTAGAGAATCTGGAAAATTAAATGGTGCTGCTTCTTTAAAAATTATTGGACCTAGTGGAGAAATTGACTTAAACGAGACTGCAATTGTTGCATGGAGACATATACATATGCCTCAAAGTTTAGCCGATGAATTTGGACTTAAAGATAAGCAAATTGTTCAGGTAAAGACTGAAGGCGAAAGAGGATTAATATTTGGAAATGTGCTTATCAGAGTTATTCCATATGGTGATCCTGTAATGCATATTGACACAGAAGAAGGTAACTCTGCTGGATTAAAAAACAAAGATTTGGTTGAAATCCTAGCATAGTTATAAAATCTTATACTACTTATATACTGAACTCATATTTTTAATATGAGTTCTTTTATTTATAATATAGGAGTGCAACTTTATAAATTAGAAATTAAGTACAACTTCTGATATTCTCTGTCAATATATCCTACATTGTTGCGCAAGACAAACTAAAGAATACAAATTTATTGTAATCATTCAAATTATTTGATAGAATTAACCTATACTGTCGCAACCTTAAATAACCTTAAGATTCAGTATGTCTGCTAATGATTAACAAGGAGGTATATATTATGTCAGAAGAAACAATATTAGTAGTCGATGATGATATTGATATACTTGAAATAATTTCAATGTACTTAAAAAGAGAGGGCTATAAGGTTATGACTGCAATGGATGGATATAAGGTCTTAGAAATTGCATTTTCTTCAAATCCTAGCTTAATTATACTGGATATGATGCTCCCTGGATTGGATGGTATTGATATTTGTCAGGAATTAAGAAAAAAATTGAATACTCCTATAATATTTTTAAGCAGTAAATCTTCTTCTGTTGAAATTTCTCAGGGACTAATAGCAGGAGGAGATGACTATATAACAAAACCTTTTAATTCTATTGAGTTAGTAGCAAGAGTTAAGGCACATCTTAGAAGAAATCGTATTTTAAGAAGTACACAAAATAATATTATTTCGTTACCTAACCTAATTATTGACTTAACAAAGCATACAGTAACTGCCTATGATCAAAATATAAATTTATCACCAAAAGAATTTCAACTACTGTCTTTTTTGGCTAAAAATCCAAATAGAGTATTCAGTAATGAGGAATTATTTAATGCATTGTGGGGAACTGAAAGTTTTGGAGACTATAGGACAATTATGGTTCATATAAGTAATATCAGAAAAAAAATTGATATTGATAATAAAAATCCTACTTTTATTCAAACAATAAAGGGAGTTGGCTATAAACTTCGCACAATCTAAAATTAGGGGACGGGTATAAAATATAAAGGGCACCAACCTATTTCAGTCAGTGTCTCTCATCAAGACTTTCAGCTCTATCTGCAATAACCTTTAACAACAACTCTGATTTATAACGGTTAATTGTTAAGTAGATTAATTCATCAATAAGCAATAGTTTAGCTTTGGCAATCTGTTTTTCTAAACGAATCAGCTTTTTATATTTTTGAGCCTCTTTGAGCTCATCAGCCAAGTTAGCAGCAGTGTAGAGTTTAGAATACATTTCCATGGTTTGTGCTAAATTGTCGACCATTACTTAACCACCTCAAACTTTATATATCAGGAAGAATTTTACCCCAATCAAGAAGTTCCTTAGTAAAATTATTTGCTAAAATTTTTCTAATAATGTAGAATATATATAATTTTAACATTCCATAAAATAAAAGTAAATTATGGCAACCTTAATTAACCTTAAGATTTCTTGAGGTTACAATATTTGGCTTAATAATGGTGATATTATGAGAAAAGACTTACTAAAAACAATTTACATAATGCTTCTCTGTATAATAATTATTACATTCTTAACTGAAGATGTAAGTGCAAAAGATAATTCTGCTGCAATTAACGGAATTTTGGATTTGACCGACTACGATTGGGATAAAAATGGTATAGTTTCTATATCAGGGGAATGGGAATTTTATTGGAATAAATTATATACTCCATCAAATTTTAAAAATACAAAAACTATTGAAGATAAAAATTTGATTATCCTTCCAAGGGCTTGGAATAAATATGAAATTAATAATAATAAACTTTCGGGTTATGGCTTTTCTACATATAGGTTGTTAATTGAAACTAACAGCAATGAAACACTGGGACTAAAAATCCCAAGGATATTTACTTCATATAAGCTCTGGACAAATGGAGAATTGCTTGCCTCAGCCGGCACAGTAGGTACAAATAAAAGCGAATCTCGCCCTCAATATCTTCCTCAAATACACCCTATTGAATCAAATCAAGATACTATTGAAATAGTTGTTCAGGTTTCTAATTTCAGCCATCGTAGTGGGGGAATTTTAGAAAATATATATATCGGAAAAGTTTCTGATATAACAGAGGCAAGAATAAAGAATTTAACCCTTGAACTTTTTTTATTTGGTAGTTTGTTTATAATCGGATTTTATCATATAGCTCTTTTTATTTACAGAACAAAGGACAAGTCCGTTTTATATTTTGGAGTATTTGCATTATTAATAGGCACAAGAACGTTACTGGTTGGCGAAATATATTTTATTCACCTGTTCCCTAATTTTAACTGGGAACTTGCTCATAAAATTCAAACATTATCGTATTATATTGGAACTTTATTGGTTTTTAAGTTTATAGCATTAAGCTTCCCAAATTATATTTCTAGAAAATTTGAAAAAATAATAAATTATATCAATATTGGTTTTTCACTAATGGTTTTATTAACACCTGCAAGAATATTTACTGTATTTAATCCTATTTATCAAGCTTTTTCATGTTTTGTAATCATAATTGTTATTTATGTTGTTATTGCTTCTTGTATCAAAAAAGAAGAAGGTTCTTATTTAATAGGAATGGGTGTTTTTATTCTTATATTTTTTTCATTAAATGATATGATTTATTTAAGTATAGCATTTGCAGATACTGATAATCATTTTTTACGTAACTTCATTAAGACAGGAAATTTATCATCTTGGGGCTTATTAATATTTGTTTTTACTCAAGCATTAGTTTTAGCAAAGAAATTTTCAAAAAGTTTTTCTAAAGTCGAATTATTAAGAGAAGAGCTTCAAATATTCAATGCTAACCTGGAAGATAAGGTAAATGAAAGAACAAGTGAATTAGAATCTTCGAAACAAGAATTAAAAAAAGCTTATGAAGCGGTTACAGCTTCTGAAAAATCTTTAATTAATTTTACTCAAAATATTTCCCATGATTTAAAAACACCATTAACTGTAATAAAGGGATATGCAAATGTAATATTAGACGGTTTAGCAGAGGAGCCATTACAGCAAAATAAATATTTAAACAAAATAATAGAGAAAATTGATTACATAAGTTCTATGGTGCAGGATTTATTAGATTTATCCCAACTTCAATCAAGACAAGAAAAACTTACTTTAAAGTTTGTATCTATTAATATTTTGATTAAAAATCTACAAGAAAAATTCAACTTTGAAATGAAAAATGTAAATGTTAATTTCAATGTATTTTTCTCTCCAGAACTACTATATTTATCCGAAAAGCATTTATTGCAAATAAAAGTTGATTTACAAAGCATAGATCGTATTATCACAAATTTGCTTAGCAATGCAGGTAAATTCACTCCAGAAAACGGAAATGTAGGTTTACATTTTAATTTAACATCTAATATGAAATATTTAATTATTGAGGTTTCTGATTCTGGAATTGGAATTTCAGAAGAAGAATTGCCATATATTTTCAATCGATTATATAGAGGTTCTAAATCATTTAAAAAAAATAATACGGGCAGCGGTTTGGGTCTCGCAATTGCAAAGGAGTTAGTAGAATACCATGGAGGCAAAATATGGGTAGAAAGTGAACTTAATAAAGGAAGTCATTTTTCCTTAAAATTGCCTGTTTATAATGAAAAAGACATTGATTTCTGTATGTCAGCTAATGAGGGTCTCTGATAGGTACTTTGGTAATGTCATCATTGACTAGTGGAATGAACCTAATGGGAGTGGATATATCCTATCAATATATTATAAGAGGAATCATACTGGTAGTAGCAGTAGTATTTGACATAATCACCAGAAGGAAAAAAGGCTAGGCGAAGAGAAATCTTCGCCTTACTTCACTGCTCTTTATGAAAATAATTCATTTTAAACATCAAATTTTACTTTTTAATATTCATCAATTAATTTTACTATGATATTTATCCAAATTTTTAATTCCGTTATAGAAGAATAAGCCTGTCAAAATAAAGGACAGTAAATCAGCAAATGGTGCAGCATAAACTAAACCCCCAATTCCCCATATCTTAGGAAATATGATCAATGCAGGTATAAGTAAAATTACTTGTCTTGTAAGTGTTAAAAACATAGCTGTTTTAGACCTTCCTATTGCCTGAAAGAAACTAGATCCAATAATTTGAAAGCCAACAACAGGTAAGCATAAGAACCAAGCTAATATAGCCATTTTCCCGAATCCAAGTAATTCAGGTTCCCTATTAAATAATGAAATCAACTGTGTTGGGAACAATCGAGTTATAATAAAACCGACTGTTAATATTATTGTTGCTGCTTTTACTGCCAGCTTTGCAGCAGTTTTTACTCTTGTATATTTTTCAGCGCCAAAGTTAAAGCTGATTATTGGTTGAACGCCTTGATTTAAACCGATGATAGGCATTATAAGCATTGTTTGAATGCTGTTTATGACACCCATTCCTGATATTGCAATATCTCCGCCATAATATTGCAGGTTCTTGTTCAATGTTAAATTCAGCAAACTGCTTGCAATCTGTAATGCAAATCCAGGAAGCCCTAAAGATATAATTCTTGTTACCAAATAAAACTTAGGTTTCAAATATTTAAAATTTAGTTTAACTTTACTTTTTTTGCCTAAGAAATATGAAACTACCCATATAAATGAAAAAAGCTGTGATATAACTGTTGCAATTGCAGCTCCGGCCATACCCATATGAAAACCATAAATTAATATTGGATCTAATATAATATTTGTCCCTGCACCAAAAAACATAGTATACATTGCAAGTTTAGGATTGCCATCGGCACGAATAAAATTGTTCAATCCCATGCTTACTACGTGAAAAATAGCACCAAAGAATATATATCTCATATACTCTACAGCAAATGGCAATACTGTTTCGCTAGCACCAAACAAGGTTAACAAAGGAACTAAGAAGATTTGTCCAAATAACATATATAAGAAACCTGCAGCAATTAACATGATAAATGCATTACCTAAAGCCTTTTCCGCATCTTCATATTTCTTTGCACCCAAATTCATGGAGAAAAGAGTTGCTCCACCTTGTCCAAATAAAATACCTATTGCCAACAATATTATGGTTATAGGAAAACCAATTGTTATTCCTGCTATTCCGTTATATCCTAATTCAGGACTATTACCTATATAAATTCTATCAACAATATTATACAAAGCATTTACCATCATGCCTACTATAGCAGGTATGGAAAACTTTAATAATAATTTTGATACTTTTTCTTCACCTAATGGATTTACTTGTTCCATAACGAGTCCTCCACGACACATTTTAAGTTTGTTTTTTCTACCTTATCAACCATATTCTCAAGAATTTTATAAAAGAATTCCATAGATTCTTCATCAATGTCTTTAAGCAAAAACTCACTCCAATAAAATATATGTTGTTTAATATCTTCTTGCAGATTTTTAGCCTTATCAGTGAGAAATATTCTATTAATTCTCTTATCATTTTCATCTTTATTTTTTATTACATAACCTTTTGTTTCAAGAGATTTAATTGCTCTTGCTGTTGCTGACTTACCTATATATAGATGAGTAGATAATTTAAGCGAGTAGCTGTTCCTACCCAAATCTAAAAGGGTAAAACGATATTAATACCTCCAAGCAAATTAGGCATTGCTGATATAATTTACAAATAACTCCACAAGATTTGGATCAAATTGAGTACCTGAATTATCTTTTAATTCTTTTATAGCCATGTCTTTTGTATATATTGGTTTATAAGATCTTTCATGAGTCATTACATCATACGCTTCCACTATAGAGAATAATCTTGCTATAAAAGGAATTTCTTCGCCTTTTAAGCCTTGTGGGTATCCGCTTCCATCCCAATGTTCATGATGGGCAAAAATGCCTTTTCCTATATGAGAAAGTTTCGTAGATGCACTAACTATCTTAAATCCAAGTTCTGGATGCCTTTTTACTCTTTGCCATTCCTCTTTAGTTAACGATCCTTCTTTTAGTAAAAGTTCTTTTTCAAGTCCAACTTTTCCTATATCATGCAACTCTGCTAACAAAGCAAGATTTTCAATATCATTTTTATCTAAATTTAAGGTTTTTCCCATTTGTCTGCACACCGTAATTAGTCTTTTGTAATGTTCTTGGTTTTCATATTTATTTTCATAAAGATAATTCTTAATAGAATTTATGATCATGTCATAGTTTCTTTCGCAATTAGCCATTTTATCAGCATACATCCTGTCTTCTGCTAACTTAAAGAGTATGCTATAGCTATTATGATCATCATACGTAGTTGCACATCCTAAGGCTACAAGAGGTTTAATAGGACCCTCTTTTGCATTAAGAGTAGCATTTTCGATGTTTTCAACAATATCAATGGATTCTCGTTCAGCCGTTGATGGCATAAGCACTACTATTTCATCTCCACCTATCCTGCAGGCAACATGATACGCTTTGATGTTTTTTTTAATTATTTCAGACACGCTAATTAACATCTGGTCTCCAGTTTCATGACCAAATGTATCGTTAGTGATTTTTAGTCCATTTAAATCTGCGACAATAATTGAGAAGGGTAAATAATTTTCTTTCTCTAATTGTTTTAGAATTTCAACCATATACATCCTATTATATAGTCCTGTAAGCTCATCATGATATGTTTTAAACATCAGTTCTTTTTTAGATTCTTCTATAGCCTGAGTTTTTTCTTTTACAGCTAATTGTAGACTTGAGTTCCATGCTGAAATAACAATTATAATAATAATTAACAGTAATATAAAGCCAACTACAGCTACCCAGAAATATGTGTTTTGAAATATACTTTGTCGTTGTAAAGACATCCATTTTTGCTCAATAACTTTTTTTTCATGGTCTGTAATTTGAGCTAATCCTTTATTAAGGATTTGATTTAATATAGGCCAATCACTTCTAGTTGCTATGGATAGGCTAGACTCATAAGGAGTCTCTACATTAACTATAAGATTTGAAATATTATCTCTTTCAATAGCTTCAGTAGCACTCATTATTTCTATTATCATTGCATCGGCTTCACCAAAAGCTACCATCCTTATTCCATCGCTCGGAGATTTTACTGTTCTATATTCGAGCTTCGGAAATTTATCATTCAAAAATTCTATAATATCGTAACCTTCTACTACTAATATGTCCATGCTAGCATTTGCTAACTTTTCAAATGTTAAATTCTCAGAAAAGTTTTTTCGAGTAATTATAACATTAGGGTTGTCTATATAAGGTATCGTAAACCCTAAGTACTTACTTCTTTCAGGGGTTTTAGTAGCAGCTGTTATACCTGTTAATTCTCTTTTTTGAGCCTGTCTTATAAGTTCATCAAAATTATCAAACTGCACCATCTGAATCCGAATACCTAGCTTCTGTTCTATCAAATTAAAATAATCCGCTGAAATTCCTACATATTGTCCATTGTTTAAGAATTCCACTGGTGGATAGTCTATTGTATATCCAATTTTGATCTCATCTTTATGCTCATCAAGCCATGCTTTTTCTTCAACTGTCAGGAAGATTTCCTCAGTTTTGGCACCCTTCGTATTGAATAAAAAAAATATCGTTATAATACCAATAATAATTAATAATACCAACATTAATATATTGAATTTCTTAGATTTAAAAATGTTTATTCCCCCTTTCTTTTATAATTTCGTTACATACTCACACCACTTACAGAAGTGGAGGCTTTCAAATTCTTCCTCAGGTAAAGGTTTTCTAAATAAATATCCCTGCCCTGCATTGATTCTTTTCTTGATATTAGCAGATCAGAGTGCCTTGGACTCCTAATTTTAATTTCATAGGTATTTTAGCATTTTTAAAGTTAGGAGTCAACAATTCGTGTAAAATGACAGTGTCAATTAATTAACACCTTAGGGATAACTTTAAAACAAAAATTAAAAAGACACCAACCTATTGCAGTTAGTGTCTTTCATCAAGTGGTTAATTACATATTGCTTACTTTTTCATGGTCATGTGCTTCTTTATATTTTAAGCGAGTAGCTTTACCTCCCCAAGTAATAGGATATAATATTTAATTAACACTTCTTTGTAATTTCAAGGTTTTAACGATATTTTGTTTCTATTTATTAACTACATTTTATATGCTTTTACAATAAAAAGTGTCCCAAAAATGTCCTGACTATATTTATATTTTTAAATCCTTGCTTTATCAAAAAAATAATTAATAATAAAAAGAACTTACTATCTTTGTGATCTGTAAGTCCCTTTTATAAAAATTAAGCAGTTTTGTATTGTTCATTACATATTACTGTTCTAACTGAAGCTGGCAAGGTTTTAATAAAACTCTCAACTTGTTTTGGCTCATATGCAACAGTCAAAAACTCTAATAAATCCTTAACCATTTCGCTTTCCCTCATAGACCTATCCCATAAGACATTATTCTTACCATTAACCTGTTCTTCAATTCTCAAGATTCTATTGTCTTTTGAATAAATATATCTCATTTGGATCAACTCATTCAAATCTGTCTTAAATGATAATTTGCCAATAATAAAGTCATCTTCTTTATAAAAAGATATATTTTCGTATTTATCCAAAAAAATGTTATTTGCAAGATCATTTGGACTTACACCGTCTGTTATCATTAAGTCTATCAACATATTTATTTTATATTCAATTACTTCTTTAAAATTCATTTAAACGCCTCCGTTTATTTATATCATTTTCTTAAGGTCTTCAACAATAGTTTCCATATACCTCTTTGACTGAAGTAATTGTTCAGGTGTTCTTTCTTTAACTGCACCAAATCTGTTATATAACCTTGTATTAATATATATAACAATTATAGCATCATTATTGGTATTTGAGTTTATATTATTAACTAACCGATTGAATTTATTATATAGTTCATGTCCTTTGGCGTCAATTCCTTTTTGCATTAATAAATCCTGAGTTGCTTCTTTTGCATTGTTATATAAGAAACTTCTAATTTCAGCTCTGGCTGTCTCTGGCCTCTTTTCTATTAAAAGCCTATCCAACTTACTTTTTTCTACTTTTGTTTCATCGCTTCTTAATAGCGCTTTAAATGCTTCAATTTGCTCTTTTGAAAATATTGTAGTATCTAATGTTTTTATCTTTTCATTTATTCTGTCTTCTATTGATTTTTTTGCTTCTTCAAACTTTTCATTAAAATCTATATCTGGTAAATATGAATCCGTTCCTGTTGTATATGGATTATCAACAAATATGCTTGCATACGCTTTTTCTCTCTCAATATACTCTCTATCACTAAATGAATATTCTTTTGTTTGATATGTTTTAGATTTTTCGACATCTGCCTGAAATATCTTCCATAAAGAATCTAACCCCGTTTCTTGGTGATAAACTACATATGCATTATTATCTATTGCATAATCAGTAATTTCATCTTCAGGAATAACCCTTAACACACGTCCAATAATTTGAGCAAATGCATTCATACTCTTGTAAGGCCTAAATATAGCTAGTACTGTAAGATATCTATGATCATATCCTTCCATTAACATATTTACAGATACCACAACATTACATTCGTGATTTTCTATTTTCTGAAGATTATTATTTATGGTCTCCTCTTGTAAATCACTATGTACTATAACTACACTGTAACCTTTTTCCTTATACCAAGTTCCGACATCATTGGCATGCGCTATACTACATGCTACTGCTAAAATTTTATGTGGCACATTTGGAGATAGCTCCTTTAATTCTTTTAACTTTTGTATGCTTTCATCAATAACTAATTCTGAGCACTCTTTAGAAAGTGCTACTGATCTTCTTACCCAGTCTATATCCTTGATATTTACAACTTCATCTTTAGTATATTCATGTGAATCATTCGGAATATAAAAATACATTTCCTTACTATTAACAGTTGATTTTCTTAACCATTTTACTAATTTTAAAGACATAGCAGTTGCAAGAGAAGTGTTATGAATAGGCTCTCCAGGTATAGGTAGATCATCCCCCCTATATGGAGTACCTGTTAAATGAATCTTTTTAGCATTTGCAAAGTATTCTAAAGCATCCTTCCAGGAGTTTGCAGCAGAGTGATGAGCTTCATCAATGATAATCATATCGAAAAAATCTGAATCTACTATGGACAATAAAGAATTAGGATTTTCTTTATATAATTTATGTATATTAGCTATTACAAAATTACATTTTTCTAGACTTGAATAAAGTATCCCTGGTTCATATTCTTCTACCACCGGTAAATCTTCAGGATCAAAAATAATGTCATAGTTTGTCCAGAAATTGTCCTCCAATGGATGTAGTGTTTTTATTACGCTCTTTTTAGTGATGATCCCAGGAGTAATTACTAATACTCTTCCTTCACTAATACCGTATGGCAGTATAGATATTAAACCGCTTTTCCCAGTACCTGTCGGTAAAATTATCAAAGCTTCCTTATTAAGCTCATTAGAAAAATATTCAACTGCAGCAATATAGGCCTCTCGTTGCGGAAGTCTTAACTTTTTATTACCATTAATATATGCAACCGTATCTTTAAAATAAGACATATGCACTCCCCCTATTATTAAATTGTTTCTAATATTATTAATATTAACATGTTTCCTGTCTACATCATTAAAACAATGTCTGCTACTTCATTTTTGCTGTTGTGTTGTCTAAAGAGCATACTTTGCAATTTGCGCAACCATTTCTAAAGAATATTAACTGTGAGATTCTGTTACATTTTGTTGCATTGTTGTAACAAAAAGCACATGGTTAGAAGTCCTTAATTTTATTAATGTATGCTGTTTAATCAATGCTTCGAATCGCACTCTTGACAGTATCCATTATAATCATAAGTTGAATCTGGATATACCTTCCCGCATTCAGGACAAGTAAAATGTTGCCCTACACAGTTTTCACAAATAAATGATTCATTTTCATCCTCATCTACATAAATATAATTTGCGCCTGTTTTGCCGCAATTGATACATTTTGCCATAGTTAACCCCCCTTAAATATAATTTTTATTATATTATACCTCTGCAAACATTTTCATGCAATGATAACTTACATAATATTACAAAAGTACTGCAGTTAAGCATAACTTCTTTTATAAAATAACTACATTCTACAATATATAACAGTTATTGTTATGCTTATCTCAAGTTAATTCTAATAGTAAACAACTAAACTTAATATCCCAACAAATAATTTATGGTAACCTTTTGCAAACAAACGGAGATATTTTTAAAAAAATCCGATTGTTTGAATTGACTTATTACTTGAAAACATATATAATACATTTATTCAAACAAACGGATAATTCCTGTAATAAATCCAATTGTTTGCAATATAAAAAAACTAAAAGGATGATGTTCTAATATGGACAATAAGTTCAAGATTGGAGATTTACACAATAAATTTAATAATAAGACTTTTTCAAATAAAGAATTATATAGCTTCTATTTAAAGCACGAACCAGAATTAAAAGAAACAACGTTTAGATGGAGAGTTTATAAATTAAAGAATGAAAATCTTATTACAAATGTAAGCAGAGGTACATATAAACTACAAAATCGCCCCTACTACAAAGAATTTAAGCCAGAAGTAGCTAACAGCACAAAGAAGATATATAAAAGTATAGTTAATCAATTTCCATATACAAGAGTTAGCATTTGGGAAACTAGATGGTTAGCAAATCTCATGATTCATCAGCCATTAAATGACTTAATAATAGTTGAAGTTGATAAAGAAGCTATGAAGCCTGTTTTTGAATTTCTATATGATAACAAGAATAATGTATATGTTAGTCCAAGTAAAATTGAGATTGAAAAATATCTTCTATCCGGAAGAAACAACATAGTTGTAAACAATCTAACAAAAGAAGCTCCTATACAATCAAATGGAGCTATAATGATTCCAAGGATTGAAAAGATTATAGTTGATTTATTCGCAAATAAAGACTTATTTATAATGTATCAAGGAAAAGAGTTGGTCAATATTATTGAGGAATTATTTAAGACATATAACATTAATCAATCAACTTTAAACAGGTACGCTACCAAAAGAAGAGTCAAAAATGAAATAGTTGAATTCTTATCATTACAAACGAACATTAAAAGTGAGAAATATGTGTATTTAAGGGGGAAAAGATGATTGATCAATCTACATATACGAGGGATTGGGTAAATTCTGTCAGTACTAATTACGGGCATGGAAGAAGAAAGGCAAACCCAATGCTGATAGAAAAGGTAACCAAAGCACTACATCTATTAGAATTATTAACTGAAACAAACCTTAATTTTATTTTTAAAGGTGGGACTTCCTTATTGCTCCTGCTTGATAAAATGCATAGATTTTCTATTGATATTGATATTATCGTAGAAGATGACAAAAGTACTGTAGATATGAATTCAATATTGGACCAGGTTGTATCTAATAGCAGTGTGTTTTTGAGATATGAGGTGCAGGATCGAGTTAACACAAAACATATTCCTAAAGCACACTATAAGCTTTTCTACAATTCAGTAATTGATAATGCCGAGGGATATGTATTACTTGATATTCTGTTTGAGAAGAACAACTATTTGGAGATTACGGAAAAAGACATTAACTGTAATCTTATAAAATACAAAGGCCCAGCAAAGGTAGTAAGAATGCCAAATATTGACTGTATTCTTGGGGACAAGCTAACAGCATATGCTCCCAATACAACTGGTATTCCTTACAACCGAAATAAAGAATTGGAAATAATCAAACAATTATTTGATGTCGCAAATCTGTTTGACCAAATGAGCAATTTAAAAACTGTCAGGAGCACTTTCATAAGTATCGCAGAGCAGGAGCTGGAATACAGAGGAATAAGAGATGCATTATCCTACAGAGATGTGCTTGATGACGTATTTGACACTTCGAGAACATTAGCTTCCCGAGGCTCTGTTAATGAAGATAAGTTCAAGTTACTGGAATCTGGAGTCCAAGCATTAAAAAGTTTTGTATTTTCCAGCAACTATATTATTGAATCTGCAGTTAATAGTTCCGCCAAGGCTGCTTATATTTCTCTACTGTTAAAATATGATATTAATGATATTGAGAGATATAATCCAAAAATAAAAATACAAGATCTTACAATGCCAAATCAACCTAAAGTTTTTAAAAATATTATCAAATATGATCCAGAGGCCTTCTTCTATTGGTTTAAGAGTTTTGAAATTCTTGAAAGTACAGGTGGTCTTGCTGAAGCTTCGATACTATAAATTGCATATTTTATACCTTGAAAGATTGCTTTCTTATTTCATACAAAACCACATCAGGTATATTACTTCCCAAACATCTAATTAGCTGTTCGCAATTTCGCAATTTATTAATTTTATTTTTGAAATCTTTAATTTCATAAATAAGGTAAAAGTCATTCCCATAATTGATATCAATCGTTCTTCGATCCTCTTTTACCTTATTCTTTTTCTTTAAATTCTTATTATTGTCAAGTTTATGAAATTTTCTATTATTTAATTCCCCGTAATAGTTAATATCATAAATTTCTAAAGGATTATAATAAAACGGAACAAACACTTCAAAGTCAGGAGTAACTATTATGTTATCATTACTCCAACCCAATGGTATTTTTTCCGAAATAATATACCTCATTTCAGGAGATAATTGAAAATATTCTTCAGTACTTTCTGTAGCAACAAGTAAACAACCTATTGATTCTAAAAATTTTATTTCCGCAAAATATTTTTTAACTATAAAGTTTGCTTTATTTACGCTAATCCACTCTCTATCATTCTGTTGTATTTCTCCTATTTTATATAAACATTCACTTATTTTCAAATCTCTTTTATCAAAATAATAATTATAGAAGCTTTTTATAGGATTTATACATCTCCATGTATTTACTTTTTGATAGTTCAACTCAATAATTGCGTCTTCTCTACATATTATTAAATCTTGATTTTGCAAATACTCCTTAATTTTAATAATAATATCTCTATTTGCGAACTTTAATTCAGTTAATTCTTCATATGTTTGTATTTTATCTTTTTCAATAAAACCTAAGATTAATATCAATCTAAGAAAAACTGATGGATTTACACAAATAGTCATATCTTCTAGTGCTTTAGTAAATTCTAATCTCCACTTACCTATTAAACACTTTCTAATATCATCGAGAATATTATTATATTTATCTATAATTCCTATTTCTCTAAATCTATTTAAGCTATTTACTCCTATTTTTTCTTTTTCAAAGCATAGATTTTTTAGATCTTCAATTTCATATTCTTTTAAATGTGCTGGATGAGTTCCTTTATCTACAATATCCCAAATATATTTACTACTTAATTCATTATAAATTCTGTCGCGATATTCTTTTTTATGAAACTTGTACTGATCCTTAGCATCAATGCAATGTAGATTTTCAGCAATTATACATAATTCATCCACGCTAAGCTGATTCAGATATTCAAAGAGCATCATATTAGAAATCTCCTTTTAACAAATCATTATAATCACGGATTTTAAATTTATATCCATAACTTATCATATTATCTCTTCGTTCTCTGTATTTTTCCTCTTCTTTTGTGTTTATATTAACTAAAGCATAATAGTATCCAATTTTATCAATAGTTTCATCTGTTTTTATATTACTACTTTTAAGTTTACCAATCCTTAGGTACTCTTCACGATTGGATGAACCTTTATAGGAAATAGAAATAGAAACATCTATATTTTTTAATGGTAGTTTTTCAATTATTTCAGAAGCAATTAATTTATAAAAATTTCTACTATTTATATGATATAAAAATTCTTCTCTTTCTTTTTGTGGTAGTTTATCACTAATTGCCAGCTCAGCATTATTAATATCATTATAAAATTTCTCACCAACATCTTGGTAGTATGTGCCTATTACATAGTTACCATCCCCATGTTTACCTTCAATTAACTTATAAGATTCTAGTTTATAAATATTCTTAGCTTCTTTATGGAGCTCTTCATCACTATTTTTTATCTCCCAATAATTTTGTGGCAATTTTATTTCCATACATTCGACCTTTATATGAATATTTCTAGCTTCCAATTCTTTTATTGTAGAACTATACAATTTAGGTCCAATTGCTTTATAAATTAAATTTTGATTATTATCTGCTCTATGAATAATTGAACCTAAGGCTAGCTTGTATGGAGAAGCTATAAACGCAGTTCGTTGATTTTTAGGAGAAGGCAATTTATGTGCATCATCGTAGATAATCAGTCCCCATCTTTCTTGATTTATCTTTTCAAATAATTGCCCTTGCGTATTTCTATATGTAACAATTGTTATATTATCATTAATTTTATTACATTCAATTGTATCTTTTACACTTTGGTTGAAATTTGTTTTTTCATATATCTCATCCCTCCAAATATTGAAACTATCTTGCTTCTCAACTAATATTAGTGTTCTAACTTTTAAAGTCTCTATAATCTTTAATCCTACTAATGTTTTACCTGATCCCGGAGGCATCGTTACTAATCCACGCTTAACGATGTCCTTTCCATTTCCATTGATAAAAGCTTCTACAGCTTCTTTTTGATATTCATATAATTCACAATCAACTTTTATAGCTATTTGACTGACATTACTTACAGTTTCTTTAATAAAAAGATTTGATTTTATCATTATATCTTTAAGAATCTGGGACTCGTCCATATTCACAGCAAATGATAAACTTTTATTTTTCATAATTACTATTTTTTTACCTTTATTTTTTTCATTTCTTTCCTTTATTTTTTCTTTAACTATTTTCATGACTTTTACATTATTTGATTCTATTAAAACTATATGATCGTCTTTATAACTAAAATTTAATGTCCAAAAATCTTTTATTGTATCATTTATATAACTTTTTACATTTTCAGGTATCTGATTATTGCTGTTTATTTTAAGAAATTCTAATATATCAATAGATTTTATATCCAAAGCTGCTGCAGACCATAAGGAATATTCATCAATTTCATATGTGTGAATTCGTTCAGGAGTTTTAATAGAAGTTGCAAATAAGTTTAGTTGTTTCTCTATCTTATAAGTTTTATCTTGATGTTCTATAACATAGATTCTATTGTCATTATGTATAACTAAGGATTTCCCCATATTAAAATGCACCTCTACATTTAATTTATACATCCTATGTTCTAACTTTTTCAAATATGTTCGATAGATGCTATAAAGTTAAATAATTATAATTCTTAGTCAAGAATACAATCTAATTATAATCTTATGAGATTTTAATCTCGTACATTATTGCTATAAAATATAAAATGTAATAATTTAAATATTATAACTAGTAATATATTGTTTATTATAAAGTAAGCAGCAGTTTGAAAATCTCTGTAAGATAACACCAATTAAAAAACTAATTATTATATTTAAACAATATCATTTACTTTGTTTCTAATAATACTAGGTTCAATTTTCATAAAGTTATATATTCCATAATCAGCTTCAGAATTTCATAAATAATAAGAATAGGATCATTTAATGGAATAAAATTATAAGGCACAAATAATTTTTTTGTTCAAAAAATGTCCTAACGATCTTTTATGTCCTTCTGACACGCCATAATTAATCACAATTATAAATTACATACAAAAATTACAAAAGACACCAACCTATTGCAGTTAGTGTCTTTCATCAAGTGGTTAATTACATATTGCTTACTTTTTCATGGTCATGTGCTTCTTTATATTTTAAGCGAGTAGCTTTACCTCCCCAAGTAATAGGATGTAATGTGTGATTAACACTTCTTTGTAATTTGAAGGTTTTTAAGCTATAAGCTTTATATTAAATAACTACCATTTTAGATCATTTTATAATAAAAAATGTCCCAAAAATGTCCTAATTTATGCATCCATCCCTATTTAGGATTCACGCAATTTCATAGCGGTATGCGCTGTTGGGTTGTTGTGTATTTCAAAAGATACAAAATATGATGGAATAGAATGCTTGATAAGGTTGTTTGCACCATCTTTCGTTTTGCAATGATACATTTACTTTCAGAGATATCTTGTTTACATCATATTTGTTTAACATCGTCTACAACATAAGACGACGAATCCTCTGCTACCTTGCTCAACTTGGTTTTGAATTAGTACTATAAATTTTCTTTGTAAGCCGCTCATACACAACTGTTCCGATTGATTCCATCACTTGTTTCATCATGTTAGGATCAGAGAACATTCTTACAAAGAAATCTTCATTTTGTTCGTACCGTGTAGCTGCCATATCAGGAAAGTCTTTTTCAAACAACAGCATAAAGGTTTTTCGGTCGTTATTCTCTGCGTAGTTCTGCCATTTTTCCTCAGAAGCATACTCATTCTCGATTTGTAGCAACACCTTATCCATTTCGGTAAAATTCGTGCCATATTTTTCATTAATTTTATCGATGATGACAGTTAGAGGTTCCTTTTTCTTTTCACGTCGACCAGCTTCGCCAGTAATAGGACGAAAACCCTAATCTGTGCTTTCCAGCTCTATACCTCCTTCAAAGTTTTTCCCAGGCGATAATATTCAAGCAGAACTTTATCATCAACATACTCTTTGCCTTTTCCACCCTTTGGTAGCATGGTGTAAAGAAACTTTGCATATATACTGAATTTATGGATGCCCTTATCAAACAAACGACATACCTGAGTAATAAAAGAATAAATGCGGTTGAATCGAGCTAACGATGATTTAAACAATTCATGTTTGTCTTCTTTCAATGCATCATAACGGTCTAATGCAGGGCGAATCGTTCCCTACAACTTACCTAAATCCCCGGCAGACTGTTCTTTGCTGGAATAGAAGATATCCGCAAAATGCTCTGTTTCTATCTGTTGATCTGTTGATATACACGGAATTCATCTAACGTGTTTTTCAAGTCATAAATCACGTTTGGATTGGTTTCATCCTCAAAAATAGTTTCCTCATAATATGGCTCAAAAGATTTATGGATATCCTCTGCAGTATTAACAAAATCAAGAACAAACGTATCCAGCTTGCCTCGCATGGAACGATTTAGACGAAAGAGAGTCTGAACAGCCTTAACACCTGATAGTTTTTTATCTACAAACATCGCATGAAGTAGCGGCTCATCAAACCCTGTCTGATACTTCTCAGCCACAATAAGCATTCCGAACTCATCGGTATGGAATACATCAGTCAATGCCTTTTCCTTGATGGTTTCTCCGTTATGGTTCTTATTCATCCCTTCTTCGGTAAAGGTTTGTCCATTATCCTCAATTTCACCGAAGAAAGCAACTAGAACTTCTAAGTTATTATCGCTCCGAAACTTTGCCTCTAACTTCCTCCAAATTCCACCTCGCGATGGACACCCTTGCCTTTGGCTAATGGTTGCTACTTCTAAGCCCCATAGCGGACTTTCACCGTCAAGCTGTCGCCCATGCTGAGCACACTAAAATAACGCAAATCGTTATTTAGTAATTGGCATTAAAATACTGTGAACCATCCACCATGGCTATAATTTAAAAATTATCATTTCTGGTTTGTAGTTAGGTAATTCTTTTTCTCTTAAAAGCATGAAATTATCATCATACAATATTGGAAAAAATATTTCTATGGCATACTAGAAAACTCACAAGCATAATTACTTAATCTGAACCGCTTACCCTGTTTGTTTAAATTTAAACCTCATATATTATCACCATATATAAATATTTAGTATTTTAAAGTATGTTTTTTCTTTGTATTTTTACTCTTTCGCATAACCTCTAAACCTCTCTCAATATATCATATTTTTACGTATTTATGTAACCCTGGGTTACATATTTATAATCTCTTTTGTCGATGGAAACATAAAACACATGAAACTTCTTAATTTCGGTATATAATAAAAAAAGCCTATAGATCATAATATCCTATAGGCTCTTCCATCGGAAGAATAACATTTTAGATTAAGCAAGCTTAATTTCCTCTTAAAACTGCACCTTTAAGAATAGATCCTACACAACTTTGGTAAATTCCAAGATACCCCTTTTTAGGATAGAGAAATATTTCTGCTTTATCAATCCTTTTTTGCAGTTCTTCATCTGACAATTCTACATTTAACTCTTTTTTTGAGATATCATATGTAATAATATCTCCATTTTCTATAGCACATAAGGGTCCTCTGAGCGCTGCTTCAGGTGATGCGTACTGAAAACATGCACCCGCAGCCGCTCCAGATGTTCTACCATCTGTAATTATCGCAACCTTATCTTTTACTCTACTACCTTTAATTGCAGCTGTAAAACGATACGCACTTTCAGGACCAGCCTTTACTCCTTGATATCTTATTATTACAGCATCACCTTCTGCGATTTTTCCTGCATGCAGAGCTTCTATTGCTGTGTCACTATCATTAAATACCTTTGCTGGACCTCTGAACTTCAACATTCCTTCTGGAGCAGCTGATCTTTTGATAAAAGCACCTTCTGGAACTAAATTGCCTTTGCATAGAACCAAACCGCCGCCTTCTTCTACTGGATCATCAAATGTATGTATGATACTATTATCCTTAACAATATATTCATTAGGATTATTATTCATATTTTCTTTTAATGTTTTACCTGTTACTGTAATTACGTCTGTGTTAAGACGGTCTTTTAAAATGTTTAAAATAGCGCCTAAACCACCAGCTTTGTCAAACTCCTCCATCGAGTGCATACCAACATTAGGTCTCACACCAACTAACAATGGTATTTCATTACTTGCCTCCGCATATATGCTTCCACATTCCATTGACAATTCAGCTTCTGTTGCTATGGCAGGAATATGAATTATTGTATTTGAAGAACCGCCCACTGCCATACATACTTTAATTGCATTAGTAATTGATTTTTCTGTAATTATTTGTCTCGCAGTACATCCCTTTTCCCAAAGATGCATTATTTGTTTTCCTGCTTCATAAGCAATTGTATTTAAATTTTCAGATATTGCTGCAGTTGTTGAATTTCCAGGTAGACTCATACCCAATGTTTCAGAAATTATGTTCATTGAATTAGCAGTACCCATCATTCCACAAGCTCCAGGTCCGGGGCACGCATGCTCGACAACCTCATAAAGTTCTTTTTGTTCCATGTCACCTTCAAGTACTTTACTTATTGACATTCCTATATTAATAAAATCACATTTTTCTCCATTTAAGATACCCGTCTGCATATATCCTCCAGTTACCATAATTGCTGGTAAATCTAGCCTAGCAGCAGCCATAAGAAGTCCTGGCACAACTTTATCACATGTTCCTATTAAAACCATTGCATCCATTTTGTTTCCTTCTACAAGCAATTCTATTTCATTTACAAGCAAATCTCTGCTTGGCAATACATAAGGACCTTCTGCTACAGAGTCACATACAGATACACAGTTAAACTCAAATCCCATACCTCCTGCTTCTTTAATACCTTCTTTCACTTTAGCTGCAACTTCTCTAAGATGAAAATGTCCTGGATTCATTTCGCTATAGGTATTAATTACAGCTATTCTTGGTTTTGATAAATCTTCATATGAATATCCACAAGCTCTTAGAAGTGAAATGGGAGCGATATATTCTTGGCACAAACTACTTTCCATACTACTTCTCAATTTTTTAGAATCTGTACTCATCATTTATTCCTCTTTTCCTATTATGATTTGATCATTACACAGCATTTCTTTCTCTTCCTTATTATATTTGCATTCTGTTACAAGAACTATAAACAATATAATTACAGCAATAACATCTGCCACTAAATTAGGAACAATCATCAATATTCCTCCTATTAGAGTTATTATTGATTTTAATTTACTCATTTGATGATTAAAAGAATACCTCTCAAACCCCATTGCTATCATAAAAATACCAACTATACATGTAACAAGGGACATAAGCAACTCCACAATATTTGTATCTATAAAAAGGATAGAAGGAGAATAAATAAAAACATATGGAATTAAAAATGATGGTAATGCTATTTTAAATGCTGCCCATCCCGTTTTAGAAGGATTGGCATCTGCTATAGCTGCCGCTGCATATGCTGGTATAGCCACAGGCGGAGTTAGGTTAGCCATAATGCCAAAATAGAAACAATAGAAATGTGCTGCAAGTAATGGCACGCCTAATTTAATTAAAACAGGTGCTGCTACTGTAGCCAAAACAATATAAACTGCTACAGTAGGCATTCCCATGCCTAAAAAAATGGATACAATCATTATAAGTATTAAAGAGATCAATAGATTCCCTTGACTTATAGTTATAATATAGTCACCCAATACGTTACCAACTCCAGTTAAGGTCGTAACCCCTATAATTAGACCTATACAAGCACAAGCAACACCAAATGATATAGTTTTTTTGCTTCCATCAATTATTGATTCTAATACTAATTTGGGTGACATCCTTGTTGTTTTTTTAAAATTTGCCACAATTAGAATTAGTATTATACCTACTAATGCAGCGTAAGATATTGTAAACTGCATCAAAATCATAATTATAACTGCAAGGAATGGGATTATTAAATGTCCTCTTTCTTTAAATGCTTTCTTGCCGTCAGGTAGCTGGGATTTTTCAAGACCCTTAAGTCCAAGGCGTTCAGCCCTAAGATGAACTGCAACAAATGTGCTAAAATAATATAAGAAAGCTGGTATTATACCTGCAAGCATTATTTTTGAATATCCAACACCAATGTATTCTGCCATTACGAAACATGCTGCTCCCATTACTGGCGGTACAAGTTGCCCACCTGTTGATGCACATGCTTCAACTGCTCCTGCAAACGTAGGTTCATAACCTGTTTTTTTCATAAGTGGTATCGTGAAAGTTCCAGTACCAACAACATTGGCTACAGCCTCACCACTTACCGTCCCAAAAATCGAGCTACCAATTACAGCAACCTTAGCAGGGCCTCCTACCTTATGTCCAGCTAATGCCATTGCCATATCCTGAATAAATTCACCCATTCCACTAGCTTGCAAGAGAGATGAGAATATAACAAACAATGATACATATGTAGCAGCAGCAGCCATTGGTGTTCCAAAAATACCTTCTGGAATCATAAACTGATGATCAATAAGACGAGAAAGGCCACCAGATCTAATATGAAAAATTCCTGGTATGTAATTTCCAAACAGAGCATATAACAAAAACAGTAGTGTAATAAATGCTAGTGCTGGACTCACGAGCCTTCTTGTTCCTTCTAATATAAGTATTATAAGGCATACACCCATAACTCTGTCTATTGAATTTGATATACCCATTCTCATAAGTATCGATTCATACTGAATAACTACATAAAAACATGAAATCGCCGCAACTATAGAAAATAAATAGTCATACCATGCTACCCCTTTATCTCTTTTGTTTCCATAGGCTGGATATATTAGAAACAACATTGCCATTACGAGGGTTAGATATACACTCCTTTGTCTTAATGCGGGAAGTGTTCCAAAAGCAGATGTGTAAATTAAGAATACTCCCAATACAAAGGCGATTATATTGACAACGATTTCTGTTGACTTATTTAGTTTCCTTACATTTTCTTCCTTTGAATACTTCTTTAGTATGTCTTCACTTTTTTCTCCTGCATGTAAAGTTGTAATATCATCATTACTTTCCGTCACTTCTTTGTTCAAGAACAAACACCTCCAAAAGTATATTAAACATTAGTCAATTATTCCGATTTCTTTGAAATATCTTTCAGCGCCGGGATGAAGTGTTATACCAGAAACTTCAATTGCCTCTTCTGCATTCATTGTTGCAAGCGCTCCATGATATGTACTGAGTTCATTAACACCCTCAAATATAGTTTTTGTTATTTGATACACAAGTTCTTCATCCATATCTACTGTAGTAATAAGAAGCTGTCCATTTGCAACTGTTTTTACATCTTCTGTTTGGTTTCCGTATGAATTTGCAGGTACGGTATATGGGAAATATCTTGCGCTCTCACCTGTTGTTAGTTTTTCTATAGCTTCATCACTTAAAGAAATTAGTTTAGCTTTGTTGATTGCTTTTGAAGTCATCTCAACAAAAGCAGAAAATGGAACTTGTGCAATACCTATAGCACCATCGATATGTGCATCTTTCATAGATTCGGCGCCTTCACCACTTCCTAAATATTGAGGATCAAAATCGTCCATTGACATTCCAAAAGTAGCATATACTTCTTCCGCTGCAGATACATCTCCACTACCAGGGCCTCCAATAGATAACTTTTTACCAAAAAGATCGTCAACCGTCTCAATTTTGGAACTTGTTGTTACAAATTGCTGAAACACTCCTGGATAGACTAAACATATAGCTCGTATTCCATCATAAGGTTTTCCCTCAAAAAGACCTTTTCCTTCTATTGCATCTCTACATGTTGATGAGTTTGCCAAACCAAACTCCATACTTTCATTTTGCATAAAAGTAATGTTCTGTCCCGAACCTGTTGTTGCCTGTGCAGTAAATTTAGCTACCTCTGCCTTAGAAAGAAATTGAGCAAAAACTGAAGAAACTGCATTATATGTTCCTCCTGACGAACCACCACCAATAATGTAGTCATTTCCTGAAAAGTCACTTAATCCTGAGCTCATCGTTTTTTCTAAATTTTCATTTTGTGATGGTGTTTCTGCACCTGAACTTTGTGGCGTGGATGGTGCACATCCAGTAAAACCTACTACCATAGCCATTACTAAAAAACAACATAAAAATCTTTTCATATCTTTTCCTCCCATTTAATAAAAAATTATTTTCAATGGCCTATTGTTACTAGCCTTTAAAACAAAAAATCATTTGCCTTATTTCCTCTAGTGATTTCCCTTCTATTCCGAGCTTTTTAGCTGTACGACCTTAAAACATACCTAACAAGGTTGTTGCTATTTCAATAATAGCATCTATCATTGGCGTTTTACACCTAATACCTTCCCGCAAAGAGTGTCCTCCACAACTAACCTATACGTTAATTCCGTAGGTAAATTAACTCCTATGTATGCTTTGATATTTTGTATTAGATGATATAAATCATCTTGTTCGAGATTATATATTATTCTCAACCTTCAGCAAGTATTTTTATATCAAGTCCAATGCTTCAGCCAATGATTTCTTTTCTTTATCGATTTGTTCAATATTAATAGCTTCAAATAGTTTAGTTGTCTAAATTGTTTAGTTGTCTAAATTGTTTAGTTGTCTAAATTGTTTAGTTGTCTTAATTGTTTAGTTGTCTTAACTGTTAATTTTATAATACTCTATTAATATTTAATTGTCAATACGTTTTTATTGTATAATTTAAATAAATCAGATCCATACAAATGTTTCTATAAATGTCTGTAAAAAAAAAGAAGCTTATGCTTCATTTTACCTACTCATATAGTCCTTTATAATATTTCCATCAAAATGTCTGAATATTTTTCCAGTACACAATAAAAATTTCTAATTTCTTCAACAGAAAAACTTTTAAGCATCTCTTTTAATATAAGAGGACTTTCTTGAGTATCTTCCATGTAATAGCGCTCTACTATTCGGATTCCTTTTGTCGTTGGGAAAAGACCATATAACTTTGCATCTTTTTTATTTCTTTCTTTATAAATGAGATCTTTTTCTTCCATCTTTTTTATCATTTGAGACACCGCACCTTTAGTCTTCTTCCACTTCTTTGCTATTTCTGATGCAGAAATGCCTTTGTTTTCTATAATAGTAATCAACATCGATAACTCAACTATCGAAACAGTTTCCTCCATCCCATAATCTCTATTAACTGTCATGAAACTATAAAACAAAAGAACAAATCTTGTTACACAACCAACTTTGTGCCCCATATTAGATAACAACTTAACCGTCTCTGATGCTTGGATGTCTTTGTCTAATTTTTCCATCTTTCTCACCGCCTAAATATATTTTAAAATAGTTTAAGTATCTATACTAATAATATACTATCATCATAATTTACATTCGTCAACATCTTGTAAAATTTATCAGCTCTGAAAGGTAACTAAATCCTTTCTATAAATATTATTTTTACATTTAAGCTAAAGATTAAATTTTAAAAATTGTCAATAAAAGTATATAGAAATTTAAAAATTATCCACATTAAATAGATGATTTTTCCCCTCTTGTTAACCATATTGTGGATGTTTTTGCTTTCTTATCTATTTTACCCTGTTAACACACCTTTCTCATACGTTTTATATAGCAAGGATACATTCAACATAGAGCTCGTGGAAACATTGCTTATTAAATTTAAAGGAGTTGTTTACTATCATTTTAGTTGGTATTAATGTTTCCAAAGAGAAACATGATTGTTGCATTATTGATTCTAATGGTTCTGTTATTGCTAGCTCCTTACGAATTACTAATTCAAAGGAGAGTTTTGACACCCTATATTCATCCATCCTATAATACTTACCTGCACCCAGCAATTGAGAAAGAAGTGAGGTTCCTACTACCGACAATCCAATTCCCAAAGCAACAAAAATAAAGTTTATAGGCTAGACAAAAGAGGTAGCTGCAAAATGAACAGAAGAAATCTTACTGACCCAAATTCCGTCTATCAGATTATATAATGTTTGTTTTATACTATTTATAATAATGTGGATAGATAAGGTTAACAATACCTTGTACATATCCCCATTTTGTATTAATTCTGATTTATCCTGCTTCACTATGGTCACCCCTCATATTAATTAAGAACTTAAGAATATTATATCAAATGGATTGAAGATGTACAGCGCGAAAAATTAGCAAAAATTAGCCTAGATAAGATAAAAAAGATGCTTTAATAGGATATTTGAAAGCACCTTCTTCTAAACAAGTTTGTGTACAGTGGGTACTATTTTCACTATCAATTTTTTAAAACTATAATCTTTGGTCACTTAGTAGAGTACCTATGTTGAAGCTCTGATTTCTTATACTTTTCATTATTCTGTACTAATCTGATTGAACTAGTTTATAACTCTTTTATCAATTAACAATAAACAAAAAATATTCATACGAAATGTAGTTACTTCTGGACTTTATTTAATTAATTCTAAATATTTATTGATAACGGATTTAGCCAAACATCTTGATGAATCTATAATATCAATTGAATTTAGATTTTTTCTTAATACAGCATTTAAATCGTTACAACCCTCAATAATATTCTTAATGTCTTTACTTTTTACATCTTCAACTAGCTCATTCCAAAGTTCAACATTCTTGATGTTATCCTTATCTAATTTTATACATTGACTAAGGAAATTAAGCTTCTGCTGCCAATTATTTTCAAAAATAAATTCATGACCTCTGTTTATTATACCCTTTTGGTAAATTTCAGAATCATAGGTTGAACTTGTTGAAGAAAACAGGGTTGCCTTTTGCGGAACTTCAGGCAAATGCTTTATTGTCTCATCTACAATGTTTAAAGGGACCTCGATAGATTTCTCCAACTCTTCAAAATATAGTGCAGAATTACATGGTATTGATATAAAGTCAACATCAGTTAATTCGAGTTTTTTCAAGCCCTCAATTATAGTCTTTTTCATAAGCTCAGGATCTATGGGCGGTCGATATAGAATGGTGTTGATAAGTAATATAAAGAAAACCCCTGAAAGATTAACGAAACATCTAGCAAGAAAAATAACTAAGACTTATGAAGAAGAAAATAATGAGATTTTAGAAAACTGCCATGAAGTTCAAAATTACAAAGAAATTGAAGATCACAAAGAAGCAAAAAAAGTAATGAAGGAATATTTGAAAACAGTTATAGAAGAAGTGAAAAAAAATAAAGAAGTTATCAACAAAACTTCCAAAACTAATGAAATTATCAACAGAGCAAAAGAAATATTAAATGATCCAAAATTTCAAAAAGGGATACGTTCATTGACAGATGAGGATGCTAGAGTTGTTCGAAAAAAGCCATACGCAAAATTTTTTCGGCTATAAAACCGAATTTATTATGACAACGGATGAAAGATTAATAACAGCAGTAAAAACAGCTGATGGGGCATATGTTGATGGAACTTATGTTAAAGAATTAATAGATGAAACTTTAGAATCAGGAATAAAGATACATAAATCTTTTGGAGACAAGGCGTATTTTAGAAAATAAACATTAAATATTATAGAAGAAATTCAAGCAACGGCATACATGCCGGTAAATGCTTCAGTTTATAGAATTGATGAAAATAAATATTCATATAATAAAGATTCAGATGATTGACAATGCTATCAAGGCAATATAACAGTTAACAAAAATACTATACTTCAAAATCAAATAAAAAATATTAAATAAGAGAAGGATATACATATTACTTTGATATAAATCAGTGTAGAAACTGCCCTAAACATGCTAAATGCGCTGGTAAAGCAGTAAGAAAAATATTAAAAATCGGCACAAATATAAATGAATTTTATGAAATATCACAATACCAAAAGACGGAAGAGTATTTAGAAAAAAAAAGAGCTTCCATAGGAGGTAAAAATGCAGAGCTTAAAAGATACCATGGACTATGTTGAGCGAAGGGATATGTCATATTAAGCGTGTCTGTCCTTTCAATCAAAATTAACCGCAATAGCGGTTAATTGTAAAAGAGGATAGCTGCAATAGCTACCCTAAAGTTTTGTATATTTAATTTTAAAACTAGAAATTATAATCAAAACCTTAAATATTGTTAATATACCAATACTTATAGGGAGATAAAAGAGCCACCTTTCAGTAGTCGTGGACGTTTTCCATGACCATTTCATTATATACAATGCAACAAACCCCTTAATTTTTTAGAATTAGTAATAGATTTATATATTATTGGCAAGATTACAAGCTTTTAAAACGTGCTTTGCCAATACTGCTGTAGTCACTGAACCCACTCCTGCAGGAACAGGTGTAATAAAGCTTGCCTTATTCTTACACTTTTCTGTATCAACATCACCGCATAAATTTCCTTCTGCATCAACGTTAATTCCTACATCAATCACAACTGTACCTGCCTTTACGAAATCATCCGTAATCATTCTTGCTTTGCCTATTGCTGCTATTAAAATATCAGCTTCAGCTGCAACCTTTGAAATCTCTGAAGTTTTTGAATGACATATTGTAACAGTTGCATCTTCACCTAATAATAGTAGTGCCATTGGTTTACCAACAACTAAGGACCTTCCTATTACTGCTGCTTTTTTTTCCTTTAATTGAATATTGTTATATTTTAATATTTCCATTGCAGCTGTTGGTGTACAAGGAGCAAAACCTGTCTTGTCTCCCTCTGCAATCTTAGCTACATTTGCAGGATTAAAGCAATCAATATCCTTTTCAGGGCTAATAATGTGTTTTACAACATTTTCATCTATTTGCTTTGGCAAAGGTCTAAATAATAATATTCCATGAACTGAATTATCATTATTAACAGCCTTTAATTTTTCAATAAAGTCAACTTGGCCGATGTCCACAGGTAAAGTTGTAACTTCGCATTCTATACCGCAGCCTTGCATTCTCTTGATTGCTGACTTCTCATATGATAGGTCATCTGGTCTTTCTCCAACTCTTACAATCATTAATTTAGGATGTATATTTTTAGCAATTAACTCTTTAACTCTGCTTTTAACTTCAAGGGTAATTGCATCTGCTACCGGCTTTCCTTTTAATAATTCTCCCATATTGCACTTCCTATCCATTTATTATATTAACAACTTTAGCATAGACATCATCTGCTGTTAAATTACCTTCAGATAAAAGTCTTTCTGCCTTTTCTTTATTTTCTTTCATATAATCTTCATCAGTTATTGAATTTAAATTAATCAGAACATTCAGGTAGGCGCTGTTTAGCGCTGCCTTTAAGCATTGCACTCCCACACCTACGTCACTTACAATATTTTTAGATGATATATCTACTATTTCTTCATGCATTTTAATTGCATCGTATGTTAATTCCAATGTTTCCATAGGAGCTGAGCATGCGACTTTTAAACATTTTTGAAGAATTTCTTCCTTTTGATTCTTTTCTTCTTCTGTATTTGAAGGCATTACATAGGCTTTAGATAATGGCTCAAAAAATTCAGCATCCTTATCTACCAAATCAATGAGTTTTTCTCTTAAAACTTCACCTCTTTTTAATAAATCTTCATGTTTTTCTTTAACATCGATAAACTTCTTTTTACCGATAGAAAAATTTGCTACCATGGAATTTAATGCAGTTCCTAATGCGGCAGTTAAAGCAGCAGCTCCTCCGCCTCCTGGTATGGGATTTTTTGATGCTAAAAGCGCAGCAAATTCCCCGCTTGATTTTTGTGTAAGCATTTTTCACCTCACATTTAATTATAATATACTTTGTTATAAATCAGTGGAATAACAAGTCCTCCACCAATAAAGTTTCCCAGTGTTGCTGGTATGAAATTTAACAGTATTTTAGACATAGTAATGGATGAATCTAAAACCGCTCCTAAAGGCAGGTAAAACATGTTTGCTACAACGTGCTCATAACCGCATAAAACGAAAAGCATTACCGGAAACCAGCATCCCAATAGCTTTCCTGTTGTGTCTTTTGAAGTAGTAGCCAGCCAAACGCCCAATGCTACGAGTATGTTGCACAATATGCCTCTCATTAATACCTGAACAAATGTTAATGATGTTTTTGCCTTTGCAATTCCTATAATTGTTTCTGCAATTTCCGGCTTATTATACACTCCTCCGAAATATAGCACAAAGACTATGAATAAGGCTCCCAGTAAATTTCCTATTAATACCTGTATTAATGTTTTTAAATAATCCTTGAATGCTATTTCCTTTTGCATTAAGCCAAATGTCATTAAGCAATTTCCAGTAAATAATTCACCGCCCACCAATACTATAAGCATAAGTCCAACAGGAAATACAGCGGCTCTTATAAAATGATTTCCGTAAGCAACTATAAATCCTTGTGCACCAAGGGCAATATAAAGAGCCAGCCATAAAGCTTAATAAAATTCTTTTTGTTGTTGAATAAGATGCTTTTTTAACGGCTACTTTTATAAGTGCATCTGATGTTTCTTTTGGTGATAAAGATACTGAACTCAAATTGTAATCCCCTTTACCAATTTATTAATGTTACAGCTGACACAATTTGTTTTTAGTGTCAGCTGCCACAGCTTACTAATTAGGCTGTTTAGAACAGACCTTTAATTTTACCATAAACATCAACATCAATGAATTCTGCAGATGGAACCTTTGGAAGTCCAGGCATCTTCATTATATCTCCTGTAAGTGCTACCAAAAATCCTGCTCCTGCTGATATTGTTATGTCTCTGATTGTAATTTTAAATCCTGTTGGTCTTCCTAATACCTTAGGATCATCAGTTAATGAATATTGGTTTTTAGCCATGCATATTGGTAAGTTGCCAAAACCTAATTTTTCAAAGTTTGCAATTTCTTTGCTTGCCTTAGCTGAAAATTCAACTTCACTTGCTCCATATAGTCTTGTAGCAATTGCTTTTATTTTCTCTTTTATAGGTGAATCAATATCATATACAAATTCTACGTTTCTTTCTTTTTCAGTAAGTCTTAAAACTTCTTCAGCAAGCTCTTGTCCGCCCTTGCTTCCCTTGCCCCATACTTCTGAAAGTGCTACGTTTACGCCTAATTCATTGCATCTTTCTCTTATTAAGTTAAGCTCTGCTTCTGAGTCTGTAGGGAATCTGTTAATTGCTACAACTGCTGGAAGCTTAAATACCTGAGTTACATTTTCAACATGCTTCAATAAGTTTGGAAGGCCTTTTTCTAATGCTTCAAGATTTTCTGCTCCTAATTCTGCCTTTGCAACTCCACCGTTGTATTTTAATGCTTTAACTGTTGCTACTATTACTACTGCGCTTGGCCTTAAACCAGTTTTACGGCATTTGATGTCTATGAATTTTTCTGCTCCAAGGTCTGCACCGAATCCTGCTTCTGTTACTACATAATCAGATATTTTGCTTGCCATTTTTGTAGCTATTACTGAGTTGCAGCCGTGTGCTATGTTAGCAAAAGGTCCACCGTGAATAAATGCAGGTGTTCCTTCCAATGTTTGAACAAGGTTTGGTTTTAATGCATCTTTTAAAAGTGCAGCCATTGCTCCTTCTGCTTTTAATTGTCCTGCTGTTACAGGGTTTCCGTCTCTTGTATATGCTACAATTATTTTTGCTAAATTTTCTTTTAATTCTACTATATCATTTGATAAACAGAATATTGCCATTACTTCTGATGCTACTGTAATATCAAATCCGTCTTCCCTTACTACACCTTCAGTTTTTCCGCCAAGACCATCAACTATGTGTCTTAACTGTCTATCGTTCATGTCAACAACTCTTCTCCATACAACTCTTCTTGTATCGATGTTGAGTTCATTTCCTTGATGAATGTGGTTGTCAAGCATAGCTGCCAATAAGTTGTTTGCTGCTCCTATAGCATGGAAGTCTCCTGTAAAGTGAAGGTTGATGTCTTCCATTGGAACTACCTGTGCATATCCGCCTCCTGCAGCTCCTCCCTTTACTCCAAATACTGGTCCCAAGGATGGCTCACGAAGTGCTATTATAGTTTTTTTGCCACGGCTAGAAAGAGAATCTCCTAAGCCTATAGTTGTAGTAGTCTTTCCTTCACCTGCGGGAGTTGGATTTATTGCTGTAACTAATATTAATTTTGCATTTTCATTTTCATTTAATTCATTCTGCAAGTATCTATAGTCAATCTTTGCTTTATATTTGCCATAATTTTCAACATATTTATCAGGAATATTGATCTTTTCTGCTATTTTGTTTATTACCTGCATCTCTGCTTGCTGCGCTATTTCTATGTCTGATAAAAATTGTGACATATATTATTACCTCCATTAAACTTTTTTCCTTAATTACTCGGTTTTACCCGACACAACTACATTTATAATATTTTGATAAAACTTTAATAAAAATGGGTGACTTAATCACCCATTCCTTTTACATTTAGTTAAATTCTTGGAATAATTTTTCAAAATCTTCTTTGCTATCTTTTGCATGGTATACATGTTTGTCTTCAGGGAATTTTTCTGTCTTTACATCATCAACATATTCCTTAAATGCATTTGTAATAACTTCTGCTACATTTGCATATTTCTTTACAAACTTTGGTGTAAATGCCTGGAACATTCCTAACATATCTCCACATATAATTAATTGTCCATCGCATGGAAGACCTGCACCTATAGAGTAAACAGGAATAGTTAATTTATTTGCTATAAATTCTGTTAATTCTGGTGGAACTGCCTCTAATAACAATGCTAAAGCTCCTGCCTCTTGAATTGCCAATGCATCCTTTATAAGATCTCTTGCGCTGTCAACATATAAACCTTGAGCCTTGAAACCACCAAGCTGTCCCGCACTTTGAGGTGTTAGTCCAATATGACCAATTACAACTATGCCTGCATCTACTATTGCTTTAATTTTGCTAGCAACTCTTATACCGCCTTCTAACTTAATTGCATCAACATTTGCTTCTTTTAAGAATCTTACAGCATTAGCTACAGCTTCTCCATCAGTTGTGTGATATGAACCAAAAGGCATATCTCCAACTATAAATGTATTAGGAGCTCCTCTTCTAACAGCTTGGCAATGTGATATACAATCAGCCATTGTTACTGGAATTGTACCTTCATATCCTAAAACTACCATTCCTAATGAATCTCCAACTAAAATCATGTCTAAACCAGCTTGCTCAGCAAAAGATGCAGTAGGGAAATCATATGCTGTTACCCAAGCAACTTTTTCACCGTTTTTTTTCATTTTATGTAAATCTAATATATTTTTTTTCTTTGCCATTTTTCTATCCTTCTTTCTTATAACTAAGTATTTTTGGTCATATTAAACTAACATGTTTTTGATTAAAATAGAATGTATCCCAACTTAATTGATCTACATTATTTTATTACAATACCATTATAGTTCCCTTAATGCTTTTTCAATACGTATCAGTGCTTTACCTATATTATCTAATGAATTAGCATAAGGTCTATTACTGTTTAATTATGATATCAATTCATATATTTCTTTGATAGTTTTGCCTGCAAGCCCGAGTTTTTCCACAGTACGTCCTTCTTTATTAAAATCCTTTCCTGTAATTTGACTCTCCAAAAGAATTATAGCGTCAATCGTAGGTGTTGCAACACCTAAAAGTTTACCTAAAGAAGCTGTTGGCACTAAATTTGATAGCGTATCTTCTTGAAAAAACCTATGATTTGTATTTGTTGGGGATTTAATTCCTGCATATGGCTTGCAGCTTTGAATTGCAGCATAAAATCCATCCGGTTCAAGACCATAAACATTTTTTAGATGGCTAAGCAAAGTTGGACTTGCCATTCCTAGCGCCTCACATACTGAACATCTTTCTTTATCTGCAGCTTCAATTATATTACAAATACCAGGTGTTAAGCCTTCCATATAATAATCAAAAGTTTGACCGAGTTCAACTTTATTTATATTCATTACACAAGGAATGGAATGAAGAAGGCTCCCGCCACTCAGTCCAGTAACAAGCACATTTTCTACCGGAACAAAACACGGGAAAATTTCTTTAAGTTTATTACAGATTATTTCTGAATTTTTGGCAGGTATAGATGCGATACTAATCTTGGATTTTTCTCCAGTTTGTAATGTATGTCCAATTTCTATTGTACGACAAGCGTACATCAAGTCTGATGCTTCTCCTACTGTGGGAATTTCCTTGCACCCACAGTCTTTAAGAGTATTTATAAACTCCAGTGTACCTCCCATATGTCCCGGATTTAAAAGCACAATTTGATTGCTTTTTATAAATGGAGCAGCTTCTCTTGCAATATCACCATGAGCATCTGTAGTTGTGCAAACCATAATAACATCTGTGTCTTCGATGCACTCTTTAATGTCACAAGTTAATAAATCAGGCTTTTCTGTTGCCTCAGTTTTGCCGGAGGCTTTAAGCTCACCCAATTCTTTCATTTTATCTATGACATCAGCTCTTTTATCCATGAGCTTTACGTAATATCCCTTATTTTTAAGTTGGACAGCCATTAGTGTGCCTCCCGCACCTGCTCCAATTATTGAAAATTTAATTTTTTCCATATAGAACCTTCCTCCTTAGCTTTCTTTCTTTTTAGGCAAAGTTAAATCCTTATTTAACTTAATCTCTATCTCTCTTGCTATTCTTGATGTATGTGTACAACCCAAACCACCATAGCCTCCTCTAAGTTGTGGAGGCAATAGCTTTTGCGTATTGCATAAAGCCTCGATTACCTCATCAGGAGTTACATAGCTCTCAATTCCTGCAAGTGCCATGTCACAACCCGAAAAAGCGTTAGCAACTCCAATTCCATTTCTTCTAATACAAGGTATTTCTGATGAACCACCTATTCTATCACAAATAAGTCCCAATATATTTTTCATAGAAAGTGCCATTGCATGACAAACTGTTTTTGTATCCCCTCCACCAAGGTACGCCAGTGCTGCCGCTGCTATTGCACTAGAAACTCCAATTTCTCCTTGACATCCTCCACCCATACCAGAAAAACTCGCATTTTGAAAATACATACATACACCTGCCGCTGCAGCAACAAAAAGAGATTTAACAAGTTCTTCATCACTATAGTTTCTATCCTCTTGTACTGTTAAAATGCATCCAGGAACAATACCACAGCTTCCTCCCGTTGGGGCTGCTACCACTCTATTCATAGAACAATCCATTTCCATTGTTGCAAGGGCCTTAGCAATAGCCCTGGTAAGAGTTGAGCCACCTAGCAGTTTATTTTCTTCAATGGCTTTCATCATTTTCTTGCCATCTTTACCTGTTCCAAAGCCAAACAATGTTTTAATTTCTTTTGTAAGGCCGTCATTTACTGTTTCTTTCATATATTCAAGGTTTTTCTCCATATTGTTCCATATTTCTTTTCTTGTTTTGCCAGAACGAACCATTTCATATTCGATTGCAAGCTCTGCTACATCTTTATCCGTTCTATCACTAAGTGCCATAAGTTCGCTAAAGGTTTTAAAAAGAGGTGTATGAGGAACATAGCCAAACTTTAAAAAAGGCTCTGTAAAAAGTACTTTTGTTACAGAGTTAATTTTTTGAACAGAATTTTTTAAAATTTCCTCTATACCGTCGGTAACTTCCATATAAATAAGATACTTGCCTTTGTTTTCATTCTTTTTTACAAGTGGAATTTTTGTTATCTTTTTAATTTCATCACTAACATCGCTATCTGACCAAACAAAAAGATACTTTGCAGTACTTGATAACTCAACCTCAAAATCATTTATTCCTATTATTGCAATACTCCCACCACCTACAGATATTCCAGTTATATTGCACTGTTCTCCATTTTCTTGAGTCATTTCCAAACGTACAGTAAGTCCACTTTTAGGTAACGGTTCTTCAAACATACTTGCTGTAACCTCTATTCCTCTTTCTTTTGCAATAGTCATGGCTTCTTTAAGCATAGGATCGTATTCGGGTATACCCATAACTCCACCTATTAAGGCAACATGACTTCTGAGTCCAGCATATTCGCTATGTCGTGGATGAAAAACCAGATTTAGCTTTTTCAGCGGACAATCTAAAAACTTTCCCGCTGCAAAACCAACTCTTGCCATGCCTGCCGTACCCGAACTCGAAGGTCCTACCATAACTGGTCCAATTACCTCAAATACACTAATATCCATTTTTTTCACTCCCTTTTTATTCTTACTTATAAATCGTCAATTTTTACTTCCAGTGATTAATACAACTCATGTTCTTTGTTTAAACATGTTCAATATTTAATCCTGATTAAAGTATAAAACAAACCTCCGCAAAAATCAAGTGTTATAAAAAAAATTTTACTAAATTCTTAACTTTTTTTACTTTTTACAAAAACAAAAAGACAACACTTTTCATCACTCAAATTTAAGAAAGTGTTGTCCTTTATATAAAAATTAAAACTAAACCATATATTATTTTTTATGTTTTTTGTTTATTGTTTCTTTATCAATAAAATGTTGCTCCAAAAGCGTTCTTGCCCTTTCCCCATCTTTATCCTTTATTGCAGCTATTATTTCTCTATCCCTATTAGCATTAATTACACATATATCCTCAACTGTCATTTCATTAAGTTTTTGCCTTTTTTCCGCCTTAATACCATCCAGCATAGATTCATACATGTTCATCAAAATATGATTTCCGGTAATTTCTATTATCCTTCTATGAAAATCGCAGCCATAATCTATAGCTTTATCAAAATCTCTGTTCTTAAGTGCAGTCTCAACCTTTTTACTAATTGCTTCAAGATCTTTTATATCTTTTGCAGTTCTTCTTTCTGCCGCAATAGCAGCTGTTTCTTTTTCAATTATAAATCTGGTTTCAAGAATTTCTCCAAAATCAGTTTCATCATGTATAAAATTCATAATCTTTTGATGTTTTATTTTTTTTAGAGCATCATCTGCAACGAAAGTACCAAGTCCTGGTTTAGATTCAAGTATTTCAGATGCATGCAATACCTTTATTGCCATTCTAAGAGAATTTCGGCTAATTTTAAATCTTTTAGCCAACTCAATTTCCCCCGGAATTCTATCGCCTTCCTTCCAGGTACCATCTTCAATTATATTGATCATCTGTTCATATACCGTTTCATAAATTCTTGTATTTTTTTGTGCAAGCACTATCATATCATTCACCCTTGCTTAACCTTATTGTTAAAATTCACATAAATATATATTAAATTTTATCATATAAGAAATTTTATTTCAACTAAAACATTTCGACAGTAAAATAAAACTAATTTTCACCATATATCAGTTGCTATAAGCACTCTTCACTAGTTTTTAGACAGCAACAGGTAGCTATTTAAATATAGCCACCTGCACCTCAAAATTTGGAGAATAGAAAAAGAGATTTCCATTACAAAATACTATAGATAAAATTTTATTTCTTTCAAGTTTTATAAAACTATTTTATCTTTTCAGGTAAAGTCAGTTCTATATTAAGTTTGTTTTCTATTTCTCGCGCAATTCTCGAGGTGTGTGTGCATCCAAGCCCTCCATAACCGCCTCTGAGGGCCGGCGGAAGAAGTTTTTGTGTATTGCAAAGAGCTTCTATTACTTCATCAGGAGTTACATAGCTTTCAATACCAGAAAGTGCCATATCGCAGCCCGAAAATGCATTTCCAACACCAATACCATTTCTTTTTATGCACGGTATTTCTGAAGATCCACCAATTCTGTCACAAATAAGTCCCAATATGTTTTTCATAGAAAGTGCCATTGCATGACAAACTGTTTTTGTATCTCCTCCACCTAAGTACGCCAAAGCCCCAGCTGCCATTGCTGAAGAAACTCCTATTTCGCTTTGACAGCCTCCACCCATGCCAGAAAAACTTGCCTTATGATAGTACATAATAACACCCATTGCCGCTGCTACAAATAACGCCTTTACGAGCTCTTCATCACTAAAGCCTCTATCTTCTTGAACAGTTAGTATACAACCTGGCACAATTCCACAACTTCCACCTGTTGGTGCAGCAACTATTCTATTCATTGAACAATCCATTTCCATTGTTGTAAGCGCATTGGCAATTGCACGTCCGATTGTATTTCCGCCAAGGGTTTTTCCTGTTTGAACAGCATTAAGCATTTTCTTTCCATCTTTTCCTGTTCCAAAACCGAATAGTGTTGTTAAAGGCTTTGACAGTCCTTCTCTTACTGTTTCTTTCATAAATTCAAGATTCTTAGACATTGTGTTCCAAATTTCTGTCTTTGTTTTTCCCGAGCGAACTATTTCATATTCTATAGCAAGTTCTGCAATATCCTTACCGGTTCTCTCCGACATTTTCATTAGTTCCTCATAAGAGGTAAAAAGAGGTTCATGGGGCACAAAGCCAAAAGATAAAAACGGTTCTGTAAACAGTGTTTTTTCAACACCTTCAAACATTTCTACTTTCATAGAAATTGTTTCATCAAGTTTAGCTGAAACACCCATATAGATAAGGTACTTATCGTTTTTATAATCTATATTAACATTAGTTTCTTTAGGCATTATATCTTTGAGCTGAGCAGAAACATCATAATTAGACCATACAAAAAAATGTTTTTCTGTACTTGAAAGCTTTACTTCAAAATCATCTATACCTATAATGTCAATACTTCCGCCACCCACAGAAACTCCTGTTATTTTTTTGATTTTCCCATCTGTTTGTTCAACAGTTAAAGTGACCGTGTGTCCATCAGCAGGGAGCGGGTCTAAAAATTTACTTGCCGTAACCTCTATTTCTTTTTCTTTGGCTATATTTAATGAATCTTTAATTATAGGGTCATACTCATTATAGCCCATAACTCCACCAACCAAAGCAACATGACTTCTTAATCCAGCATAATCCTCGTTACGTGGATGAAATTTTAAATCTATACTTTTTATTGGGCCATCAAGAAATCTATGAGTCGCCTTTCCCAGCCTTGCCATACCTGCTGTTCCGGAACTGGATGGGCCAAGCATTACAGGTCCAATAATTTCAAATACACTTATATCCATGTAGCACCTCCATTAATATCCCATCAGCCTTGGTAAAAACATCGAAACTGGTTCTATATATGTAGTTAAAAGCATTACTGGTATATAACCCAAAGCTAGAAGTAACATAGTTGGAGGATATATCTCTGCAAATTTACAATTCCCCACTTTCATTCCAAAATACATAATGCTTGCATATGGTGGAGTAAGTCCTCCTGCTGCAAGGTTTACAATCATTATTGCGCAAAAATGAATTGGACTAATTCCATAGGACTGCACAATTGGAAGGAGTAGTGGAGCACAAAGAACAATGCCTACTGTATCGCTTGCAATCATTCCTACACACAATAAAAAGAGATTTATGATGATGAGCATAACATACTTATCATCTGTAATTGACATAAAAAGTTGTACAAGCTGTTGAGGTATTTTTAAAAACACAAGCGCTTGACTTAGCATATAGCAGAAGAAAATCATAGTGAAAATTCCGCCTATAGAGTTTGCACTTGTTTTAAGCACCTGTAAAAGAGGTTTAGGCGATAGTGTTCTATACACAAAAATTCCAATCAGGAGTGCCACCATAGCTGCAACAGATGCTGCTTCTGATGGAGTGAATATACCGCCATATATACCGCCAAGGATAATAACTGGCATCATAAGCGCTGGAATTGCAGTTATTATAATTCTTCTCTTGCTTCCCTTATTCTGTTCTGCCTCTCCTAAAACAGCTTCATCAATCTCTGCTACTGCATGGCAATGCTTACGTGCATATGCAAGGTTAATAAACGAAAAGCTAATTATTACCAAAACTCCAGGCACAACAGTTGAAAGAAATCCTGCTAAAATAGATGAACCCGTTGACCAACCATAAAGAATAGTTGCAGAACTTGGTGGAATAAGCATACCAAGAACTGATGCTGAGGAAACAAGTGCTGTAGCAAAACCCCTTTCATACCCTTCTTTTACCATCCTTGGAATCATAACCGGACCGATAGCAGCAATGCCTGTAAATGCACTTCCTGAAATGGCCCCAATAAAACCACAAGTAACAACACAAATAATTCCAAGTGATCCCTTTATTTTTCCCACAAACAAGTTGGCAACATCTAATAATTTTTCTGCTATCCCACTATCTGAAATAAGGGTGCCTGCTATAACAAACATTGGAACGGCAAACAATGTTACACTTATCATCTGATTAAATCCATACAGAAAAAGAGTTCCAATGGGTACTCCCGCAAAGAAAACCATATATGCCAGTGATGCTGCGAAACAAAATGGAAGAGATACACCTCCTAACAGAAATACCATAAGTATAGCTACTGCCATTGAAAAATTTTGCATTAGAGTCATTACTGCACCTCCTTAAACTCAGGGTAAAAAAATTCACATATTCGTTCAATAAACTCAACTATAATAAAAAACGCCATAAGTATAAGGCCAGCCATAATGGCAATATTTGCATATGTCCAAGGGATCCCCAAAACAACGCTTATTTTATTTGTTTTAAAACAATATTTAAGGAAAGAATTTGTCCAACCTATAATTATTACACAAACACCAAAGCTCAATATTGTCTTTATAATTGCCATAATTTCAAGCACCTTTTCATTTTTAGTAAACGAATCTAAAATTCCGCAGTCAATATGTGTTTTGGTATAAGAAGCACAGGCTCCTCCTAACATATACATCCAAATTACAGGAAATTGCATAAGCTCTTCAATTCCCATCTGAGGAAAATCAAATGTTCTTAGAAATACTTGAAGCACAGATAATAAAAGAAGAAAAACAATTATAGCCGCTGTTATGTATTGAACTATTTTTCCAATAAAATTAGAAACTTTCCTAATCCCGTAATAGAAACTCCTCATTATATATCCTCCTTGAAAATTGAACACATAAGGTCTATAGATTTTTCCCATTGACCTTATGTATTTATTTTATATTAGTTAATGCCAAGCTCAGTTTTAATTTTGTCAAAAATTTCTTTTCCAAAAATATCTTCGAGTTGTGGCCATACCTCAGAACGAACTTTTGTAGAAATTTCTTCAATCTGTTCATCTGTAAATTCAATTACATTGATACCTTCATCTTTAAACATCTGGATATATTTAGCATCTCTTACCTCTGCATCAGCAAAAGCTTGCGCTTCAAGTTTTTTTGCAATTTCAGAAACCTTTGATTGCTCCTCCGGTGTAAAAGCATTCCAATCATCAAGATTCATCATTAACCAATGTGGCTCAAAAGCATTTCTATAAAGAATAAGGTATTTCATAACTTCTTTTATGCTTGTGTAGAATCCCTCTGGTCCACCGCCGAAACACCCATCAATAATTCCTGTTTGCATACTTGTAAATACATCAGACCAGTTCATAGGTGTAGTTTGATATCCTAATGTTTGGGCAACTAATTCATAAGATTTCATTGTTGGAACTCTCATCTTAATCTTTTTGTCACCAAAAAGATTATAAATATCGTTTGGCTCTTCAACTGTAGCAATAGCATTGAAGTATTTTGGAATCATTGCTAAAAGTTTAATATTTTGTTTTTCCAGAGCCTCTTCTATATATATTGATACAATTCCATCTGATGTATTATATAATTTCTGCGCTTGCTCCCAGTTTTCAACAAGATATGGAGCTGTTGCTAAAGTAAGTGACTGATCTACATTTGTTGAAATTGATTGCATACACATATCAATTTCGCCCATGCTCATAGATTCTTGCACTACAGTGTAGTCTCCAAGTTCATTATTAGGATAAATCTCATAAGAAAATCTTTCTTCACCAAGAGCATCTTGTACTTCTTTAAGAAATTTTTTAGTAAGTAAATCGTTATCACTTCCCTCAGGTCTAGGATGAGAAACCTTAAAGTTAATTTGTTCAATTTTTTCTTCTTTTTTTTCTCTAGCTGCTTCTGTTCCACTTGTTGCAGTTGTTTGGGTTGAACTCTTAGAGCCACAAGCTGCAAGCGAAACAACCATTAATGCGGATAAACAAATTGCTAATACCTTTCTTTTCATAATTAATCCTCCTTGGAATTTAATAATTTCTTCGCACATGTTCTTTGTTTGAACATGTTTAATGTTTAAATAAATATTATCATTATTTTTTCCCTATGTCAATATAATTATTAAAAATTAAATATTCTATTATTATTAAAGCACTTAACTTATATATTAATTACTTTCAAACTTTCAACTATTCCTAAGAAAGGAACTGAATCATTAATTGCTGCTGTTGTCGGTAACACACTTGCTATCAAGTTATTTTCTCCATCAACTGCCATGTGTTTCAGATAAAAAAGTCCTTTTGGTTTTCTGTCTCTGAATATATATCTACTGTCAGGGTCTGTCGTACTTACTTTTCTATTTTATATTTCGTCCGTTTTTTCTTCTTTTTTTTAATGCCTTCTGAGCATGTCTTTCCCTTGATTCATTTACTGCCTTGTCAAATTCATCTATATACTCAGGAACAGGAACTTCCACTTGTTTATTGGTAAACTTTCCAATGTTTGCACTGGCTTTAATATGCGTTGAGTCGACATATATAATTTTACCAACTATCAACTTTGTTATATTGCCTGATAAACTATATTTTCAAATATTTTTTCATATATGTCTGTACCTGTAAACCTTCTTCTTCTGTTTTGGCTTATTGTGCTCGCATCAGGTATTTTATCTTCCAATCCATATCCTAAAAACCATCTATACGCTACATTATGATGAATTTCTTCCACTAATCTTCTTTCAGACCTAATGCTAAACAAGTACCCGACCAATATAATTTTAAACAACACAACAGGATCAATAGAAGGTCTTCCGTTATCTATACAATATTTATCTTCAACCAAACCATAAATGAAGTTAAAGTCTATATATTTGATTCTTCTTAAAATATGATCTTCTTTAACTAGGTTTTCAATTACCACTAACTCCATTTTTATCTGAGTTTCCATTGTTTTTGTTAACATCCTTCTTTTCTTCCTTGTTTAGATATACATTAATCATATCATATTTTAGATTAAAAATAAACAAAAACCGTTGAATTTCCAACGGTTTTTGTGTTAATTTTTCGTAATTTTTGTTCTGCCTTTGTCAGCGACCTGAACCAGAGAGATCACTCTGTGGCTCTATATATCTTTATTAATTTCAATAAATTGAATTTGTGTTTCTGTGTTATTTTGAGTTGTGAGTAGACTCTTAAAACCTTCCCCTATGGATTGTTTGCTAAAGACAAACGTCTATACGGCTTATTTTGTTCATTCATTTATAAAGCAAGTAATGGCCTCTTCAGCACATCTTGACTGTTTATAATTGTAATGTTTAGAATACGGATCTAAAAAACCATGTTGGGCATCACACTCAAGGATAGATAAATGTTGTTTATCTTGAAGTTGACAAGACAATGCATGAACATCAAAAGAATTTCATTTGCAAATAGTAAAAGCGATGGATAGATAAGATTTATATTGGTATAATCTCTTATACGAGAACCATAACAAGCTACAATCCCACTACATAATGAATTTTCACTACATCTCCATGCTATAGTCGCTCCCACACTAAAACCTATATTAAATACATCATCATATTTATCCTTCAATTGGTTGACAAGATCATTGATTTCTTTATACACTTCAAACCCAACATTATTTATAAAAAAATCATATGCTTCTATAGATTCTTCGTAAGAAAAAGAAGCTCTGTCAATCATATTTGGGCAAAAAACATCATAACCAGCTTCAATAAACTCTTGATATTGCTTTTTTACAAATTGGTTAATTCCATATATCTCATGAAGCACAACAATTGCCTGTTTATGTTTTTCCGATATACTATCCAATACTCTACCCTCGCAAAATGTGACATTTGAGACTAATGATTAAACGACATGAATGTGGCATACTATGTATTAATTCGTCCTATAAAAGAGAACGGGCAATTATCTGCCCTTGTGTTTTTCTCTTCTTTTCTGTTGTTTCAATTTGTACTGGAATTCTTTCTTCGCTTCATTTTGCTCACGAGAATAAGCTTTTCTTTCCAATTTTCCTTGTTCTTGTTGTATTTTCAAAGCTTGTTGAGATTTTGATCCTATGACTACATTTTTAATCTTTTTCTTGACTTCTCTTTGTAAACGTTTAGGGTTTATCCTTTCTTTTTCTTCTACAATAGAATCAACAGAAGGACTAAAACGAAGTTTATGGTAATTTTCCAATATGAACGCCTGTACTTCATAATCCTTTGGCTCTGCCCCAAATGTAATTTTGCAAACAGATAACTTATCATTATCAATTCGTTCAAATATTTCAACCCAAAATGGTTCTTCGAAAAACACCTGTAATCTTCCTGATACTTTGTACATATAATCACTCCTTTAAGATTTAATGAACAAAGACTGGACAACCAAGGAGGCAGGTTACTGACAACAAATTGTTGCTCCCGGACTACCTACCGGGACGTGTTTTTATCTTTGTAATTTTAATATAACAAATCAAAATAATTTAGCAATATATTATTCTGAAACTAGTCTGGCGCGCGTTCGAGGCTTTTTCACCAGTCTTGAACCGTCCTCTATGTTTTAAATTATGCAAGAATTGAAGATGTTTTTTTCATTATCAATGTAATAATAATCTAGCCTGTTTTCAAATATATTGAAGTTTATACTTTTCTTCTTTGTATGTGCTATTTCTATTGTTTCACCGGAATTGAAATATTTAACGTACAAATAAACATTTTCGTCATAGTCTTCAATATCGCTATAGTACATAATATTTGGAAAGGTATTATAAACTACGAAGCCCTTGATAAATCTATATACATGTTTTCATATCTACAGTCGATATCACATGCCAAATCCCTGATTGACTTGTCAATTAGATTCACTTCGAAAATATTTCCCAGCCTGTCATCTTTTTTTGTCAGAATATAAAACTTATCATTACTCTTATCCCAGGCTGTCACACCAAGGTCCGTATTGCATTTGTCTTAGTTGATGATAGCAGGACTGCTGCTTCTCAAGACGTAGTCAAACACATTATCATCAAGGCATTTATTTCCGTTATCCAACACAATAATATCACCGTTGTCACTATACACACTTACATATTTATTTAATTCGCTGAAATTTATATCATTAAAACCATCTGCTATAATATTTTCCTTATTATCCTCAGCATATTGGATTAATTTCTTATTTTCTGCGTCTTCAACCCAGGCATAAACCATGTCATTGAATTTGTTTAGCTTTATTTTATGCTGCATCAATCAATACGGTGTAGCTGTCATTATAGCAGCTTATTAACCGATACTTATAATTATCATCATCTGTACGCTCTTTAACAGTTTGAAAATATTTATCATTTGATATAACCAGCTGATCTAACTCAATTTTATGAAAATCACTATTGCTTACTTCTGAAAAAAATCCGTCCCTTATGTGGACGCGGTCTTTTCCTGTTATATCTGAAATATTTATTTGACTCTTTCACCTGAACCTGCTAAATAGCTGATGGTTTTATCATCATCTTTTTCAGGAGCCATTCCTGTCTTAATTGATTTAGCCATATGGAACTTTTCAGACGTATATAAGTTAATCACTAAAACTTCGCAGTTGTAAAAATATATACGGACCTTGAAAATTCAATATTATTTAACAATAAAATAGCATGAAGCCGACATTTTTGGTATAATTGAATCACGACAAACAACTATCAAAAACGGAGGTTCATGCTATGAAAAGTATAACACAAATAAAACAATATGGGCCTTGAAAATTCAATATTTAACAAAAGAAATATATTTAATTTTAGTATTTTAAGCACACAAAAGCAAACTTCCTTTTAGTTCTTTAGGAAGAGCTAGAATAAAAGTATCCAGAAGTTTATCCAACTCTTCTGATGTTAATGATAATTTGTCAGACAGAGTGTTCATGAATATTTGCATAATTTTATGGAATGCCTGAATCCAAGTGATATCAGACAGTTCATCTTAAAGAAATAAAAAGTTTCACCCAGTGTTCGGATATCCGATTCTTTTCGGTTTTCCACTGAAAGCATCATATATCTGGTAAAAACAACGGCAGTGTGTGCAGTCATTGCATCATAAGACAGAGAATTGCACTCTTTGCTGAGCTTGAGGTATGATTTGCATACTTTGAAGAAAACCTCAATATCCCAACGTTTACAATAAATGCGGATAGCTTCTTCTTACTATAATAATATGTTAGAAGATATTATTGGACAATACCATTCATGTGATTTATCCCAAGAAAAATTGAATTCTTTAAAAGAAAAATTATCACAGCTTCCTGAAAAAAGCACTTTGACCACCATTTTAATTCAGTTCCAAGTATTATTAACTTAAACTTCTCACATGAGTAAGTACAGATGATCAAAATTTAGACAGGCAAATTGATATAAAAAATTATGGTTAAGTAACACGTCATGTTAGATTGTTTAATTTAATAATTCAATTTTTTATTTAATTACATAATAATAAATTCCGATATATGATCTTTCGAATTATAAAAAGGTAAAATTTAAAGATAGTAACACTTAGTATTTTCGTTATATTTATGGTAAAATAATGTCAAAAAGTTTATTATATAAGATAATTGGGGGGATTTTGATGAACGAAGTAAAACTGACTGTTGGCAATAATAATATTTCACAAATACAAACTGAACCTACTAAAGAGCTACTTCCTATAGATTATATCTTGCATTCTTGGCGAAATGTTCTTTCACTTAGTCCTGAAGATGATAATCCAGGGCTTCGACCGGCACAGTTAGGGGCATTATTTTCGATAAAATCACACTGGATAGTATCAAATGAACCAGCTACTATTGTCATGCCTACAGGCACAGGTAAAACAGAAACCATGATTGCTACGGTTGTATCTGAAATGATTGATCGTACATTGATTATCGTGCCAAGCAATTTATTAAGAAAGCAAACAGCTGACAAATTTTTGACATTTGGTATTTTACAAGATATTGGTGTAATTAATAACAATGCAGTGAAGCCAACAGTGGCAGCATTACTCAAAACACCGAAGGAACTCACTGATTTGCAATTAATCCTTGATAAATCTAATATTGTTGTTACTACTATGTCATTATTGCAGAGGTTTTCCGATGATTACTTGGCAAGACTCTGCAAAAGATGTAATACGTTAATTGTGGACGAAGCTCATCACATAGCTGCCGAAACATGGGCATAAGTAAAGTACAAATTAAGAGAACTAAGATGCCTTCAGTTTACGGCAAATCCTTTTAGAAATGATGGGAAAAAGGTTGACGGAAAAATAATCTATAATTTTCCTTTATCTATGGCCCAAAAACATGGATACTTTCAAGAAATCATTTTTTCCCTATTCTTGAATTTGATGAGTAAAAGGGTGATATTTCAATTGCAACTGCTGCGGTTGAAAAATTAGATAGTGATTTGAAAGCAGGGTTCAACCATATTATTCTTGTTCGTGCAAAAGACAAACGTTCTGCGGATCGTTTGTATAATACAATTTACCATCCATACTTTGCAAGATATAATCCAGTATTGGTGCATATTGATATTCCAACATCCGATAGAAACATCTAAAATAACTTCGTGATGGAAGCTCAAGAATTGTTGTCTGCGTGGACATGTTTGGAGAAGGAATTGATATTCCAAGCCTTAAAATTGCTGCTGTACACGATAAGTACAAATCACTCCCTATAACGTTGCAATTTATCGGACGTTTTGCACGATCAAGCGAAGTGCTAGGCACTGCAACAGTAATTACCAATATAGCTAACGATGAGCTGGATGAATCCTTGCAAGAACTTTATGAACAAGATTCCGATTGGAAGGTATTACTTCATGTCTTAGCGAATCGAGAAATTCATAAAGAATTGTCAATCCAGGACCTTGCTCAAAGATTTAACTCATCCTCATTGCACGGTATGACCATACAACAACTTCGTCCCAAAATCAGCATGATAGCTAACCGTACTAAAGAGAAACAGTGGAATCCAAATGCAATATATAATATCTTTAATCGAGATAATTGCTTTTCTACCATTAATAATGAAGATGGTATTATTGTTATTGTAGAAAAGTTGGATTCCAATATTGACTGGACTTCTTTCAAGGGGATTAATGATACAAACTGGCATTTGCATTTAATTTACTGGAACTCTGAAATAAATATGTTCTTTGTCAATAGTACAAACAAAAGCATCTCTGACACTATTGCCGATGCACTATTTGCTCATTCTGAAAAAATCGGTGGCGAAAATGTGTTTAGATGCTTGCATGGAATTAAACGCCTAATGCTTGGTACTGTTGGCTTGAAATCTGCAATTGATGGACCTATTCGATATCGAATGTTTGTAGGGATCGATATAGGTAATAGCATTACAGAATCACAAAAAGAAACTTCGTTCAAATCTAATTTATTTGGTGTAGGTTATCGTGGAAATGGGAGAATAAGTATTGGATGTTCATATAAAGGACGCATCTGGTCTAAATGGGTAGAAAGTATTGATTATTGGGTGAATTGGTGCAACGAGATTGCTTCTCTCTTACAGAACAAAGAAATCAATACTTATAAAATATTCGAAGGAGCACTAGTACCTGAAATTATAAAAGAACGACCTGCATCAATACCTTACGGGATAGAATGGCCCATCGATTTGGAATTAATAAATGACAGCAGCATCCTTATATCGCACGGCTCTAACAATTATTTAATTTACGAGATGGACATTAAACTTACTGACTATAATGAGTCTGGCCCCATACGCTTTTCTGTAGGCAACAGTACAATATCTGAAGAGTATGAGCTTTCCATATTTAACAGGAGGTTTGAATTCAAAACTATAAAAGCAAATGGGCTAGTACTTAAAAGACGTAATCACGAATTCAAGCTAACAAAATTTTTCAGTGAATTCCCTCCACGTATTAAATTTGTCGATCAATCAATGTTAGAAGGTCATCTCCTTGTTAAGATGACTTCAACTTCTCCTACATTGAATTGGACAGGAGTAGATATCCATAAGGAATCTCAGGGCATACAGCGCTACAAACAAAGTATTCAGTATCATGTAATTCAAAGACTTATCCTTTCAAATAAATATAGTGTGGTATTCGATGATGACGATGCAGGTGAGATTGTAGATATTGTAAGTATTGTTGATGAAACCGATAAGATTACCATACAGTTTTATCACTGCAAATATGCACATGGTGATAATCCTGGTGCACGCGTTGCCGATCTTATGAAGTATGTGGGCAAGCAGAATTAAATGGTGTCAGGAACCGCCGTATATTATCGATCGCCTTATGAAGCGAGAATCTTCTCGTTCTCAATCAGGTGGAACAAGGTTTGAAATAGGAAATATACGCAAACTTCGAGAAATTAAAAATAAGATGCGTGTTTTCCCAACAAAAATTGAGATTTTTATAGTTCAACCAGGTATTGATAGTAAAGCGCTTACAGATTATATGCTTCGTATTTTAAGTGGAACCGCATCATATTTAAAGGATACTTATAGTATTGATCTAAAAATAATTTGTAGCTAACCTCTAATAGAGTTAATTAAAAATAATCAAAACTCTATTCAATGACCTAATACACCGCACACGTTGAGACTGTAGTGTTGAAGTCAAAAGCGGGTAAATAAAGTTACGAAAAAAGCCTTAAAATAAAGGAATTTTTAGGCAGTCGAGTATTGTAAACGAGTGTCCGGCTACCTTTATTTTTCTGTTCACGGAAACAGATTCACGGAAAATTTGAACCCAAAATCGGTCAGGTTATGTGAGCCAGTTGGTTGTTAAGATTTTCAGTGAGAGTGTTCGAATTGTTATGGTGCGCTTCTTCCAAACTCTTTTATTTTTGTAAGAATTGAATACAAAAAAGAAAGTAGCTTATTTAATACTTTCATACTCTTTAACACGTCTATAAAATGTACTTTTCTTCATATCTAACATATCAATAGCTTTAACCGCAGTGAACTTTCCTTTTTTCCAATCATCATAAACATTTTCAAAGTTTTCATTGACTATCTTTTTTCTACCTTTATATAATCCTTTCATTTTTGCTATTGTGATACCTTCTGCTTGACGTATTCTTATTTTAATACGTTCTTTTTCTGCCATATAGGCCAGCAACTCAAATACTATATTTGCTATTAGTTTCTTTTCAAGATCTGATTTATTTTTTGTATTTAATATTGATGTGTCTAATACAACAATATCTATTCCGCTAAATTGAATTTCTTGCCATTCATTTTTTACCATATCCATATTTCTTCCTAAACGATCTAATTCTTTAATGACTAATGTATCGCCAGCCCTGAGCAAACTATTTTTCAAGGTAAGATATCCGTTTCTATTAAAATCTTTACCGCTAACCTTATCTTCAATAATATCTCTTTCATCAACTCCATATTCCAATAATGCTTGTTTTTGTCTATCGGTATTTTGTTCTTTACTGCTGACCCTTATGTAACCATATATTTTATTTGACATTATTTATTCCCCTTTACGTAATTTATACTAAAATAATAACATTTGTGTTCTAATAGAATCAAGAGGGGTTGTGATACGTTCCATAGTTGATTTTTGTAGTTATATGGGACGGTTTAATTGCACTTTCCATAGTGCCATTGAGGTATACTCTATTGACATATATTAATATTGCCTTTTTAAAAGAAGAACTGTGTTACTAATGTATACTTAATTATAATAATAAAGAGCTTTTTAATAGCTTGTCTGACCAAGATAGATGCATTTAACTTTAGGCATATTTTTCATAAACAACATTTGTAATATAATGAATTATATAAGTATATGGAAATTATTGTAATGCTAATTGCAATCGTTTTAAATATCTGAAAATAATCTTTATATACATTTGTAATATGTTTTTTACCAGTAGAAAAGATGTAACGCATTATTGCTAAATTTATTTTGGAGGGTATATGAAGTTATTTGGAACACAAACAAAACAATTGAAATAGATAGAGTTATATTAAGAGAATATTCTTTAAATGATGCAGAATATATGTACATAATTGGGCTAAACACGAAGAATGATTTAAATATCTTCCGTGGGGGCCTTGTTTTTCAATATATAAAGCTAAAGAACGTATTAATAAATAGCTGGAATTGTATATACAAATGCCTTTTACCAATGGGGTATTGAACTTAAAGATAAAGAAATAATTGGTTTTATTAATTTACATAACTTAAATGTGGATAACCTTTCAGCATAAACTACATATATATTGTCTCAAAATTGTTGGAATAAATGTATTATGACAGAAGTATTTAGAACTGTTTTAGAATTTGGTTTTGAAGTTAAAGTGTCGGTTGGCGTGTTGGAAGTTTGCATTACTTTGCGGATTGCATAAAACTTGATATAAGGCAGAGTTATAAATAAGAATTTTTCCCATTGACAAGGTCACTCGCAAGAGTGGCTTATTCTTGTTTCGAGTTAGCTCTTGTAATAAGTAGTTAATAAAAATCGTAAAATTAATTTGTTAAATGATAAAAAAATATATGTAAAAATTTACGTCAATGAACGTTCCATATAAAATGTAATATTTTTACGTAAAAACTTGACAAAACTTTTCTTTTAAGCTATAATGATATTGAGGTGAAAACTATGGATTTAAAAGCAAGGATTAAAGGTCTGGGAATTAGGCTATTAGATATTAGTAAAGAGCTTGATATTTCAAGGCCTACACTGGATACATATATTTCACTTTATGAATCTGGCGAAACTTTACCGCATGATAAATATCAGATTATATTTGAAAGATTATTCGATGAAAGGGTTAAAACAAAAGAAGATTTTTTTGATGTGCTTGATGGATATCATAATTTAATAGAGAAAGAAAAAATTTTAGGAATTAAAAATCTTAATGCTAAAGAGTCAGATTTAATAGGAAACATCATTTATCTTATCAGGGATGATGTAAAAAGTGAAGAATATGATGAAGATATTTATGTATTCATTAATATGATGCTGGGAAGCTATAAAAAAGTTAGTACATTTAGTAGGGTAGCAAAATATTTTTTATTATTGAATAATTCTAAGTCAATTGAAGAATTGGATAGTTATTCAAATAGTGAAAAGGCTTTTTATTCAAATTTATATGAAGTCATGAAACAAGATATTATTGGACAGAATAAATATGATGAAATTAAGTTTAATAGATTTAGAGATAGAATTCTTGAGTTGAAAGAAGAAAAATCTCTAAAAACTGCTAGCATAGCTGAAGAAGCAGTTGAAGCTAATCTAAAAAAAGCATTTGAAGAAAGAATAGGGCAAGTTCTTAACGAAAAAATAAGACTGGGAATTGACTTGGATGACATAGATATGAATGAAGTAATACGGTCTATTGATATTAAAGATTTGATATAAAGCACTACATATAGCGGTAGGATTAAAACAAAACACTATATATTGACATTTTGATTGTTTGTTCGTATAATATCAGTAGATAAAGTGAATAAAAAAACACACACAATGATTTAAAATCAAAAGTGTGTTTATATACATAGAATACTAGTCTATCATGGATGTAGATTAGAAATCAGAAAAATATTCTACATAGTATCGCCAAATACATGTTATGATAATTATTCTTGATTGTCAATGATTATTTTTCGAATTCGAGAGGGAGGATAGCATTAGCAAATATAGTCCAAATAACTTTTAGGAGGAAAAAGCTATTGGAAAATAATAACAATGGCAATCATGGTCAAGGTAATAATGGCAATAATGGCAATAATGGCAATAATGGCAATAATGGCAACAATGGTCAAGGTAACAATGGCAATCACGGTCATGTTATTAAACCTGGTAAATCATCAACTAATCCATGCTAAATCTGTGTGAAAAGTTTAATGCACTATCGTGCAAGAAGGCATCTCTAAATGATGCCTTCTTGCACCCCAATTTACGTGGTGATTGGTATTTAGTGCAAGTGAATTCTCTACCACAAAATGATGTTTATGCTATAGCTTCAGACATTCACCTCGATAGATATATAAAAATACTAGATGGGACTCTTGTAAGATATAGTAATGACGAAATAATGAACCTTTCTGATATTAAACATGGGTTGAAAGATGTAATTGATTCATTAGAAAATAGAGTTTATTCATTTTTGCTATTTGATAATCAGAATAAATTTCTTTTTAAGGGACAACCGTTGATTTTTATTGTGGATCCACCAATTAATAGATCTCAATTTCCATATCATAGACATCTTAATCATGGTTATCTCAGGGTTTTCACGGAAAAGGATGACAAGAAAATGGAAAATTCTTTTCAATTTCTTAATGAATCAAATTATAGTTACCATCATGTATTAAATTATCAAGTAATTCCTGAATCAGTCTGCTACATTCATGATGTAAAAGAATTAGATGTTCCTGGTTATTGTCGTCAAGAAGTCGCTTACGCGACAATGGCATGCTATGCATTTAGAAATGAGATTTTCATAAAGTATTTCGAGGTATATGGAGAATTTTTTTGGTTGGGACCGGGAACTCCATTTCCAAGTTTTGCAGAAGGTCATCTTCTTTCAGTAGGTCAAGAAAATATTTGTCATTGTGGTAGCAAAGCAAGTTACAAAGATTGTCACTTTAGAAATGATTTTAAAGAATATATCGGCAGAATAAAAAACCTTAATGTTACAGAGCAAATGGTGATTGAAACACAAAAACATTTTACTTATCATTCTAACAAGTTGTTAAAAAAGATTGTTGATTTAATAAATAATTCTTAGTAAATTTAATTTTAGCTATTATCTTAATAAAAGATAGTAGCTTTATTTTGAATAAACGAAATGTATAAACACAATTATCATTGCAGGTTGATATTAAATCTTTCCCTCATCTTTATCGGTAAAACTTCCTAAAGTTAACAATCCGTATCATTAGCCATCACTTCCAATTCATTTACTGAAAAGTTATCTCTTTTGAACTTATTTGACATGTTCTGATTTGTATTAGCAGTCTTTTGCTAAGTTCTATAATCATTACATTCTTTCATTTAAGTTAAAATCCGGGTTTTTTCACCCATTGTTAGTTCCATTAATTATCACCTTCCTAAGTCAAATAATACAAATATTAGTGAAAATCTTCAATGAATTTGAGTATATTTAGATTTAATACCAGAAATACAAAAATTGAACGATTAAACCAAATGGTATGCAGAAATAAATCAGAGCATGTTGGAAAATGTAAAGTACAAACAGTATTTGTAATGGTAAAATTGAAAAGATGATTACTTCATAATGAAAGGTTTACTGTATAGAAGCTACTTATTATTGATACAGTTGTGTGACACAAAGTTGTTAATAGATAAATTGTATATTTATTAATATTTGAATTTTATGCTATCATTTTTGCCCGGGGCAAATTTTGGGCAAATTTTTGTACTTTTAGATTAATTAAGATTAATCAAAACAAAAATAACACTTGCAAAATTCATTAAAAATATCGTAAAATTAATTTAAAATAATAAAACCATTATTCGCTTGCCTAATACGCCGCATGTGGAAACAGCTACTCTTGTACTCTTAAGGGATTCTCCTATAAATCATAATTTAACTGTATTATAAACAATTGTAATCCGTAACTTTTATTGTTGAACATAATACTACTGATGCGACGCAAAATTTGAATTATGCACAGTAGTCATACTACTAATTGGAATTTGTCGTAGCAGAACAAATGGACATTCGGAATTCAGGAAAGTTCATTACCATCAGCATCAAGAAATATATATTCGGATGGAATTAGCTCGTTGTAGAAAAGGTAAGGATATGAGTCCTTTACAATATCGATTTCATGAGTACCAGTATTATCTGTGATTTTTACCGTACTGCAATTCGGATTATTGATTAAGAAGCAGTAGCCATCTTTCCATTCTAAAACAGCTATGTCTTCACCTCTTTCCATTGGCTTATATGTGCAGACAAAGGTGTACTCATCTTTTCCCACAACATTACACTCCATCGGAAGATAATAATTCGCTTGATATTCGCTACCAGAAACAAACCAAATTAACGCAGTATCATCTTTTCCAACTACTCCCGCATACTTCATTTTGATTGTATCTGCATCAGAAACAGGGATTTCTTCTCGTGCCTTTTCAATCAGCTCATCAGTTCCTTTGATTGTTTTCTGACAACCAGCAAGAGAGAAAGTTAGGATAAATATAAACAAAATAGACATCATTTTTTTCATAGTAACTATTCCTTCAAATTTTTTTATCATATGACTATTTGTACGTTTTTACTACTGAACATAATTCTACTGTTGCGACACAAAATATGAATATTGCGAACTAAATTTTTATTAAGTATTTAAATTAATATTTATTTCAATTTATAATGGCTTTATTAATAATTAATATTTTTGAACAATCAAATTATCTTCAATTTATCAAATACTATTTAATTTATATTTTTTTGATTTGATTTTTAAGTGAATGAATGCTAAAACTGCGACTAAAACCCCCAAAAATGAAAATGAATAATCTAATAAAGCATGAATTAAAACAGGAAACCACAATGTCTTGCTTTTTTCTTTAAGATAAGTAAAATACCAACCACTCAGGATTCCCCCAAATACTTCTACTCGCATAGCAAACATCATTTGAATAATATCTTTATTTGATTGGATTGATGGTAATATTTCATGGCCTATTCCCCATAACATTCCACTCAGAATTATTGCTAAAACTTCTGATTTGATTTTTAATCTATTATAAACAAACCCTCGAAATACAAATTCTTCCCCAAATGATACAACTACAAGATAGAAGAAGAACTTATAAAAACCCTTTATTGTAAAATCATTATGTAATATAAAAAAAATAATCATTACTAATATAAGAAAGTAAATTTCCTTTTTACTTTCCAAACATAAATTAAAATCTTTTAAGTTTTTCCTGTTAATAATTATTATAATAGTTGGAATAAAAAGCATGGAACTATAATCATCTGCCAATTTAATCAAGATATTATCCATAGTGACACTATTAATACTAATAAACAGATTATTATTAAAGAAATAACTTGAAACTATATGAAACCAAACTAATGCTATTACCCCAACAGCAATAGCCGATAAAGACTGTTTTACCTCCCTATCCATTTTGAATACTCCCCCTTTTAATTTGCTTATTAAAATCATATGTTACACATAATATTACTGATGCGACATTATATTTTAAATATCATTTGAATTCTATTGAATATATATTAATAGCAAAATATGATAAAGTTTTCTATTCTATTATATAACATATTGGTTCAACTAAAGACTTTTTTATCACATACATTTTATTTCTGCCCAATCCAAAACAACCCTGCTGCCATTACACTAGCTAAGTACAATAAAGCAGACTCGGTATACCCATGGTTTGACTTCTCTATATACCAACCTCCAACCATTATCGCTAACACAAAAATTATTGAAGTAATAAGTATATCCTTTGAATTTTCGTTCATTTTCTATTGCCCCTTAATAATCTATTGATACACAATCATTTAATCTTACACTCTTAACCCAATTAAAGTTCCATTAGTGAACCAAACCACAAATATTTTGATGCTCATATATCTTGTATGTATTAGATTCCATAACGCACCATTCCTCTTCATTTTTACTTAACTTACACATAATACCATAGACATTATCCTTCTTTTTAATTGCAATAAAACCCTCCACACAAAACATATTACAATTTTTAAAATTGTTTATTTCTTTTTCTGATCTAAAGTAATAATGAATTCCAACAACAACTTTATTATCCTTATTGATCTTTGAATAACTCTCCTTATTGGGGAAACCATTCAGTTTAATTATTACACCATTATCTGTTCTAATTGAAAAGCAACCAGTATAGAACTTAAAATATGGATTATCAAAATTGTTTACAAACTTCAATTCAATATCCATATAGCCCATTCCATAATCATTACTATTAAGAAATGAAAAATTTAAATCATCTAATTCAGAATACACATTATTATCTGTATTAAAAACAGCCCTACTGCCAGTTAAAACCAATGCCTTATTCTTAACTGAAACTTCTGGCAATTGAACATTAAAAAGCTGAATATTATTATCTAACATTGATTTAGTTCCTCCTATAATTATCGGATATAAGTTACACTACTAGGTATTAATTGTAATTGACATATTAATACCTCCTCGTCTTTGTTAACATGCCATACATCCTGAATGTATACATTGGTTACTGATTTTCTCTTCTTATTATATAATCATCATTTTTGTTCTTTTTCTTAACATATAACTTATAAGTAAAAGAAATTATTAAATAAATTATTACTATATTTATAGCTAAAAGAAATAAATCAAGACTAGTAAACATTAACAATGAAGAGTTTGGAATAACGCTCATGCTCATACGAATTTTCCAAAATCGAAATGGAAATCCACATTTTATAAAAGAACCATCTATCTTATAAGGAAATACATAAGCTAATAACAAAGATAATAAGATTGACCAATTAAAGAATCTTTTATTATAATTCTTACGTATTAACCTCTCATAGATAATATAAAAAATAATTAAAAGTACAGTATTTATAATAATACTCAGCAATGCTTTCATATAAATGCCTCCATTAATTTTGATATAATATTTCTAATCTTTCTTTAAGCATCTCTACTGCCCGTTTCTTATACATCCTTATACTGCTAACATTTATATCTAGTAATCTGGCTATTTCGTCATATGACAATTCCTCATATACATATCTGTAATACAATACAGATTTATATGGTTCAGGCATATGATAAAGTGCTTCTTCAGCATCTGAATAATTATATTCAGCAGTAAAGTCAGCACTCCTATTATTAAATACAATTTCACTTATATCATCATAATTTATATGGGATTTTTCGTTTTTTTTATAATTTAAAAAAGTGTTTTTGACTATACTTATTAGATATGATTTTATTTTGTAAATTCTGACTTTTCTTACCATTTCAACTTTTTCAATAATCTTTAAAAAAGCCATTGATACCATATCATTTGAAACATCATAGTCATTGGATAGTTTATATGCATACTTCCACATTACTTTACCGTAATTTTCATATAATCTTGTTATAAATTCTAAGTCGTTTTCTTCATCATTAGAAAATGTAGAAAATATCATCAATTTTATATCCCCCGTCTTTGCTAATTATTGTAAGTATATCATAATTCATGTAAATATTAAAACATAGTATTATACGATTTTTAAGAGTTCCAGCTATCGTTTAAGTATCCCTTTAAAATTCTATAGCTGCCGTTAAGCTCAGCATATAATTCCTCTTTTTTAAAAGGAATAATATGCAATATTTCATCTATCTTAAACCCTAATAAATCCTTCCAAATAATTAATACCCTACTTATTGGATTAATCTCAAGTAGTGCTCTTTGCAACTTAAGTATGCTGTCTTCCGCTTCAATTATTTCTTTACTATAATTATGTAAAGCTGTATAAAATAAATCTTCTTGCTCTATATATAACTTAAGCATTTGTATAATAGTGAGCTTTAAATTTTCAGGTAGATAGTTGTTATCTTTACAAATCATCAAAGATAATGTCCTATTTGTTAGTTTGCAAGCTGCTTCTTCCTCACCGGTAAGCCTAAAAGCGATAGTATATAACTTTTTATAGTAAACATATTCATTCATATAGCACCTTTTATATGATTTATTCAATAAAAACAATACAGAACAATTATTTCACCTCGTTATAGACTCTGCAATTTTTAAAAGTTCTTCTACAGTTAAAACAATATTGCTGCTTATTACAATGGTATTGCCAAAAAATTTATAAACCATTATTGACATATCTGGTCTTTTATATATGTAACCAGTTTCATCGTTATTTACCTTTACAATTGTTTGTTCAGCATTCTCCGAATTTACACTGATAGAAGCATCCCTGTCATGAAGCGTTACGTTAATCATATTTCCGGCAATATCAAAATATGTTTCAGAAACCATTGCTTCAGAAACAAGTCTATCATCTAACTCAAAACCTCCTGGCATATATCCAACACTAAATGATAATGCAAGTTCTGAGTTGTTTTCCTGGTATGGCATAAACTGAGTGTGAGTTTGGAACTTTTCAATATAAAAATTAAGCACTTTCACCCTAAAAGCATCCACGGTGACAAAAGAAACAGAAAAACCTACTGTTACTATAATTAAAAATACAGCCACCTTAGTAATAATGTTTCTTATCATTTTATATTTTCTGTTCTTTTGCTGTTTATTAGAATATTCGTTGATAATCTTCTTAACTTGCAGGTCTAATTCATCTTGTTTTGGATTAATGATATTCTCTTTTTCTAATTCTTCAAAGAGCTTAGTGTCCTTTTCTGCTATGGATATCAGCAACTTACTTAAAATAAATTCATCTTCTAAAAAATTATTATCTTTTATCAAAATAAATCCACCTTTCTATTTATAGATTCTTGTTAAAATTCTATAAATTATTTTTAGTTTCATATATAAGACAATTTCTACGCATTTTTTGTAACAATTTTTTAAAATAATTTTATTTATTTTTCCAATTCTATTATAATAACGAAAATGTTTGGCCTGAGTATGTTTTTATAAAAAAATTGAACATCAAATTATTAGTTTTTATGCTTCCTAATTTCAAAAACAATCTATCTAAATTAACTCAAATATTCGAAAATAACTATTTCTTATACTGTTTACAATTACACGTAATGTGGTATAATACAAATATGAAATAGTTTAAAATAAAAGTAAGTCAAGGCTGTAACCTTGACCTACTTTCAGAGTTTTTTCCACTTATTATAGTGGGATGTTACTTTTTGGGAGCGTTTGGATGGCTTTGTTGGGCTTTGTCCGAACGCTTTTTTGCTATCCTTTATAAAAGCTAACTTAAAAAGTTTTTTAAACTAGAGAATTAAGTACTGTCTGATTTTATCATTTATTACCTCTTAAGCATTCGGTAAAAATAAAAATTATTCCGCAATCTATTATTTATAGATTACGGAATAATTAAGTATTTCACAACTTTTTATCTATGTTTTTTACATATTAACTTTATTTATAACTAAATTCTAAAACTTGTTCATTATTTGGTGAAAAAGAATGTGCAACTTTATCAAATGCAAAAAATATCAAATTAGTAACATACTGCCTATTTTCTTTTTTTGTAGTAAAAATAAACTTATCAGAAATTTCAACTATATTAAATTTTAATTTATGCTCGTGTTTACATCGTTTATATATATTGTAATCTTTTCTTATTGTAGTAGCCAAGTTATAATAAAACTCTTTATAGCTTGTATTTATACTTTGTAGACTATCTAATGTAGATTTTGTATAAACTACAATTGTGCTTAATTCATCATTTTGTTCTATGGCCTTAACCTTATAAAAACCACTATCAAGATCTTCAATTTTTATTTTATAATCAGTTTTTAACGAAAGTGATATATATGATAAAAGGTCTGAATCAACCTTACTTTCAACATTCTTAAATTCACTAATTAAATTTTCAAATTTAATATTCATTTTGCAAATGTTTAAACTGCTATTAATTACATTTAAAGGTATTAGATTTCTTACCTTTATTCCATAGTCTATTAAAGAGTTATGCACTTCTATGTTTTCTACTATTACTTTAGCAAATTTCTTGTTAAGCAACTTATTAAGAAATGCAATCATTTCATCATTATATAACAAACATAAACTATAAACTCTACTAGAATCTTCAGAATAAACTGAAGCTCTTCCTGGAGTCATAAAATTTAAAGCTATATAATTACCTGCAGTTAAAGAACTAAGCCTTTTATCTGTTGGGTCTGTAATTATGATAGGCTCATTAGCCTGCAAAATTTGCTGGTTTTCTTGGGCCAAGTTTAAAATCATCGCTTCTTCTACATTACTAGGAATTCTTGTTTTACCACTTAATCTCTGAACATTAAAATCGCAAATCTTACATAATGATGATTCAAAATTATATCTTTTTCTTATATCTGAGCAAGTAACATTTTTACCTTTTTCTAAATTCTCTTCTTCATTTAATAACTTTTCATATTCCTCTTTACTAGATATTTTTTTAATTCCTCTGAAGCAACTTGGTAAATTCATCATTTTTGTATTCATTTTTCATTATCTCCTTTAACTTTTATTTTTTGTTGATTTGACAATGCTTTCCCAGAATTACTATGAATAAAAAAATTTCATTTTTCTAACAGGTTGCATTCCTTAGCAGAATAAACTTTTTTATTAATTGCAACAAAAAAGTAGTCTTCTAGACTTAAAGAATTCAACCAACCCTATTCTTATAAAGAATAGGGTAATTCACATTCATCCTCCGTCTAGAAAACTACTAAATTTTCTATATAAAGCAAGCTTTTACAACTTGCTTTGGTTCATAATCATCCTCCGACTTACCTACTACCTGACAGTTAATGTAAATATATATTTATATTTACACTTACAATTATAATTTCTTTTAATAATAATTACAATACCCCCTATCTATAAAATTTAACTTGAATCACATTATATTTACATTTAGTAATTATCAGCTTATAATGACTATAAATAAATAATGTTAGGATTAGCTAATGAATAATACTTATATTTCAGCAATACTAATATACATTTTAACAATAATTTATTTACTTCTATCCAATAAAACCATGCATATATACACAATAAAATATTATAGTTTGATTGAAAATATCTATGATGATAAAAAATCATTGATAGAACTAATTAATCATTTAGCAATTTATATGGTTATCATAAGATATATTCGAATTCATTTGCTTTTTAGCTCAGTATTTATTACCGTCAACTTTATTATAAAGTTATCTTTAATCGCTAAAATAATAAACTGTTCAATGGTAGTGTTTATGGTATGATAAAAATACAGAATTAAGCATTCAAAAAATACATAGTAAAGATGCTTAGAAAAATAGCACTTGCCAACAACCAAAATAACCTTTATCGTATAGTTTGTCGAAGACTTACGAGGAGGACTAGAAAGGATGTTGAAAGTGCCACAACAAGAGTATATCAAATACCTAAGAGAAATGGAAGAGCTAAGTATTAATGAAATAGCTGAACATATGGATATTAATTGGAGAACAGCTAAAAAATATGCAGATAAAGAAAATTGGAATAAGGTAGTTAAGAAAACAAAAAGAATATCACCAGTAATGGAAGAGTACAAAGAAATTGTAGATACATGGTTGCAGGAAGATGAACTAATTCCAAGAAAGCAAAGACACACAGCTAAAAGGATATATGATAGATTAGTATCGGAGCACAATTTTCCTGGAGCATACAGAACAGTATGCAGCTATGTTGAAAAAGCAAGAACACAGATGAAATTAGAAAAACAGGATAGATATGAAAAGCTTGAACATCCTGAAGGAGAGGCTCAAGTAGATTTTTACACAGCAACAGTAAGTGAAGATAGCAGCTTTAAAGAAATAAAGGTACTAGTGTTATCCTATCCGAATAGCAATGCAGCTTTTGAAATACCTTTACCAGCTGAAAATCAACAATGCTTTTTGTACGGGCTAAGAAGATTATTCGAAAAATCTGGTGGAGTACCAAAAAGTATATGGTTTGATAATTTATCAAGTGCAGTAGTACAAGTGGAAAAGGAAGGCGTAAGAATAGTAACAGAGGATTTTAGTAGATTTAGAAGCCACTACTCATTTGAAGCTGTGTTCTGTAACCCAGGTAAAGGAAATGAAAAAGGCAATGTAGAGAACAAATGTGGGTACACCAGAAGAAACTTTTTAGTTCCAATACCAGATTTCATAGGTTTTGAAGAATTAGAAAAAGAGCTTGATGAAAGGCTGTTAAAAGATCAAGACAGAGAGCATTATTCAAAAAAAGAATTAATAAAAGACTTGTGGGAAAAAGAGAGACAAGTGCTAAAGAAGCTTTCTGCCGAACCATATGAAGCATTTAAAATGGAAAACTGTAAGTTAAATAAATACAATGAAATAACTATTGATAATCAAATCATAAACGTATTTGATGCAAAACCTTTAAGTGATGTATTAGTAAAAATTAAATGGGATGTCATTGAAATATTAGATGATGAATATAATACAGTCGGTGTTGTTCCTAGAGAATATACCGGCAAGGTTAAGGAAGTCCCTTGGTTAGAAGTTTTTAAAGGATACAGAAAAAAGCCAAGGAGTGTAACTCATTCACAATTCACACGAATGCTTCCGCTAAATATAAAGAAGTATATTACCATAGAAGATTTAGAAAAAAGAAAAGAACGAATAAATAACTTCATCAGTTATTTGTCTGTATATAATATAGATTCAATAGAAAAAGCAATAAAGGAATTAGGACAATATGCTGAAGCTAATGAAATAACAATTTTGTTACATAAAATAAGTGGTCATAGTACGTCATATAAAAATGAATTAGATGATAAAGATATAATAATACCCGTTACCGTTCAAAATAGCGATATGCATCAATATGACAAGCTTGGGATGGTGACAATATGAAGGAAACTATGATATTTGAATTATGCAAGCAGCTTAAGATTGCATATGTAGGTGACATAATTAAAGAATACGATGAATCTACTAAAGAATTGATATATGAGCTTCTTAATGCAGAAATAGAAGGAAGAAAAAGAGCGAAGTTAGGAAAGCTAATTCAATCATCAAATTTACCACAAATTAAGACTTTTGAAGGTTACGATTTTAATGAAATTACTTTTCCCAATAATATGAATAAAGAAAAATTATTGAGTTTAGAATGGGTAAAATCAAAAGAAAATGTAATTCTTTTAGGAAATGTGGGAACTGGAAAATCTCATATGTCCATAGCGTTAGCAGTTGAAGCTTCTAAAAAAGGAATGACAACAAAGTTCTATAGGGTTTCAGATTTGATAGAAATCCTTAAAGACAAACATAAAAAGGAAACATTGAGCAGGTTTAGAATTATGCTTAAAAAGCTTGATATTTTAATATTAGATGAAGTTGGATATATTCCATTCGACCAGCTTGGATCGGAACTACTATTTAATGTTTTAGCAGATTCATATGAAAGACAAAGTATTATCGTAACAACTAATCTTAATTTCGGCCAATGGGCCTCAATTTTTGGAGATACTACCATGACAAGAGCTTTAGTGGACAGGTTAGTGCATCACTCCCATGTAATAACCTTCCAAGGTCAAACCAAAAGGTTAGCTTATGCATTAAATGAAAAATAAGGGGTTACCCTAACAAATATTGGCAAGTGCATTATGCACTTTTAGGCTGCAATTCTATGTAAATTTTACTTGCATAAAACAGGTAGTAGTAATAATCTTAGCTTCTTATGATATCTTGTCCTTAAAAGCCAGATTAAGGGCTCTAGAAGATAAATTATATAGAACTTACCATAATCTAAAATAAAATATTGATACTGAAAACTAAAATTATTATATTATGTATCTTAATAGTAATTCCACATGAGAAGCCTCCTGGACCACTGCTGGAATTTTTTTAAATCCTAATAACTTTGCTGCACACAAACGATTCATACCGGCTACAAGTATATAATACTCTTCATCTTTTTTTACCGCAATAGGTTTATCTATTGATCCACGTTCTTTTATATCTTTTAATGTTCCATTAAAATTCATTTTTTTCGATTTTAAATGAATATCTTATTCAATGGATTTTGGTCTACAGGTAAAAGTATTATTTTTTCACTTATAACATGTTTATTCTAAACTTATGGGTTGTACTAAATTATATTTAATCCATTATTGTTTAATAAACTTTTGACAGCTGACTTACTTATTATAATTCCCTGCTTAACACCTAAATTTAGATCTGACTTAATAAAAAGATAGCTCTTGCATTTCCTTATTTTATATAAATGCTCTTCTTTATAATTTTCTACCTTAACAGCAAATCCATCTTCTAGATCTAGCCTTCTTCGTATATTAAATTCAAATTCACCTAAAATAATTGGTTTACCATCTTCCGTATAAAATTCAATATAACGCTCAGCAGAATTTGAGTACTTCTCAGATAATAATTCGAATTTATTGCTGTTATGATTAAACACAATGTAATCAGATAACTCTATATACCTGTTAACATACGGGATTGTATTAAACCAGTCACTTGCAATTTTAAGCAAAATCTCTTTTTTATTAAATGTCTGAGATTCATTTAATTCGTTTTTATATATATCATCTAAAATTTCTATTTCTGTAATATCCAATCCATCTATAAGTGTGTGGTTTTCTAAGTAAATCCTTTGTTTTATATTAGATACATCAACTATAAAACCATATTCATCTTCTTTATTGCTCCATAATTCTAATTCCATAACAGACACCTCCTATTAAATAATGCAATCAATTAATTTAATTACTAAGAAAAATACATAGATTGGAACAATCATTCTAATCACTCCAGTTACTGAACGGTAACTATACCAAATTAGTTTATTATTATAAAGATTCATTCCAAATATATTAAATAAGAACCTCAGAACTTTATCTTCACACCATCGTTCAGCCCTAATTTTCAAATTGTATCCGTATACATTCCAAAAATTTAATAAAACTATTATTATTATCACACCTAGAATAAACCACAATATATTATCCAAAATAACTTTGCCTATCGCATATACAAAGAATGGAAATAATAAACATAATGCTCCTAAACCTGCACCATCTGAATCATACATACTACACCTCCAGTAAAATATTTGATTATACATATTTTACCAAGGTGGTTATAGAATAACAAGTACCCCTGTTTTTTTAAAAAAACAAGTAGATGAATTAAAAGATGCATATTTATTTTTATTAATTTACTATGTTTTTTCTGTTATATTAAATCCCTTATTTTTATTTCACCATATTGAGTTTCTGCATCACTTAAAAAATCCACTGTGATAAACGAGTCCGGAAAATCGACAACCATACAATCTAGTTGAAATAATATATGTTCTCTATATTTAGGCAATAGAAAACGTCCTGCATTTTCCTCCAAATGATATATATCTTCAAATATAAATATAATTTTCTTTTTCTTTTTAGAACTTGAGTTCACATATTTTATAGCTTCACCCATATCTTCTTCGTTTCTATTATTAAACCTTAGAACCTTGACATAAAACTCTATTTGGCTATTTTCATAATATACTAAGTAATCAATATAACTATTATCAGATAATTCATATTTCCTAATTATGTTCTCCCCGCCAATTAAAAATTGATTTAATGCTAATTTTTTAAGAATATAAAGTATGTCTTTATTTTGTGGTTCTTCATTAACAATTTCACTAGTTATATCTAATGCAAAATGTTTTTCTATTATTTTTCTAGTTTCGCCCGTTATAATATGTATATTTGATGTTCGCTCACCATCCTGAAAAAGTAAATAATAAGATTTTATAAACCCCATATCTATATACTTCCTCAAACGATTTATAAAGCTATAATCAGCAGTAAATATGCTATTTAAATAATGATGAATCATCATGGTATTAACATATTCAAAATCATAAATGGATTTTAGGGCAATTTTATCTTCGTTACTTAAAACTTCAAAATTAGCTTTTATATCTTGCACTTCGTTAGCTTCTTCTGCTAGTAATATTTTCATATCTTCTTCATAATTAAATGTTGTCATTATTGGCATAAAACTTCTCCTTTTAATTTTTAATATAAACCTTTTTATAATTAATCTCTAAACATCTACTTCTGTTAATTCATCATCGAACTCAGTAATATTAACTAGACAAATATTGAATCTATATATATTAGATTTAAAGTTTTTTATTTTTTCCTTATAATATTCTTCAGTTTTTTTATCTGGTGCTAAAATTATAAAAGAAGTAAAATTGACTGACGAATCATTAATTTGATTTAAATCTAAATTTAGCAGATATTCTATCCTGCAGTAGTCCGACAATGATATAGTGGGCATAAAAAGTACAAAATCCACATCAAAATTTGCATTCTTTAATCTTAAAGTACAATAATTACTGAAACATAATGTTTGATATCCAATAGTTTTAAATGCCTGCATTAATTTTATGTCATGTAAATTAATATCATTATGATTGATCATTGCACCTTTTATAAAGGATTTAAAGACTTTTGCAAGATTAATAATTGTAAATTTCAATAAATATTCAGTCCTCCTATCACCAATTAAGATATTTGTTCTAAGCAATATATCTTTACTTTCAAGTTTGCTATATATAGACGCGAATGTACTTCTGCCTGTTATATCGCTATAAATAGTATCAATGCTATCATCATCAAATACTTTTATTGTAAAATCTTCGAGCATTGCAGCTTTAACTTTATTGATTCTATCTTTCAAAAACCTGGTGCTTATTTCTAACCTAATAGATCTTTTGTAAATATCTAGTTTTTTTAATAATTTTGATTTTTCAATTGAAATATTATTTAATAAAGTATTACGATTTTCTGAATACTCTATATCAAGCTCATCTGCACGTTCTTCATAATACTCCTCTGTTTCAATACAATTTTTTACATTGTAATAAAAACTTTGTATTTCTTTAATTTCATTCATTAATCTCCTAATGTCATTTGAGTTATTAAGCACTTTTTCACATTTTGATATATGATTCTTATTTAAAAAGACATCAAATTTAAAAAAATAATATATTATTTTTTCAGAATATAGCTGATTATGAATAATAACATTATAATAATTTTCAATTTTTTCAATAAATTTAGTAATTTTCTCTGTTTTGTTATCTTGCTCTAAGATGAATTCATATACTTGTCCATCTTTTTTGACATCAATAACAGCATCAGCTCTAACAATAAATTCTTGATTTTTTATATTTTTTTCATATTCAATCGATATTTCATCACAATCACTTTTAAACAAGGTAAGAAAAAAATCATTTACCTTGCTTAAATGTTTCATGTTCTTATAATTTCTATTTTTGTTAACTTCACAGTATTCTTTTAATACAGTTAAGGTTTTTCTTGTAGGAAGATAATAGATATTATTCAAATCATCTTTCTTTATCTCAATAACATCACCATTTTTCTGTATTCTAGCAATACTAGTTTTAATACTTGTCTCTAAAACACCAAATAAAACACAAAGCTGTTCAATTGTCACAACCCCTAAATAATAAATTAGATAAATAATTATTTCTTCTTTACATGTTACATATTCTATATCCAATCCAATTGCATGAAGTTTACTCTTTAAATTTTTAATATCAGGTCTTTTAAATCTTCTTCCACTTTTAGTATTCATTCCTTTATCCCTTTCATGGTTAAATTGTTAAAATTTCTGTTTCCTAAACTTATATTGTTCTTCTTCATTTTATTTAAATTTTGATGCAGCAAATTAAACTTTTTAAATTTTAAGAATGCTTATAATTATTGTTTTTACATTCTTGCTGCAAGATTATATATTTCTCACACTTTTTTTATTAGTTTATATTTACGTTTTAATCTAAACCTATAATAAAACCTAAATATAAACTTAAAAATTAATTGTCTATGATGTTTATTTAAATTATTACCTATATAAATTTCTATTTATGCTATTAATTAATTGTATCTAGCCTTTGAATATTATAATTACTTCACAAATTTTATTCTCCATTTACAAGTGGAGATACTCCTTTTTGTTACACACGATGGAGAATGCTTCTTTATTGATATTTCAATACATACACGTTTATTTTCTCCATTCTCCATTTTATGTGACATATTATAAATATATAAGAATAATAAAAATATATATTATTTTTTTATATTTTATAATTTATTATAAAGAATGGAGAATGGAGAATTTAGTTAGTATTTATTGACTTTGCAACATTTATTGTGTCTCCATTGTGTTCTCCATTGTGTTTTTTTCTCCATTTACAAATGGAGAATTTTAAAAATTATCTTGATATAGTTTCTTCCTTCTATATTAAAAGGAAAAATACGCCATGTGATTCATTTTAAGATCATGCATATAAAACAATCCGCTTTTGCTCCTCTGTAGGCTAGCTTTCTTTTATATCTTTCTTCACCATGATGTTTTTTTATTTGAACTGTAAAGACATATTGTGTTATTTTAATTTTATTTATGTCTAACCTCCCATTATATTTAATTACATGTCCTTCTTCTACTAAATAATTAATATAGGCATCATACAAAACATGATTAGACACTCTATCTTTAGGGTCATTTGTTACAATCACATATTCTTTGTAAAACCTGTAAACTGTATCACTATCAATTAGTAACTTTTCCCTGTTATTAAGAATTTCTTGCGGAACAGTAAATTCTTGATTATTATTTAGAAATATTCTCAATTGCTCAATTGCCTTATTTAAAACATATGACATATTTATTTTCTTTTCAAATTTCTTTATTTGACTCCTTACCGGTATTACATTTTTAAACACATAGATTAACATTCTTTCACCTATAGCTGACTTATCACTCGTAAAAAACGAAGGTACTTCATTACCAGAAAAAATGAGCATAGCCCTATTCACAAATTCAACTGGGTCTTTAAACTTTACTCGTGCTGTTATGGTATCTCCACCTGACAACTGCTTTAATAAAGTATCATTAGAAATCTTTATTTCTGGATTTTCTCCACAAATATTTGCTCTCTTGCCTATTATTCTAGTAAACTCTTTGCTTGTCTCATTTACTAGTGTTCTTAGACCAATACTTGAAAAATCATTTGTTCCATCTGGATTAGTAAGGAGTAATTCTGTAATTTTTAAAAATGTACTTTTTCCAGAATCCTTCTTTCCTGTAAAATAAAATATATTCTTAAAATCTCTATAACCGGAAATCAGAACTCCTAAAACCTGATACAAGAAATTAATATCTTCTTGTTTACCGTTAGTTACTTTACTAAAAAAGTTATCTGCATATTTACAAGTTGCAACATTTGGATCATATTCATAACCAACTTGATTTATAAAGATTAGCTTTTCGCCAATCTCCTCATGTGTACTAAACTGCATTGTCTCTACATCCAAAACACCATTTTTGAATAATATATACTTCTCAGGAGCAAGATCTCTTTCCATTAATATTAAGTCCTGGTCCATAGTGAGCAAGTCTACACAGTCTCTAATATTATTTGGCAACCTGTACATTTCCGGTATGTCCTTATAAATCAGAGTTTTCATATTTTCAACATATGAATAATAGTAATTTTTAAATACTCTGAATTGATTCTTATAATACCTGATATCATATCTTTGTTTAATATAAATTGCTAGTAAGCTTACATCTACCTTTAAACCACTGTCAGGTTTAGCTATATTTTTAGGCACGAGGAAAAATTTTTCGTCTTTATCGGTATGAGGTTTGCATTTTGGCCTCTTCGAAATTTCTTTATTTATCATATATTTCCCCTATTTCTTTAAAATCTTATTGTTTTATTATCTAAAGATAGGTATTATACATATAAGCCTATTTTTAGATTATACAGTCACTGCTGCCAGGCCCTAACTGTTTAATTTTCATAGGTACCATAATGTAGTACCAAGTGGTGCTACATTTTTTTAAATACATAATTATACCACCTTATATTTTTCATTTATCTTACTTGCTTTTGTTTTAACTTGTTGTTTTATACTTCTGTTATCCTCATCCCTTTCTTTTAAAAACTCGGTGATCTCTGAGGTATCAAAGATCAGCTTTCGCCCCATTTTTTTGTGAGGTAAAATATGTAGATTTTGATACACCCACGGTATTGACATTCCAATAAATTCCGCAACTTGCTTTGTATTTAATTTAGAACTTTTTGTTACTTCACTAGTATCATTAGAAAGCTGGCTTAAAGTTACTTTTACAGTCTCCTCCACAATTTCTTTAATCATTTTTTCAAGCATAGATTTTCTCCTTTTTATAATATTTTTTTATTTTCTAAATTAATAAATCTCTATTTTTTTCTCTTTATCCAACCTCCTATATATTTTTTTGCAAAAAAAAAGCTTATTTCTGCGCGAAATCACGCAAAACTAAGCTATTTTAACATGCTCTTATAATTTAGATAATCTATTAATGAAATTATTATATATCTAACAAGTAGTAATGTCAAGTAGTATTATCCAGTAATTTCTATTAACATCATTTTATAGTATTATCCATTATTTAGGGTATCTTGTTTATTATATTTAATTTTTATATAATATAAATAATGATTAATTACATTATCAAATTACCGGAGGTACAAATGAGTATAGATTTTAAAAATAAAAAATTTCGTTTTAGAGTCGCTAAAAATGGGATAATTTACACCCAGGTTTATACAACGAATAAAAAGATTACTGAGAAAGATATTAAAGAAAAGAAGTGGCCAAAAGATGTAATAGATGCACACAAAGATTTTGAAGTATCAATTACAAGAAATGAAATTGGTAAGAAGGAGAATATGCTATTCAACAATCTTGCACAATTGGTCATGGATGAGCACGTAAGGCCCAATTTAAGGCCCAATACTGAAAGTTATTATATAACATCTTACAATACACATATACTTGAATACTTTGGTGGCATTTCTCTTAATAAAATTGACAGCATAGATATCCAAAAGTTTATTAATAATAAAAGTAAACTTTTAAAACCTTCAACTGTAAGACAAATATATGCTGTTTTATCATCTACCTTTAACAAGGCTGTTGATTGGAAGTTTATAAAGGAAAATCCATGCAAGAATATAACACTACCCAAAATTGAGAGTAAGAATTATGCAGAACTTTTATCAGCTGAAGAAATATCAAAGCTAATGGAAGCAATAGATAATGAGCCAGAAATGTTTAAGGTTATTTTTTCTATAGCCTTATACTGTGGATTAAGACAAGGAGAAATTTTAGGATTAACTATTGCCGATATAGATTTAAAAAATAATTACATTGATGTGAATAAGCAGTATGTCACACACTATAAGAATGGTAAAGTGTATCATGAAATAGCCATGACTAAGACAGATAATTCTATCAGAAAAGTATATATGCCAATTACAGTTAGCAAGATTCTGGAGCAATATATCGATAAGTTAAAAATTTTAAACATTAATCTAGATAAACAATATCTTTTCATTAATCCAAAAACACAAGCAATTTATGATCATAATGCAATTTACAGAAGGTTTAAAAAGATGACCAGAGGAATTGGGTTGAGTAATATCACTTTCCATGATTTAAGACACCTTCAGGCTACTATGATGATTAATTCTGGGGTTAATATTGTAGTTGTAGCTAAAAGACTTGGAGATACAATTGAAACAGTTTCTGAAACATATTTACACTCAATAGAGAAAATAGAAAAGGAATCTGTTAATCAACTCCAAAATTTTATAGAAAATAACATCAGGACAAATTAATGGGACAAAATTTTTATGAACTTATATTTTTTTGTCCCAAAAATGTCCTAACACGGTTTTTTGTCCTTTTAAAACGGCTCTTTCTGATATTAATTTAAATTAGAATTAAAATTACAAAAGACACCAACTTATTGCAGTCAGTGTCTTTCATCAAGTGGTTAATTACATATTGCTTACTTTTTCATGGTCATGTGCTTCTTTATATTTTAAGCGAGTAGCTTTACCTCCCCTAATGTGTCTTTCAGACTTGTTTTTAAGCAAAACTTTTTTAACTTCGCTTGCAGCTGGAGGGTTCAATTTGGGAAGACGTTCTGTAACATCCTTGTGGACTGTGCTTTTGCTGACGCCGAATTTTTTAGCTGTCTGCCTTACAGTGGATTCTGTACTTATAATATATTCTGCTATCTCCATGGCTCTCCGTTCTATGTAATCTTTCATTTTTAACCCCCTTTGGCATTATACCGTCTTATTTTAATTTTTATGCATTTATTTGTCCTATTAGAACCTCATACATTAATTAATATAATCCAATGGGTTAACATTTTTGCCGTCAACTAACAGTTCAAAGTGTAGGTGAGCTCCGTCTGATGCTTCAATACTTACGGTTTTTCCAACATTTCCAATTGCTTGACCTTGCTTAACATGATCTCCAACCTTAACACTTGATGAAACTAAATTGCTATAAAGTGTCTTAATGTTGTTTCCATGGTCAATAACAATTTCTGTTCCTGTTAATTCTGATGTGTTGATTGATTCTACAGTTCCTGCCAATGCAGATTCAATCAACAATGTGTCCTTAGGCTTAATATCAACACCCTTATGTACTCTCCATTCACCAATAGACTCATAATATACAAGGTCGTCCATTGTAAACTCTCTGTATATTTCGCCTGCCAGCGGAGTCTTCATTGATTTTAAATCAATGGTATTAGTTTTCTCTTCTTCATTGTCTTTGTTTGCATTTTCATAATCTTCAATTATACCTTCAACATAATCCTCATATGGGTCAAGAACTGCTCCTTTATTTTCCTCTTCAGCATTATTTTCTGCCAAGTTATTTTCGCCACCCAAATCAGGATTCGAAGAATATCTCCAAACTATTGCAGTTGCCAAAAGTACAATACAAAGAGCAATTATAAAGAAACTTGTGTCTTTATGTCTAAGTCTAATAAAGAAATTCTTCATTTTTGTTTTTGCATTATTTAATCTGTTGTTTTTCATAAAATCCTCCTGTTTAATACTTCTTTATTATCTGATGATAGTGTGTCCCATTTTTTTCGTTTAATACAAATTTGTTCTAAAATTTTTATTTTTTCATAAAATTATAACGAGGTGAAGATATCCCCTACTTCTTAAGTAGCGGGTATCTTTTAATAAACTAGGTGTTGTGTCTTAATCACCCACCTCGTTGAAGTGGTGTGAGGCAATTGCTACACAATTGCTTCCGATACTTAAGAGAAACTTATGATGAAGGGGTTGATTTACATGTTAAACCGTCTGATTTACGCCTTAGTAGTATTTATAATGCTTTTGACCATCCCAAATTTATCTCTAACTTTCTTGGAGCATAAAATAAATATACCTAGTGCGGCTGAGATTACAGAGAAGGAAAAAGACAACAATAATGAGCAAGCAATTGTTGTTGAGGAAAGTGAAGAGCTTAAAAAAACAAATATAGAGGAACCGGAGCTTATAAAAGTTTACAATTTAAAAACTAATGAAGTTATGGTAATAGAATTTGAAGAATATTTAAAAGGCGTCGTTGCGTCTGAAATGCCTGCAGAGTTTAATATTGAGGCATTGAAGGCACAGGGGGTTACTGCAAGGACATACCTTTTGTACAGATTAAAAAAATATCCTGAAGGTCAGCCTGAGCATTTGGGTGCACCGGTTTGCACAGGCACTCACTGCCAGGTTTGGACTTCTAAAGAAGATTTGATTGCAAATCACGATGATGGATGGTTTGAAAATTATTGGGGCAAAATTGAAGAAGCTGTAGATTCAACTAATGGACAAATATTGACCTATGAAGGAAAAATTATAGAACCGTTGTTTCATTCAACCTCCGGAGGAAGAACAGAAAATTCTGAGGATGTTTTTTCAACAGCCGTTCCTTACCTGAGAAGCGTCGAAAGCCCTTATGAAGCTCAGGCGCCTAAGCTGCATGATTCAGTTAAAATAACAGTAGATGATTTTATAAACAAATTAGAAACTATATATGGAGATTTGGGTATTAACAGAAATAATTTAGATGAAAAAATAAAGCTTGGGGAAGTAAGTGAGGGCGGAAAAATCAAATATATTATAATTAATGATACTGAAATCACAGGACGTGATATGAGGTCTATTTTTAATTTAAACTCAACTAATTTTAACTTCATACAAACAGGCAATGAAATTGAAATAGTCACCACAGGCTATGGTCATGGTGTGGGAATGAGCCAATGGGGCGCAGAGGGAATGGCAGGTAAGGGTTATGGTTACAAGGAAATCTTAAAACATTATTTCACGGATGTGGAAATAATGAGCATGAAATAAGAATGAGTCTCTTTAGCTGCAAATCAGAATAACGTCCATGTAATTATCGTATATGAAAAAATTCTATACAATAATATTTTAATGTGTTATCATATTATTGTAAATTTTATAACAGAAAGGAAAACAATATGATATTTATAAATGATAAAGCATATTCTGAGTTTAAAGAGCTTTTGGATAATGCCAAGGTTGAATCCTACAATGTAAGAATCTCCATCGACAGATATGGCTGCAGCGGTCCAATATTCGGAGTTTTTATAGATGAAGCTACTGAAGAGGATGATGTGGAAACTATAAAGGAAATTACATTTATTGTTGAAAAATCAGTTAATGAACAATTTGGTGGCTTTATAATCGTTCCCAGCGAAGAAAACAATGGAAATGGTGTTGGACTTAAGCCTGTTGTTACTCCATCATCAGAAGGCTGCGACAGCAGTTGCGGTGGATGTGGCGGAGGATGCCAATAACAGTGAACAATGAATATTGAACAATGAAAAATGAACAGTTAAAGAATAAAAGAAAGGATTTATGCTTGCGCATAAATCCTTATTTTATTTAAATTAGTCTGCTACGTATGGTAATAATGCTATTGTTCTTGCTCTTTTTATAGCTCTTGTTACCATTCTTTGGTGCTTTGCACAAGCACCTGTGATTCTTCTTGGTAATATTTTGCCTCTTTCAGTTGTATATTTCTTTAACTTTCCAAGGTCTTTATAATCTATATGTGTAGTCTTTTCCTGACAGAATTGGCATACCTTTTTACGAGGTCTTCTACCCTTACCTCCAAATCTATCGCCTTTGTCGCCTCTATCATTTCTATCTCTATCATTTTGTCTTGAACTCACTTGGTATTTCCTCCTTCCCTGATTTTCGTCTCATGTGACATACTCCCACCACCTATAGAAATGGGGGCTTCTCGTTCGAGTAATCTAATGATTACAGCATAAGCGAGCTATCCCCGTGTGCCCCACGGTTTTAAATTTAGTTAAAATGGGATATCTTCGTCATCTACTGGCTGGAACATATCATTATCTTCATCCGGGAATTCTCCGAAAAAGCTGCTATCTGGCTGAACCGGTCTTCCTTGCTGCGTTGATGATTGGCCTTTTCCTGAGCCAATAAACTCTACTCTATCTGCTATAATATCTGTTGTATATTTTTTTTCGCCTGTCTGTGTAGTGTAACTTCCAGTTTGAATTCTGCCGTGTATTGCACACTGGCTTCCTTTAGTAAGATAGTTTGCACAATTTTCAGCCTGTTTGCCAAAAACAGTTATACCTATAAAATCTGCTGTCTGTTTTCCTTGAGATGCCGCCTCTTGTTTCTTGTCTCGTGACATTTCTCTGTCTACTGCTAAACTAAATTTTGCAACAGCCATACCTGTTGAAGGTATGAATCTCAGCTCGGGATCTCTAGCCAGTCTTCCTATTAATACAACACTATTCATATCTTACCCTCTTTTTTATTATTCTTCTTCTACTGTAATCATATGTCTAACTACGTTGTCGCTGATTTTACAAATTCTGTCTATTTCATCAACAGCGTCTGAGCCTGCAGTAAAGTCAATAAATACATAATAACCTTCTCTTTTTTTGTCGATTTCATAAGCGAGTCTTCTTTGTCCCCACTCATTAACCTTTTCAATTGTTCCCTGTCTGTCAGTTATTATGCTTTTTACTTTTTCGATTTCTGCGTTTCTTACTTCTTCTTCTAAATTAGAAAGTAAAATTAAAGCTGCTTCATATTTTCTCATCTGAGTCACCTCCCTTTGGACTTCGGCCCCTGTTTTCCCAGGAGCAAGGATAGCGTTAATATTATAGCACTGTAATTTTGTTAATACAAGCATTTTTTACAAAAATATTGCTATTCTTTTATTTCGTATTCTGCTTCTTCTTCACAGTAGCTGCATTTTTCATTTTGTGTTTTAACAACTTGAGGTGCAGTTTCTTTTTTATTAACAAAATCATCAATTGCCATTTCCACATGTGTTTTGCATGCTAAAATAATGTCTTGCTTTTCCAATTTTCGCTCCTATATTTCATAGGTTTTGCTTGATCTGTCCCTGTACGTCATATCTAAGCAAAGACCTGGATTAACATCGATTGAGTTTTCCTTCAGTATATTCTCAACTGTCTTGTATGCCAGCTGAGGAAAATTATTTTCTTGACTTAAATGTCCGAGAAGAACTATTTCGTCTCCTCTTTTTACTGCTTTTGAAATCAAGATTCCTGCAGTGTCATTGGACATATGACCAAATTCACCTAATACTCTTCTTTTAAGAGGCCATGGGTACGGTCCTATTAAAACTAAATCTTCATCATGGTTTGATTCCACAAGCATCAAATCTGAATCCATAATGCTTTTTAGAATCAAATCATTTGTACAGCCAGTATCAGTCACCAAACTGATTTTCTTATTTTTATAAAATATATTGTATCCCACAGGATGTGCTGCATCATGAGATATATCAAATGACTTTATAGTCATATCGCCAATTTCAGTGAAATCATCAAGAATCTTTATGTTGTGAGATTTAATGTCGCCTATGATTGGGCTCATTGCTTCCCATGTTTTTTCATTTGCATAAATAGGTACATTAAGTCTTCTGGACATTATTCCGGCACCCTGTATGTGGTCAATATGTTCATGGGTTATGAATATAGCATCAACTTTTTTAGGATCTTCTCCAATATTTAGAATTTCCTGCTGTATTCTTTTTCCACTCAAGCCGGCATCTATGAGTATGGTTGCATTTTCAGTCTTTATATATTGGCAGTTGCCGCTGCTTCCGCTGTATAATGAACAAAACTTTAGCTTCAATTTGTCCTCCCCTTGTACCTTATCTTGCAATAAATCAATTAATATTATCACATTATACTCATTATTACAAATATTTTATTAAATGTTTGCATGATGTTAATATTGGAAATGCATAAATAATGGAGTCTTTAATTCTATAAAATTAAAATATAAAATCATATAAAACGCTTTAAAACATATAAATTTATTATGTAGGTTTAAATAAATAATAAAATTTTATAGTCAGAAGGGTATATATGATTTTCAAAATAAAACTCAAATCATTGATAATATTTTCATTACTTGCAATAGTCATAGGATTAGCCACGTCCTTTGGTGTAAATTCAGTTCAATCGGTCTCTGCTGATGAAGAAAAGGATTTTATAAAGTGGGTTGATTTCAGAATGTCTTATAATGCAATGGATAAGGCTTTAAAAGCAGATATTAACAGCATAGATGAAGAAGTGAAGCTGGATTGGGTAGAAATCCTTGCATATCTTGGAACCAGATATGGAGGTGATTTTGCAAGATATAAATCCAAGGATATGGATAATCTCATAGCTAAATTAAAAAGTGGTGTCAGCATTGAAGAGCTGACTAAAAATTTAAAGCATTACAATTACTATTATGAGGCGTATTCTGCAGTATTGGGAAATTTCGTCGGACCCTATGAGGTGCAGGTGAAGGATGAAAATGATCCAAACAAAAAAGTATGGGTTAAAAAGTATGGGTTAAAGGTCTTTTCTCCAATTGCTGCAGGTTACAGCTACGGTCATTATGATGATTTCGGAAATTCAAGGAGCTACGGCTTCAGGAGAGTTCATTTAGGAAATGATCTAATAGGCTCAGTAGGAACACCGATTGTTGCTGTTGAAACAGGCAGAGTGGAAGCATTGGGATGGAATCAGTACGGAGGCTGGAGAATAGGAATCAGAAGCTTGGACAATATGAGATATTATTATTATGCTCACCTTAAAAAAGGTCACCCCTATGTAAAATCATTAAAGGAAGGAGACATTGTTTATGCAGGAGATGTAATAGGTTACTTGGGAATGACCGGCTACAGCAGAAAGGAAGATGTAAATAACATCAACACTCCTCACCTTCATTTTGGCATGCAGTTAGTATTTGATGAATCGCAAAAGGAAGCATTAGCAGAAATTTGGATAGATGTATACAGAATAGTCAAGCTTTTATACCAAAGCAGGTCTCCTGTAAAATATAATAAAGATATAAATGAGTCAGAAAGAATTTATGATATAAGATTCCATAATGTTCCTGAAAGAACTGTAAGAAATGAAATGGCACCATCACCATAAAATTTGTAAAATAAAACTGGAGGGCATAGCCCTCCTTATTAATTTTTAATATTTCCCAGTTTGTCAATTATTTTTTCTGTTATTGCTGCTGCCTCGGCTCTTGTCAAATAATCATCGGGACAGAAGATTCCTGTTCCTTTACCTGACATAATTCCGTTCGTATATGATGCTTTAACAGCTTTTATTTCTTCTTCGCTCATCCCCGTTAGGTCTGAAAAAATCATTTGTATGTCTAGGTTTTCATATTCTTTGTTATCTCCAAATATGTTTTTAATCAATCTCGCTGCTTCCTTTCTTGTTAACTTTTCTAAAGGATTAAGCTCGCTTTCATAATCTCTTAATAAACCTAAATCATTCAGATGCTTGATATATTCAACCGCCCATGGGTGAATTTCTTCGAAATCTGAAAATTGTAACGAATTTTCTTCTATTGCAATTTTATCTGTTGTATCTGTTTTTTCTGTATCTTCTGTTTTTTCTGTATCTTTATTCTCGGCAATTTGTTCTTCTAATTTATCCTTTTCTTCTGCTTCTTCTGCTTCTTCTGCTTCTTCTGCTTCTTCTGCTTCTTCTGTTTCTTCTGTTTTATCTGTTTCTTCCTTATCCGGTAGGAGCTCTTCATTTTTGTTTATTGCTTTGCTTAAAAAAATCAAATATTCTTCTTTTGTTGCTATGCTGTCAGGGTTAAAGGATGGTGCCTCACTGATTACCCCGTCATTATAAAGATCCATAACAACTTTTCTTGCCCAATGGAATGATATATCATCAAAGACATATCTCCCGTGTTCTGTATCTCCTGTTCTAAGGAGCCAATTTCTTTCAATCCAACCTTCACGGTTTTCATCTATATAAACCTTATACCAATAAAAGCCGTTTTGAAGAATAGGACCTTCGGTTATTATACCAAGCTGTCCCTTACTAAGCTCATGCATGTACATTCCTGCAGGAGCATCTCTCAATTGATATTCCGTTCTGATTCCGTCAGTTCGCACATAATCTCCAATGTCATACAATATAATATTTCCGGAGTTTGTATAGGCAGGTGTTGGAACTACCAATGACCTGCTTGGTTTTCCTGTTTGCGGAAGATAAGAAAAATCAATGTTGTTAATTGTCTGCCCATATTCCTTTTCAGCAATGCGATATACCAACGCCTGATAGGTATAATTTTTTTCATATGATAAATTTGGATTGTTGCTCGCTGCCCACCCATTGTATGCCCAGAGTGCAAAATACCAGCTTTCCAGAACATTAGGATCCATATTTCCTACACTTGACACGCTTTGATATGAACTCATGCTCCATTTGTTAAGCAGCACATCTGCTCCGGCTTCTATGTTGTACATTATGTCATACTTAAGCCTTTCAGTGTCATACCCGCCATATCTGTTGTTTATTTGCATTAATCCAATACTGCTTCCTGTTATTTTAGGACTTCCATCAGAATTAAAATGCTCATAAGCAGATTCCACCCTTGCTATTGCCTTTAATATAACAGAAGGAATCGCTCTTTCAATAGCGACATCCTCAATCATAGCCTCTAATTCTTCTCTTGGAGGATTATAGTCTTGTGCATATGCAAGTATATTGATTGTAAATATAAAAATGAATATCAACGTTATAATTTTACGGGTTGTGGTGTTCAATATTTTCATATTTACAGCCTCCCTTTTAGATTTTAACCGTTAACTGTTTACTTGTACCCGGTCAATTAATATTAGTATCTCTTTCTTTGCTTTCTCCAAAGTTTCCATGGATTCGGCCTTGTTTTCCCCCTTAATTGAAAAATAAACCTTTAATTTTGGTTCAGTTCCTGATGGTCTCAACACCAGCCATGAACCATCTTCAAATGAAAACTTCAATACATCTGATTTAGGATAACTTAATTTTTCAATCTTTCCATTTTTCAGGTTTATGGCGGTTCCTAATTTATAATCATATATAAAAGGTATGTCTTTGTCTGCCAATGTATTGAGCTTATTTTCTCTGAAGTATTCCATTATGGATTTCATTTTGTTCAGCCCCGTAACCCCTGCGAAGCTCAGTGAAACAGTTTCTTCTATAAAATATCCATGTTCCGCATAGATATCATTTAGGACATCTATTAGTAATTTCCCTTTTCTCTTATAATATGCAGCCATTTCACAAATGAGCACAGATGCAATTACCGCATCCTTATCTCTCACAAAGGTTCCTGCCAGATATCCGTAGCTTTCTTCATACCCGAATAAAAAGCTATATTCCTTAGAATCTTCAAATTTTTGCATCATTTCAGCAATATATTTAAAACCTGTCAATGTGTCAAATGCAGCAACATTGTATTTTGACGCTATGGATTTTCCTATTTCGCTTGTAACTATGGTTATTACGATTGCACCATTTTCAGGAATTCTGCCCTGCTCTCTCATGGAACCAAGAACATAATTTAACAGCAATGCTCCAGTTTGATTACCGTTTAAAGGCACATATTGTCCTTGATGGTCTTTAACCACAAGACCTACTCTGTCACAGTCTGGGTCTGTTCCTATAATTATTTCTGCATTAAACTCTTCAGATTTTTTTATAGCTAGTTCAAATGAGCTTATTTCTTCAGGATTTGGAGATTTAACTGTTGAAAACAGAGGATCCGGATTCTCCTGCTCCTTCACAACAAATATATTTTTATAGCCTAATTCATCCAGGGCTTTTCTTACCAGCTTGTTGCCAGTGCCGTGAAGAGGTGTGTAGACTATGTTAATATTTTTGTCCACATCATCATTAAGGCTTAATTTTTTTACCCTATTTATGTAAATATCATCAACATCCTCGCCTATTATATGAATTTTTTCATTTCCATCAAAGCTCGAATATTTAATGTCCTTTAGCATAACCTTGTTGATTTTACCTATAATTGTATCTGCATCTTCAACAACCTGTCCACCAAACTGGTCATAAACCTTGTAACCGTTATATTCAGGAGGGTTGTGACTGGCTGTAATAACAACTCCTGCCTTGCATTTAAAATGTCTTACTGTAAATGAAAGCTCGGGTGTAGGTCTTAAACTTTCAAACAAGTATACATTTATATTGTTTGCTGCAAATACGCTTGCCGCCTTTTCAGAAAATTCTCTGGACATATTTCTGGAATCGTATGCAATAGCAACGCTGATTTTATCGCTGTATTGTTCATTTAAATAATCAGCTATTCCTTGTGTTGCCTTTGCTACTGTCACTAAATTCATGCGGTTAGAACCTGCGCCGATTTTCCCCCTCATTCCACCAGTACCAAATTCTAATTCCTTAAAAAATCTGTCTTCAATTTCTGCATCATCTTTTGCAATGTTTTTTAATTCTTCCTTTAAAACTTCATCTACATATGGGCTTTCAATCCACATATCATACTTTTCCCTAAACATATATCCCCCTAAAATTTCAATTTATGTAAATAGGCTTTAAACTCATCTCTTAAGTCATCTCTTTTAAGTGCATAATCAACGGTTGCTTCAAGGAATCCTATTTTGCTTCCTACATCATATCTTCTGCCTTCGAATGTATAGGCATAAACTTTTTCAATATTACATAATTCTTTTAAACCATCTGTAAGCTGTATTTCGCCTCCAACCCCTTTATTAGTATTCTCTAGTATTTCAAATATTTTTGGGGTAATTATGTATCTGCCAAGTATTGCTATATTTGTTGGCGCCTTGTCTCCAGAAGGCTTTTCAACTAAATCATTAACTGAATAAATTGTGTCGCTTAATTTTTCTCCTGATACTATGCCATATTTGTTAACATTTTCCCACCCTACGGGCTGCACTCCAAGAATTGTGGAATTATATTGTTCAAATACTTCAATCATTTGCTTTAAACATGGTTTTTGAGAATCAACCACATCATCACCTAAAAGCACAGCAAAAGGTTCATTTCCAACAAATGACTTTGCGCAATAAACTGCATGACCAAGACCAAGTGGATCCTTTTGTCTTACAGTGTGTATATTTATCATTTTTGAAATTTTCCTTACTTCCTCTAACAGCTCTTCCTTATGGTTTTTTTCAAGGTTATCTTCAAGCTCAACAGCCCTGTCAAAGTGCTCTTCAATGGAGCCCTTGTTTCTCCCTGTAATAATTAAGACATCTTCTATTCCGGAGGCAATAACCTCCTCCACAATATACTGAATTGTCGGTTTGTCAACAATAGGTAACATTTCCTTTGGTATTGATTTAGTTGCTGGCAAAAATCTTGTTCCAAGTCCTGCTGCAGGAATTATTGCTTTTTTAATTTTCATATCTAACCCCTATACTGATTTTAAAAATGCATGCATTAAAGACGCAAGGGAATGCAACAAATTGTTTGCTCCTTGCGCCATATTTTCATACTATTTTTATGAAACACCATAATTAGTCTTGATGTTGTCTGTAATTAAAGAGTCCTTTAATACGTCCATGTGCTCAAGTGATTGACCTGTTCCCTTGGCAACACATGAAACAGCATCATCGGCAATTGTTACATCCAAGCCTGTTCTTTTAGATATTAACTTGTCAAGACCATGTATCAAACAGCCACCGCCTGTCATAACAATGCCTTTTTCGCTTATATCTGCTGCAAGCTCAGGAGGTGTTTTTTCAAGAACTGAATGAACAGCATCTGCAATTGTAGTTATGGTTTCCTCCAATGCTTCAAGCATATCTGAAGATGATATGGTTAAATTTACCGGAAGTCCTGTTACCAGGTTTCTTCCCCTCACTTCCATGTATTGCTCTTCTTCTGCAGGATAGGCTGTTCCAATGCTTATTTTTAACTCTTCTGCACTTCTTAAGCCTATCATTACATTGTATTTTTTTCTTACGTATCTAACAATTGCATCATCACACTTATCTCCGGCAACTTTGATTGATCTGCTTACAACTATTCCGCCTAATGATATGACTGCAATATCCGTTGTACCGCCACCCATGTCAATTATCATATGACCTGATGGTTTAGTTATGTCAAGACCTGCTCCAATGGCAGAGGCTACAGGTTCCTCAATCAAGTATGTCTTTTTTGCTCCAGCATTCATGCTTGCTTCAAGCACTGCCCTTTTTTCAACCTCGGTTACTCCGCTTGGCACACAAATTATGACTCTTGGTTTTATGATTGAATTACCCACTGCCTTTTTAATAAAATATTTAAGCATTTTTTCTGTTATGTCAAAATCTGATATAACACCATCTCTTAAAGGTCTTATAGCAACAATATTGCCTGGTGTACGCCCAAGCATTTTTCTGGCTTCTTCTCCAACCTCTAATATTTTATTAGTATTTATATCAATTGCAACAACAGAAGGCTCATTAATTACAATTCCCTTGCCCTTTATGTAAACCAGCACGCTGGCCGTGCCAAGGTCGATTCCAATATCCATCCTGAAACCCATTTTTATCCTCCTGTATAATATACCTGTATTATTTTGCTAATTCTCATTCAAATTATGCAAAAGATCTCATTTAGTTATAATGATAAAAATTATAACATATAATTAATGTAATTTCAATTTTTTTGTTTTAGATTACTATATTTATGATTCGCACAAAAATGCAAAGTTTGATATTCCATAAAATAATCATAAAAATAAAAGTCATTTCGAGAGGAATATTCTCTTGATGACTTTTATTATTCATATTTTATTTTTTAAGAAGCTTTTTAATTTTTTGAACAGGATCCAAAAGTTCGCTTAAGGATCTGTCATAGTTCAATGTATCAATAATATTTGCAATATATTTTGACATATCAACTTCTGTGTACCATGGCTTCTTTAAAAGCTCTGGCTTTCTGTAAATCATGTTTGTTGTGAAAATTCTCTTTATTATACCGTCCTCATACGCCTTGTCAAATTTAGCAAATCCCTCTGTGAACAAACCGAATGAAGCAAACACATATACATTTCTTGCTTTTCTTTCCTTTAATTTTTTAGCAACATCAATCATTGAATCTCCGGAAGCAATCATGTCATCCACAACTATAACATCCTTGTTTTCAACATTGTCTCCTAAAAATTCATGGCTTACAACAGGATTTTTTCCGTTCACAATTACAGAATAATCTCTTCTCTTATAAAACATTCCCAGGTCTAATTCCATAACTGAAGAATAATAAATACATCTTGACATTCCGCCTTCGTCAGGTGAAATAACCATCATGTGATTTCTGTCTATTATTGCATCAGTCTCTGTTCTTACAAATGATTTAATCATTTGATAATGTGGGTGGAAATCCTCAAATCCATGTAGCGGAATAGCATTTTGAACTCTTGGATCGTGAATGTCAAAGGAAATTATGTTCTCAACTCCCATTGATGTTAACTCCTGCAAAGCCAAGGCACAATCAAGAGATTCCCTTGTTGCTCTCTTATGCTGTCTTCCCTCATAAAGCATAGGCATAATAACAGTTATTCTTTTTTCCTTGCCGTTCATGGCAGCAATTATTCTTTTCAAATCTTGATAATGATCATCTGGACTCATTGGATGCTCCATGCCGTACATCTTAAATGTAACACCATAGTTGAATACATCAGATATTATAAATACATCATGGCCTCTTACAGTTTCATTAAGCACACCTTTTGCTTCGCCTGAACCAAATCTTGGACAAACAGCATCAACTAAGTATGTTCTTATAGGAAATGAACCCTCAGAATAAATAACACCATCTTCGTCTTTTCTCCACTCATTTAAATAATAATCGATTTTAGCTGCAATTTCTTCACAGCCTTTCATAGCTATTATTGACAATTGACCAAATGGCTGAGGCTCATTGTACTTAAATTCATTTATATTCATTTTTTCCTCCTGTAAAATAAAACAACAATCTTCGTTTTTCATTTTACATTCTATCAAATATTAATCAATTGTCAAAACAAAGTGGCTGGAATTTTGTTAAGATATCTTAACATTCGAAGTTAACAAAGATAATTTTATTTTTTATGAAAGAAAATAAAATTTATAAAGTTAGATATTTTATTCTTGAGTATAAATTTTAGCTATCTGCACTGACAAATCCTCATATGTGAACGGCTTTTGAATGATTACTTCATCTTGTTTGATGAGCTCTTCATAATCAGCTTGCATGGCATAACCGGTAATAAAAATAGATTTATTATTTTTATTTGCTTTCTTCATTTCTTCATACAGTTGTCTACCTGTCATTACAGGCATTGACAAATCTATTACCGAAAACGCTAACTTGCTGAAGTTTTCATTGTAATACTTAAGTGCTTCCACAGGCTTGCTGAACTTAACAACATCATAACCTAAGTCCTCAATAAGCTCTGATTCCACATTAAGCACATTCTCATCATCATCAACCAGCAAAACAAGATTGCTTTTGATTTCCACTTTTTTGTTTTTGCTGCTTGATTGTTTTTTGTTGTATACAGGCAAAAATATTTCAAATCTCGTGCCACTTTCAACCTTGCTTTTTACATTAATGAAGCCTGAATGAGATTTAACGGTTCCAAACACAACAGAAAGACCAAGGCCTGTTCCTTTTGACTTTGTCTTTGTTGTAAAATACGGTTCAAATATTTTCATCAAGACGTCTTCGCTTATGCCACTGCCGTTGTCTTCAACATATATGGTGATATAATTCCCGGGTTTCAGGGTTTCACCATGGCTTAGAACCATTTCTGAAAAAACAACAGTATCAACTGCTCCCAATTCGATTCTTCCATTGGTATTTTCCATGGCATCTCTGGAATTCAGTATCATGTTGACTATTAAATTCTCCATTTGGGCTTCGTCTCCCAATATCATTTTATTTGAAGCACCATACTTGTAAATCAATTCAATTTTTTTGTCCAGAAGGGATTCCACCATTGTAAAAGCATTGTCCATTACATTTTTTAAACTTATTGGTTTGTTGTTGCTGCTTTCATTTTTCGAAAACATTAGTATTTTTTTTGTTAAATTAGCAGTGCTTTGAGAAATATATATAATTCTTTCAGCATATTCCTTTATTTTAGTTAAGTCATTTGTTCTTTGTATCATAGTGGCATTCCCTATGATACTCATTAATTGATTGTTGAAGTCGTGTGCAATACCCCCTGCCAATTGACCTAAAGCTGCCATTTTTTCACCTTGTATCCTTGCAATTTCCTGCATTTTTTGCATTTCCAGCATTTTTTGCAATTCTTCCAAGTCTTCATTGCTACTAAAACTATTTAAATCTTCTTCTCTTGCAATTTCTTGCATTTCTTCGCTCCTAATCATTTGTTCCCCTTTACCTTCTCTAAATTATTCAATCAAGTAAATATACAATTATAAAAAAGAAAATATTGTAGAAAATTGTAATTAAAATGAAAAATTTATAAAAATCTGTTTAAGATCTAAAGTATTTCTTAAATTTAAAATACGTTGTTTGAATACATATCTAACATGTGTATTGAAAGCATAAAAAAGCAACATCCAACGTCGCGAAGATCGTCAAATGTTGTTTATAATGGTGATCCATCGGCGATTCGAACGCCGGACACCTTGATTAAAAGTCAAGTGCTCTGCCTGCTGAGCTAATGGATCATATCATGTTAATAACTTTTATATAATAACCCGCTTGTCTAAACTTGTCAATATTTTTTTAAAAACTTTTTTAAACTGTTAATAAATGGATATTATATAAAAAATTTTATTTTTACCAATGCTGTGTTTTTTATGTATTAATGATATTGACTAATATTTTTTATAATGTTAATATTATAGAAAAAACGAGGTGATAATATTATGGGTTTTAATATGGTTGCGTCACATGCAAAGTGGCCTCTTGAGAACGATGCAATTTTCGGTCTTGCGGCGAAAGCAAAAGATGCTATTGACAAGTATGGAAAGGAAAATGTTATCGATTCAACTCTTGGAGCACTAGTTGATGATGACGGAAATCTAATCTGTCTTGATTCAGTATACAGTGAATTAAAATCTCTTCCAAATGCAGCTATAGCTGCATATGCTCAGGTTGCAGGTCAAGCGGATTTCCTGGAAGCTGTTCAAGACGCATGTTTTAAAGAATACAAGCCACAAGCTTACATAAGAGCAGTTGCTACACCTGGTGGAACAGGTGCAGTAAGACATGCCATTTGGAACTACACGAACCCTGGGGACTCAATATTGGTATGTGACTGGTTCTGGGCTCCATATGTAACAATTTCAGAAGAATTTGGAAGAACCGTTACAAATTTTGAATTGTTCAATGATAAGGGCGAGTTCAACATAGCTTCCTTCAAGGAAAAATTTGAAGCTTTGCTTAACAAACAAAAAAGACTTGTCACTATATTAAATACACCAGCAAACAATCCTACAGGATACAGCCTATCTGATGAAGAGTGGGATGAAGTTTTAAACATTGCCAAGGAAAATGCAAAAGACCCTGAAAATAAAATTATACTTGCGGTGGATGTGGCTTATATTGATTATGCAAGTGAAGAAAGAAGAAAGTTCTTCACTAAATTTACTAATCTTCCTGAAAACATATTTATCATGGTTGCTTACAGCATGTCAAAGGGTTATACAATGTATGGTATGAGATCTGGTGCTGCTATTGGTATTTCATCTACTGAAGAAATAGCTAATGAATTTTACTATACATGCATGCATGCTAACAGAGCCAACTGGTCAAACGGAACAAGAGGTGCTATGTCAGTAATGACTAATATTGCTAAGGATCCAGCAAAAAAGAAAGCATACGAAGATGAAGTAAAACATTACAGAACCATGTTAAGAAAACGTGCGGATGCATTTGTTGAAGGTTCAAAAGAATGCGGTTTAGAAATATTACCTTACAGAGACGGATTTTTCATAAGTATTCCTTGCAGCAATGCTAAAGATATTTCCAATGAATTAATCAAGGAAAATCTATTCGTAGTTCCATTAAAGAAAGGTTTGAGGTTTGCAGTTTGTGCAGTTTCTGAAGATAATTGCAGAATTGCGCCTGCTAAAATAAAAAGAGTTTTAGATAATTTGAAATAAACCAATAAGATTATAAAACACCGGCATGCCGGTGTTTATTTTTTACAAAATCTCTGAAGTTGTGTTGAGATTTTATAATACTTATTCTATAACTATGTTGTTATTAAGAAGTTTTTCTGATTTTGATTTCCATTTTCCTGACATGTAGTAAGGACCTGATATGAAAAGCCATAATATCCAGCCCACTGCATAGCTTAAAAACATGTATTCTTTCCCGAATGTTCCAGCTATAAAATATGCCGCAGGAATTCTTCCCAGCCACAGAGATATTATTGCACCAATCATAGGAACAACCGATTCACCCGCCCCCCTTATAACTGCATTGAGTGTAAACACAACCGCTAAAAGACCAATGGTGGGCATTACATTATTCAAATATATCATTCCTGCTTCAATTACTGCCGGGTCTGAATTAAATAATCCCAATATTGATGGACCCAGCGGAATAATCACAAGGCACAAAATGCATACTAAAACGGAAAGGCTTATTGCCGTTACCGTTCCCTGATGAACCCTGTCCATGCGCTTAGCTCCAATGTTTTGACCTGTAAATGTGGTGACTGCGTTGCTGAAGCTTTGTATTGGCATAAATGCAAATGTATCAATTTTGTTTGCTGCATTGAAGCCTGCTATAAAATCTGAACCATAGCTGTTTACCAGCGATTGAAGACTCATGATGCCTATTGAAAACAAAGTTTGCTGAATCCCAGTAGGCAATCCTAATTTAACTATTTTTCTAAAAATATTTCGATCAAAATGAAATTTTAAAATTGGAAATCTCAAAATTTCATATTTTTTTCTCATATATATAATACCAAATATCCATGAAGCAGCCTGCGCTACTATTGTGGCTATAGCAACTCCTGCAACATCCCAATGAAATACAATTACAAACAATAAATCCAGAACAATATTTATTACTGTTGCAATGGAAAGAAATAAAAGGGATGACTTGCTGTCACCAAAGCCCTGCAGTATTCCTGCATTTACATTGAATCCAAATGCACCCAGCATTCCGCTGAATATAATCATCATATACGTCTTTGCCATGGGAAGGGCATCAACTGGTGTGTTAATCAATACTAATATGGGTTCGGACAAAAAAATCCCAATTACAGAAATGGGTATGGAGCCCACTATCATTGCAGTATAAATAGTTTCTGCTGTTTTTTGTACATTTTCCATATCACCGGCTCCTATATATTGAGAAATAAGAATCGTAGCTCCTAATCCTAAGCCAATAAACATAGCAGCCATCATAAAAATTATAGGAAAGCCGGTTCCTACAGCAGCCAATGCTAATTTACCCACATAATTACCCACCACTATGCTGTCAACCATATTGTATAATTGCTGAAAAACATTCCCTATAAGCATAGGAAATGCAAAAGTAAGTATTATCTTAAGAGGGCTTCCCTCAGTCATAGCGCTGATTGATATGTTGTTATTTTTCTTCTCCAATAAATCACCTTCTTTCAGTTAGTATAGTATACCATGGATTAATAAAAATACAATCAAAAAAAGAGAGATTTCTCTCTCTTAAATTCTGAATATTAAATTTATAAATTCCTTCGCTGATAACTTAATTATTCCTTAAAGCTATAAGTTACCTCAGAAACACTCTTTTTGTGGTTTAATTCATTTAAAGCCTGAATCTTATATGGCAGACTGTACAGATGGATAAACCCTGTTGCATCCTTTTGGTCATACAAATCACCTGTTGAGAATGAGGAAATTGATTCATTGTACAATGCATGATCAGATGCCATTCCTGCAAATTTAACATTGCCTTTAAATAATTTAAGCTTAACAGTTCCTGTTACATTTTTCTGTGAAGAATCAATAAATGCATCAAATGCATTTTTAAGGCCAGAAAACCACATTGCGTTATATACAAGTTCTGCATATTTTTGACTTATCATGTCCTTGAAGTGTGCAGTTTCTTTTTCTAGTACGAAGCTTTCAAGATATTTGTGAGCTTCTAGAAGTAGAGTTCCACCTGGAGTTTCATAAATTCCTCTTGATTTCATTCCTACAAGTCTGTTTTCAAGCAAATCTATTACACCGATTCCATGTGTTCCGCCTATCTTGTTCAATGCGCTCAGCATTTCTTCGCCGTTTAATTTCTTTCCGTTTAGCTTAACAGGAATACCTTCTTTGAATTCTATTTCTACATATTCTGCAACATCAGGAGTTTTTTCAACTGTGTTTGTCATAACAAGAATTTCATCAAAATCAGGTTCATTTGCTGGGTTTTCAAGCATACCACCTTCATGGCTAATGTGCAATATATTTTGATCCCTTGAATAAATTTTTTCTTTTGTAATTCCGTGAAGGTCAACATTCTTTGACTGTGCATAATCTATTGCTTCTTCTCTTGAAGTTATATCCCATATACGCCATGGTGCAATTATTTGAATTGAAGGATCTAATGCTGCTATGGCAGTTTCAAGACGAACCTGGTCATTTCCTTTTCCTGTACAGCCGTGGGCAATGTATTTTGCACCTTCTCTGTGTGCTGTTTCAACTAATTTCTTTGCAATCAATGGTCTTGCATAAGCAGTACCTAAAAGATATTTTCCTTCATATACCGCATTTGCTTTTATTCCTTTGTAAACATACTCTTCAACAAATTCATTAACCACATTTTCAATATAAACCTTACTAGCTCCTGATGATAAAGCCTTGTTCTTTACGAAATCCATATCATCTTCCTGACCAACGTTAACGCAGCAGGCAATGATATCTAAATCATTGTAATTATCCTTTAACCAAGGAATAATAATTGATGTATCCAATCCACCTGAATATGCTAATACTACTTTTTCTTTTTCCATTTCCAAACCTCCGAATTTATTTATTAGTACTTAACGATTGATAAACGTATAATTATTCATTTGTTGGTTGTTAATTTAATGAAAGTTAAAGCTGATAAAACAAAAATATCCGCTTATAAAGAGGCGGTTTGCACCGCGGTACCACTCTTTTTGTAAGCAGATAGCTATCTCTTTCATTATAACGGTATTTAACCGTATTCTCATACTACTAATTCTGAGAATCTTTTCATGGATTCTTTTCGATTAAATATCACTGCTGACCTCACACTCTGTACCAGCTCGCTGTAGCTAAATTTAATTTACTGTTCCAATCATTAAATTATACATAATAAATTATTTTTATCCAATTATATGATATGTTTTTTGGTTTGTCAATATATTTTTTAAAAATTTTCAAAAAATATTATATTTATGCTCTAATAATTTAATTCTTATTTGAAAATCGTGAGATTATGTGTCATTGTCTGTGAAAAAGTGAATAAACACTGTTTATAAGAATTCGAAAATTAAGAAACAGTTCTTGGTTGATGCAGGGAGCTCTAATATTTATAAATCCTATTTTATTTAGAAATAACTTATTGAACAATGAAAAATGAACATTAAACAATGAATAATACAAATATGCGGCACTTCATTAGAAGATTCTCACACTGTTAATTGTTCACTGTTCCATGTTCATCGTTCATTGCGGTCATGCCGCATATTTGATGGAAACTATAGGGCTCGAACCTATGACCCTCTGCTTGTAAGGCAGATGCTCTCCCAACTGAGCTAAGCTTCCAAAGTATTTGATTATCAGTGAAAATTATGTTATCACAAAATAAATACATTGTCAATAAATTTATTCTTATGTAATAGTAATTTTAGCTTTTGAAATTTATAGCATATCATTAATAAATTGCTTGGAAATATAGTAAAAAATAGTATAATAGAATAGACAAGCACATAGGAGAAAAAACATGATTAATGAAAGCAATGCTAATAAACCTTCCGGATTTATGAAAAGCAAGTACATAAGAAAATTCTTTAAGAAGTACCTTTTAAATTATATACTTGGCGTTATTGCTTTAATAATTGTTGATATAGCTCAAACAAGAGTTCCAATAATTGTGGGCAATGCCATTGATGGAATAGAGCTTAAAAATATTGCAATGGAGGAAATTAAATCTTCAATAATAGTACTTTTTGCAATTGCAGGTGTTATGTACGCAGGAAGAATATTGTGGAGGTTTTTCATATTTGGAACGTCACGAAGCATAGAGCGGGATATCAGAAATGATATGTTTAAACATCTGGAAAAAATGTCGGCTAAATATTATCAAAACCATACACCTGGTGAAATTATGGCATACATGACCAACGATTTGGATGCTGTTCGCATGGCATTAGCACAAGGAATATTGACATTATTTGACGTAATTGCACTGGGTACACTCACATTGTTTAATATGGTAGTTGAAATAGACCCCCTGCTTACTGTTGCAGCTGTTGTTCCTTTATTGTTAATAGCTGTATCTGCAAGATTTATGGGCAGAGAAATGTTCAGCCGCTTTTCTGACAAACAACAATCCTTTGCTGATTTGTCAAACTTCGTACAGGAAAATTTATCAGGCATAAAGGTGATAAAGTCCTTTGTGCAGGAATCTAAAATTATTGCCAGCTTTGAAAAGGCTAACAAAAATACTTATGATAAAAACATGAGACTTTTAAAGCTTCAAACAATTATGCATCCATTCATGCTCATGGTATCAGGTTTATCATTGGCAATAGCCATAGGCTATGGTGGTTATATAACCATATTGGGACAAATAACATTGGGAGATTTCACTGCATTCGTTGCTTACTTAGGCATGCTGGTTTGGCCTATGATGGCTATAGGCATAATGATCAACATTTTTACAATGGGAGCAGCATCCTTGGAAAGAATCGAAAATATATTAAATGTTCCCGCTGAAATAAAGGATGATGAAAATACTGTTGAAATAAAAAATATTGCTGGCAGCATTAGGGTTAAAAATTTAAACTACAAGTATCCCGATACACAGAAATTAGTTCTTCAAGACATTAATTTTGAAATAAAAAATGGACAAACACTTGGGATAATAGGAAGAACAGGAAGTGGCAAAACAACTCTCGTCAATTTGTTCTTAAGAGTTTTTGATCCTGATGATAATACAATATTTATTGATGATACAGACATATTAAAAATACCTCTACGTGTGCTTAGGAAAAATATCGGTTATGTACCTCAGGACAATTTCTTATTTTCGGATACAATAGCAAATAATATAGATTTCGGCTTGAGAAGCGGCTCAATGGATAAAATCATGGAAGCTGCAAAGGCAGCAGTTGTTCATGACAACATTAATGATTTTAAGGAAGGCTATAGCACAGTTATTGGTGAAAGAGGCGTTTCTTTGTCAGGAGGACAGAAACAACGTATATCAATTGCAAGAGCACTCATAAAGGATCCCGAAATTCTCATTCTTGATGATTCAGTGTCAGCTGTTGATACTGATACTGAAGAAAAAATATTAAATCACTTAAATGAAACAAGAAAAGGAAAGACCAACATAATTATAGCCCACAGAATTTCAACCATTCAGCATTCAGATTTGATTATTGTGTTGGATGAAGGAAGAATTGTAGAAAAAGGAACTCATGATGAGCTTTTAAACAACAAAGGTCTATATCATTCTATTTATGAAAAACAGCTTTTGGAAAAAATGCTTGAAGAGCAGGAATAGAGGTTTTTATGAAAAATACATCTACTAAAATAAATAAAAGCCTATATAAGAGGCTGTTGAAATATGCAAGACCGTACATATGGCAATTCATATTAGCTGTAGCAATTATATTGGTAATAGTGGCTATTGAGTTGTATCAACCGGTGCTTTTAGGTGATGCCGTAGATAAATTTCTGTCCCGTTACTCTGGCAGACAGGAGGTTTTAGCTTTAGATAAACAAAATGATATTAATGGTGTGATTAACATTGGTATAATTTATTTTATATCGGTAATAGCTGTGTTTGTTTTAAACTATATACAAGCATTAATATTAGCTAGAACAGGTCAAAAAATCATTTATAACATACGAAATGAAGTTTTTTCTCACTTAAATGAGCTTTCACTAAACTTTTTCACAAATAACCCTATTGGCAGATTGGTTACACGGGTTACCAGCGACACCGAAGCACTCAATGAAATGTATACCTCAGTTATTGTAAATGTTCTGAAAAGCTGTTTTGTTCTGGTTGGAATTATAATAACAATGATTACTTATAATTTAAAACTATCGCTGCTAACATTCATTGTAATACCCTTTATAGCGCTTTTTACCTTCACCTTTAAAAGTGTATCCATGAAAATTCACAGAGAAATAAGAAACAAAATTTCAGCCATCAATGCATTTATATCTGAGCATGTGTCAGGCATGAAAATTGTTCAAATATTTGCAGTTGAAAATGAAATTTTTGATAATTTTAAAAACGAAAATGAAAAACTGAAAAAGGAGCATATTAAGCAACTTTTTACATTCAGCATTTACAATCCTACAAACTTTCTTATGAATATAACGGCCACCTCCATACTCTTGTGGTTTGGCGGAAAAATGGTTTTTGAAGGCACCATATCCATTGGAACAATTGTTGTATTCCAAAGATACATAAGCAAATTTTTCGAACCGATACAGGAGCTTGCTGAACAGCTTAACATAATTCAATCTGCTGCTGCAGCTTCAGAAAGAATATTTGGACTTTTAGATGAGGACCCGGAAATCAAGGACAGCGAAAATGCAATTGAAATGGATAGCTTCAAGGGAAGCATTGAATTTAAAAATGTTTGGTTTGCTTACAATGAAGATGAATGGATTTTAAAGGATGTTTCCTTCAAGGTTAATCCTGGAGAAAGCGCAGCATTTGTAGGAGCAACCGGTGCTGGAAAAACAACCATACAAAATTTAATCTGCAGATATTACAACATTCAAAAGGGAGATATTTTAATTGACAAAATAAATATTCGAGATATTAAAATATCCAGCTTAAGAAGAAACATAGGTCAAATGCTTCAGGATGTATTTTTGTTTTCAGGTGACATTAAAAGCAACATAAGACTTCAAAACGAAAATATAACTGATGAAGAAATTATTGAAGCATCTAAATATGTGAATGCTGACAGCTTTATTTCCAAACTTGACAAAAAATATGACGAGCATGTTATAGAAAATGGAGCAGCCTTTTCTGCTGGTCAAAGACAGCTTATTTCCTTTGCAAGAACTCTTGCCTTTAAACCAGATATACTGATACTTGATGAAGCAACCGCAAACATTGATACTGAGACAGAAGTATTGATTCAGGACGCCTTGAAGAAAATTATGAAGGGCAGGACAACACTGATTGTGGCTCACAGATTATCTACAATACAAAATTCCAGCAAGATTATTGTAATGCATAAGGGGGAAATCAGAGAAGAAGGAACCCATCAGGAGCTGCTGACTAAAAGAGGAATATATTACAAACTATATAAGCTGCAATATGAACATTAGAAACATTCAATGGCATATTTGAAATAGGTGAAAATTTGTATTATTTGCAAATTCCCATTATACATAATATAATTATATTGTGATTATTTCCCAAAATGTACTTTATGTCATTCTGAATGCAGTGAAGAATCTCCTAAACATTTAAATTATGAGATTCTTCGCTAACGCTCAGAATGACAGGCCATTAAAAATTCACTTATTGGGTTTTAATCATATTGAAAATTAAAATTTTTATTTGGAGGCTAATATGGTAAAGGTAGTTGCAAAGGGATTATTTTATGAAGATAAAACAGAAGAAGCTATTAAGCTTTATGAAGAGCTTGTAAGTGAAACAAGAAAGGAAAATGGTTGTATAGCGTATAATTTATTCAGAGATAAGAAGGATCCTTCAATTTTAACAATGATTGAAGAATGGCAAAGTCAAGAGGCATTAGATTTGCATATGAAGACAAAACATTTCACAACAATTGTTCCACAGGTAGGCGAGTTTAGAAAAAGCAGTGAATTAAACATATATGAGTTAGTATTTTAACATTATCATTATGTTACGATAGCTATGTATTTGTATTTACGCATTATGAAAGTTCTGACAAAAAAGTCAGGACTTTTTTTAATATTATATAACAATAAAGCCTTCAAATATTGCTGTCACTATTTGTCAATACACGAATAATATAAATACAACTAATGATATTTCTTTAGTTTAATTTATAAGAAAGGAATGAAAACTTTGCATATAAATAGTAAAGATAATTTTGTACCAATGGTTCCCTATATGCCTATGGAACCAAAACCTGGTTACGGCTATGTACCTTATCAGACTAATCCAATGTACTATAACAATATAAATGAAGCATTTGTTTATGGAACAATCTTTCCTGAATTAGTTACTCCATATTTAGAATTCTTTCAAAGAGGGGTGCAGTCATGATTAATTATAACAGAAGCAACAATCTTATAAATGAAGAGCAATCCATGCTGTTGGACATACAAAAGTTAGAGTTTGCAATTTATGACCTGGCTCTTTATTTAGATACTCATCCAAACGATCCTGTTGCTCTTTACAGACATAAAATGTTAGCCGATCAGCTTATGCAGCTAAGACATGCTTATGAAGCTCAATTTGGAATAATGTCAATAATGGGTCATGAATTAGGAGACACATGGCGCTATATAGACGGTCCTTGGCCATGGGACAGATAATGAAAATAATTAAGAAAGGATGGAAATAGAATGTTTATATATGAGAAAAAATTACAGTACCCTGTAAGAGTTTCTAATAAGGACGTAAGAATGGCCAAATCTGTATTAAACCAATACGGCGGAGCTGATGGTGAAGCAAGTGCAAGCATGAATTACCTGACTCAAAGATTCAGCATGCCATTGAATGAAACTAAGGGATTGCTTACGGATATAGGAACTGAAGAACTTGGGCACATGGAAATGGTTGCTACCTTATTTAAAAAGTTAATTCAAGGAGCTACCCGAGATGAATTGGTTGCAGCAGGCATGGGAGGCTACTATGCAAATCATGAATCTTGTCCATTTTTGCTTGATTCAGATGGTGTGCCTTGGTCAGCAAAATACACTCAGGCAAAAGGAGATCCTGTAGCAGATTTATACAATGACATGGCTGCAGATGCTGCGATTCCATAAATACAACATTACACCACTTATACGGAACCTTAAAAAATAAAGGTTCTTCGCCATACCAGAAACAACAAAGAACCTTAAAAATTCCAATGTATTTCAACTGGTACTTCTTTTGTTTGTTCATCGCGTTTGCCAACTAAAACATAATCAATTAATTTTTCGACTGTTTCTCTATCTAGTGCATCTATATTTGTATATTGTTCTATTATCTGTCGGCGATTATCACCTATCTGCATTTTCTTTTCAGTATCCGAAATCTCATTTTTATTTTCAACTATCAATAATTCAAATCTTTCTTTTTCGTATGTAAAATTTTTTGAAAATTCTACGAATTGATTTTCAGATATTATACCTTTAACTTTATCCAAATAAAGCTGCTGTATTCCTATAGAATATTCTCCTATTTTTCTCTCATACACTGCAATATCTTTTTCCAGTTTAGCAATTTTGCTGTTTAAATTATTGTTTAATTCTATTTTTCTTTCAACTTCATCTTTATCAAGATATTCATGTATTAGCTTATTCAGTTCTGCTATAACTGTTTTTTCAAGCTTCTTTACAGATATAAATGACCCTACGCATGAATCTTTAGAAACATATTTATTTCCACATTGCAAATAGTAATAACCATGATTTTTAACCGAACGTAATGTATAACCACAATTCATGCAACGAGCTTTTTTTGCAAACAAACCAATCTTACCAATTTTAAATGGTTTAGATTTTTGTTTGATTAAGTCTTGTACTCTATTCCAAAGATTGCGTTCAATAATCGGTTCGTGAGTTCCTTCTACAATATACCATTCCTCTTTTGGTCTTGGTTTATTTATCTTGCTTTTATATGAGATACTTCCATATTTGCCTTGAACCATGTTTCCAATATATGTTTCATTTATTAACATATCAGATATAGCAAAATATTTCCACAAGGTGCTGTTTTTAGGTTGTTTATATCGCAGCCCTTTTAGTCTTTTATATTCAGTCGGATTGGGTATTCCTCTGTCATTCAGCATTCGGGCAATACTAGTTTTTCCATGCCCCTGAGAAAACAGGGTAAATACTTCTCTGACTACTTCAGCTGCCTCTTCGTCAATAATTAAATGTCCCTTTTGATTGGGATCTTTTTTATACCCATATAGTGCAAACGAACCTATATGATATCCATTTTGCCTTTTGTTTGTCAATACACTTTTGATATTTTCAGACATGTCTTCCAAATACCATTCATTTACAAGCCCATTAATTTGACGAGATTTTTTGTTACCCTTATTTGCAGTATCTGCATTATCAACAATACTTATAAAGCGTATGTGCCAAATTGGAAACAGACCATGTATATATTTTTCTACAAGTTCAAGTTCCCTCGTGAATCTTGATTGAGTTTTGCATAATATAATATCAAACTTATGCTCTTCGGCATCTGCAAGAAGCTTGTTAAATTCAGGTCTATTTCTGTCTGCACCAGTATAGTCATCATCACTATAAATGTTATAAATCTCCCAATTTTGTTCAATAGCATATTGAATAAGCATTGATTTCTGATTTTGGATACTTTCACTGTCATCTGTTTTTAGTTTTTTATCTCTATCTTCATCCGACAAGCGAACATAAATTGAAACCTTAAATTTTTTACCGTTTTCTTTGCTATTCATATATTCTATCCCCTTTGCAAAGTATTTTGCAAGAGATAAAACAAATCATAATTACATGACAGTATTATATATCATGAGATATGATCTGTAAATCACTTTTGTATACTATGGTCGTTTTGTTTTTATCATTCTCAATCTGGTTTATAAGTTCAATCAATTTCTGATTGAATTCTTTTTTCATCAGCAATTCGTCACAATTTTTAAATATATTTTTACAAGCTATTTCTGGTTTATTAAAACCCATATTATCACCCCTTTATTTAATATATTATTCTTATAAAAAAACAATTATAACTTAAAATTTCAACAAAAAACACACTTAGCTTGTACATTGTGTGTGCTTCTTTACTCTCGAACAAATATATTTAACTTACCACTCTTTATTAAAACCATACACCATTTCATATAGTCATTTTTAGCTACATTGCAGTCAGGTATTACAAGATTATGAACAAGAATAATATTCTTTATCTTTTTTATCATATATAAAATCCCTAACCTGGGTTATGTCAGAGGTTAAATTGTAATCTGGTAAGGCATCAAAGACTTTATTTCTATAATTACCATGTGTTCCTACTCTTGAATCCAATATAGCCACAACACCTGTATCTGTTTCAGTTCTTATAAGCCTACCTACGCCTTGCTTTAATTTAATAAGCATTTTAGGTATTATTACCTCTTCCTTGTATTCTTCAAATTCAGGAAATAATGAGCTATTGTATTTATCAATTGGATCAGGTACATCAAATGGAAGCTTAGCTACAATTAGCAGGGATAAAATATCTCCCTTAAAATCAATACCCTCCCAACAACTTCCTGTAGCCAATAATATAGCATTTTTACTTTCTCTAAATTTTTTAATATCCATCTTTGAATTTCTTTGCATTGATATAATAGGATACTTTATTTTATTTGATAAAATATTTTTAACATAGCTTAAAGTTTTATATGATGTAAATAAAACCACTGCATGTCCACTAGATGCGTTAATTAATTTTTCAATTTCTTCAGATAGCATTTCTATATATTCTAAATTATTTTTGTCAGGGAAAGGCATTTTATTAGGAATATATAATATTCCATTATTTTTATAATCAAAAGGCGATAATTTTTTTATTTCCCTTACTTTGCTTTCTGCAATCATATTCAATCCAAGCTCCTTCTTTATATAATCAAAAGAGCCATTACTAGATAAAGTTCCAGAAGTTAAAACCATCGGTATTTTCTTGTTCCATATGTCTTCAAAAACAACTTTATTTAAGTCTCTAGGTATAGAAGAAATTTTACAGTTACTATATTCAAACCAGTAAATTATTTTGAAACTTCTAAGATACAATTCAAAACGTTGTTTCAAGTTACTTAAATCTCGTAATAAATTCATTTCAACAATTAATTTCGAATTAGCTAAAATATCAATGTACTTAATTATTTTATTAATACAAGTAACTTCCATAGACTTTAAATGAATTTCAAATCTATTATTATCCTGTTCCAGGGATGACTTGTCAATTTGATTAATTAATAATTTAAAGAATTTTTCATTATAATCTTCAAGAGTATTAATTACTTTATCCAATGATCTTTCCTTGTCCTTATTCCTGATCAACTTACTTAACTCTATAATTTCTTTTTTTTCAATGTTTGTAGAATACATTTCACGGAACGTATCACCCAGCTTGTGAGCTTCATCAATTACTAATGTTCTATAATTAGGTAATAACGGCAAGAATCCTTTTTTCCTATGAATTGCATCTGCCACAAAATAATTATGATTGCAAATTTGTATGTCATATTCAGGTGACATAGACTGTTTTAATATTTTCATATATCTGCAATTCTTTGATTCAGGACAATTTCTGTTACATCCTTGTGTAACATTAATTTTGTTTTTTATTGAATTATCTATATCCAAATAATCTAAATCAATATTACACTTATTCAATTTTTTAATTTCATCAAGTAATTCAGTATTGTTTTTTATAGTTCTAATATACTTTTTAAGCCTTATGTCACATATATAATGTTCTTTACCCTTTCTTATAACGGAAGAAATAGGTTTTTTTATAACCTTATTCTCCTTCAGTATGCGAGATAGTTCTGGAATATAATCTTCATGAATTGCACGCTGCAACTCAATAGAACTTGTCGCTATAATAATAGGCATATTTGTTTCACTTCCAAAATTTTTATCAAATTTATATTCCTGCCTTACAAGGCTCTTGTTATACTTCATCTTATCTAATATGGCCGCAACAATATATGCATAAGTTTTACCTATACCAACTCCTGCTTCGCATAAAGAAACTTTCATATTTCTAAAGCCTTCAAGTATTTCTTTTGCCAACTCAATCTGTTCATCCCTTATGCAATAACCATATTGAGTTAAAAGGCTGTTGAAAACAACATCAATCTTATCATCATTTTCAAAAGGCATGTCTATATCATATAAATCTAATTTTTTTATTTTATTACTTATTTCAATATATTTTTCCTTTTTGATTTTATTTTTACTGTGAAATAAATGCTTGATTTTTAAAGTTTCATAATTTACAACATGATATGAATATACCTTTCCTGTAAAAGTTTCAATAAGTACACATTTTCCAAATTTAAAAACACCTAAACTTTCTGTAGATATAACTTTTTTACTTATTAAGTCATCACATATTGAAGAAAAATTATATTCTATATTCATCTCTTTTCTCCCCTTTTATCTTATGATGTAGTTTAATTTTATATATGTTCCATTGGAACATAAGTAAAATTAAAAGCACACTATTATAAAATAATTTATAGAGTGTGCTACTTTCTATTTACCTTTCAAAATCTCTATTATTTGGACTTTTACTACTATAATTTTTAACATTAATTTTAGAACTCTCTCCCAAATCCTTGAGTGATGCTGCTTGTACCTTTTTAAAATCTTTTATGTTCATGGAACCATCATATACAAATGGATCAAAACTATAATCAAGATCAACATTTTCACACCATACTATATCATCAGGTAGATTACCTGGACGCAAACACCTCAAAGAGGACTCTATTTTCTCTTTTGTTTTATCCAAAAGTTCTATCGTTCCATCATAGTCAAAATAATACTTTACTCCACTATTTTCATACATATTGTTAAGATGAATTATTTCTTGACACAATTCATATATCTTGTTTATTTGCTCTTTATCTTTAACCTGCGTATCTCTATCATTTTCTTTAGTCTCATTTAAGTTCTTTTCAATATCTTTCATGGTTTTTTTATATTTTACTGCATCTGACTGTACCTTCATTAATTCGATTTTATCTGATAATTTAAATTTAAATCCACTTTCAGTAGATTTGTATTTATATATACCTATTGCCGGTTCACCGTTATTGTTTATCAGACTAATTTCATCTTCAAAACACAGTCTTCCACCGGAAATAAACATCTTATATTCTTTCGGAATAGAATATATTCCGGCAACATCACATTCTTTTTCATTACAGTATCTACCATCATTAAGTATTGGCTCCAATGCATAATGTTTTCCATCTTTTGTTCTATATATTTTCGTCTTATGCCTGTCTTCGTTTAATGCTTGTTCAATTTTATCTATTTCTTCATTAGAAAATTCCTTATTCTCTTCATAACCCATTATTCTATTTGATAAATTCAATGCAACCTTGGTACATATTAAAACATTCTTATCAGCATCATCATCCAACCTATGCTTAGCAGTGTAACTCTTTAGTTTTTCTAACATATCCATAGAACAACATATTTTAAACACTTTTCTCCTCCTGTTATATATTCTGTTATTAATTATATTCCTACTATTTTTATTAATTACACGATTACAATTTGATAAGAAATCAAAACAAAACCCTGTAATTAATACTAATATTTTAAGCCACTTATGGTAAAATAAGTGTCATAGAAGCATCTGCCGGCTAATCAAAGCCAGAGTTGTTTATCCTGTACTGTTTCGTGTCTGACAGGCTCTGTTTGTGAATTCAGCTCCAAACATGAGAAGTATCATTATTTTCCCCGATAGATCATCACGAATTAACCTTACCATCAGTTAATTTTGAATTTTGCTGACATTATCGCTACAATACTTTTAATCATATTTTCATGGCGTGTCAGTTCCTGTCGCTTTCCTTTTCAGGCTGCCGGGTAATGTACTTAAAATACTTTAACCTATATAAAAAGATTTCCTAATATGATGTGAATATATTTTGTAATAACTTGTTTTAGAAAATACTTAATTTTCAAAGTACTACTATTACTCAACCTTCTTTACTTATAAATACATTTATGCATTTTCTGCTTACTGAAAAGAAAAAAGGTTTAACTTAACTGCAATAGTCTAGCTATAAAATACCGGGGGAAATATTTTATATATATTGCAGCTAAATTAAATACGTTTACTTCTGTTCCAGTGGAACAAAAGTAATCTAATTTACTTTTTGTGGTAATTTCTGTTGTATAAATTCATTTATTTTGATAAAATGTTTTCATCAGGGACTTGTTGCAGCAAGTCCCTGTGAGAAAGGTTAAATAGGTTTTCTAATTGGCTTAGAACTTTATATGTAGGTATATGTCTCCCATGCTCCCAGTCGCAAATTGATTGTTTTGTGACATTTAATTTATTTGCGACATATTCAAGAGTCCAACCTTTATTGATTCGTTCTTGCCTTAATCTTATGGTACTCATACTTACTCCCTTTCTTTTATTGTAGTATGGTTTATCCATACTTGTATTATAGTATGAAAATTACATACTGTCAAGAGGTGTTTTATTTGTGTAACTATTTTTCTGAAAGAATTTTATTATTAAGAAAAACAAACCACCTTAGTCAAGCAATGTTAGGTGAAGCTGTAGGTTTGTCAAAGCAAGCAATTAATGATATAGAAAAAGGTAGAAGTAAAACTACACTTGATAAAGCTAAATTACTTGCTAATTACTTTGATGTATCGCTTGATTATTTAACAGGACGCACAGATAATCCTAATTTAATAGGTAATAGTAATGAACAAAATTTTACTCAAGAAGAAGTCGAATTACTTGAAGATTTTAGACTTTTAAATAATCATGAAAAAAATATCATAATTGGAAAAATATCTGAGATGATTTATAATAAGATTGTTGAAGAAAATAATAATAATCTTGAAGTATCTGAAGAACTACTGAACGCAGAATTAATAGATAGATTAAATAAATAAAACAAATACAAATAATTTAGTTTTGTGAATTATATCTTATTTTGCTAGAACAACACATATATTGGACAATAACTTTTATATCATTGAATAGTTGGGGGCATATTTGAGTGACAGAAAGGGAAACAGATTTATTAGAAATGTTTAGAATGTTAGGGAAATATGAACAAAATATTATTATTGGGAAAATAAGCGAGCTAATATTAAATAAAAAAAAAGAAAGTTTGATTTTTTTGAGGAAAATGAGATTAGGTATATGCCTGTTGTTTTTGTATTTATTTTTTGATTTTTTCTCTTACAAAGAGCAGAAAACTAGTAACCGCACAATAACAATGCGTATTACGGATTAAAAGGTCCTTTGATATAATAGCGACATCAAAAGACCTTTAACTATTTATTCTTCAGTTTCAGGACTGTTTATACAAGAACTTGGCAGATTTTTTTACCAAGGCATCAATTCATCTAATAATTCCGGATTATTAATATAATCCAGATCTGTTATTACTGACAAAATATAATTCATATATTCCAAGCTGCTTTGCAATCTTCAATTTCGGGACCTTCCGTTTATGGAGTTCCTGTGCGGCTGTCCATTGATTCAAATCTTTCACTTCCTTTTGTCCAACTTTCGTTTGTCTACGAAAGTATGTTATCTTATATGGGTTAAGTGGTCAATTTATATTGTAAATCAATAATTGATAAATATATTAATTTTTATAATACAAGAAGATTACAAAAAAACTAGAAGGTCTTACTCCGATAGAATATCGAAACCAGACCTTAGCAGCATAAATTTTATATTTTTTCTCTGTCTATTTGACAGTGAGCAGTTCAACAAGGGTGCTTTTGCTTTCAAGACTATAAACAGATAAATTGAAATTTTTATAATATTAAGTTAGTTATATCTGTATATTTTAATTTAGCAAATAATGAAGTCATAAAAATCTTTGACTTTTTCACCATAATAAGCTTTTAGTACATCATCAATTGCTCCCTGTAAAGTTACATCTCCGTACAAATGTATATATAACTTATTTATTGCTCGACTGAAACCGACATATAGAATACGCATAAATTCTTCTCGTACTGTAGAATTTTCATCAGTTGTATTAGATAGAATTTGCGGATCGAGAATTTCGTTGTTAACATTAAAAATATCCGATTCTTTTTTAAATGGAACTCCATTAACAATAACCTTTTTAAACTCTTTACCTTTTGCTCTGTGAATAGTCATATACTTGCTATCTTTTATAAATATTTCTTTCGCCATCTTTCGTGCAGTCTTGTACGTTAATTTATCAATATGCTTGTATACAGCTTCAAAATACTCTTCGCTCCCTTTTTCCGGATATGGGAAAGTATCAAGAATTGGTATTTCAAGTTTTCTCATTTTTTCATTGATTTCAGCAACTAACGTTGGGAGTAATGCGTTATTATTAACAGCTGAAAACGTATTTTCCCAGAATGAAATTACCTGATTAACTTTTATTGCATTTTCTTTAGTAAGACCATTCAATAATTCCCCAATGTCTAAATATTTGCTTAAAATTATTAACGCAGTAGGAATGCACTTTTGTTTTATAGCTTCTTCCAATTCAGCTATGGATACCGAAGAATCAATCCAAGCTTCTTGTCGTGCTTCAACCTCTGTAAACATATCTCTATTTAGCTGATATGTATATGTATTACTTATATTCTCAAGTAATTTTCTTTGCCCATCTTCCAAATCATCAATATATGAGAAAGCCTCTGTCCAGCGCCTACAAAGCACATAAGTTTCATTATCCAATGATACAACGTTTAAATTACTTAATGATTGTGTTCTGTCTTTTTGTATAATAAAAGTTACCTTATCATTGCTGTCTTTATTCATAGCACAATATTGAAAATTAAGTATTTTGTCACCTTTTCTAATAAAATTCAGGAATTCAATAATATTCTCTGTGCTTCTACGATTGCCTTCTATAACACAATTACAAATACTTAGTAAAGAATCAAGTCTGAAATTTTCAAAATCATAATATGATGCTCCTTGAAAAGAATATATAGACTGAGCAATATCTCCTATAGCTATCATTATACAACCTTTCGCAGTGACAGTTCGTAGTATTAAATTTTGTATTGGATTGGTGTCCTGATATTCATCCACAAAAATATATGGGAATTCAACCCTAATCATATGAGTAATCAACTCATATTCCTTTAATAGTTTCAGTCCGAAAAATAATGTTTCATCAAATGTCAACCTTCCAGCAATTGACCATGTAAAGTCTTTTATTGCTAAAGCTACATTGGACTGCACTTTAATTCGTTCAAAATTGAATAAAGCTTTTTCATTTCCAGTTGAATTAACTTGATTTATTGGATTAATATTTATCGTTAAGTTCGTCATCTTATTTCTTGAAATGTTATCGTAATTTTCTCTACCAATTTCCGGGTACTTTTCATCAATGAATTCATAGACATCTGCTTTAGAATGTCCACTTAATGTAGTAAATCCTTCCTGTTGAGAGATAACCTTTACGTTTTTATCAATTAATATTCCATAATTTTTTTTAATTAATATTTTGAGCTGTAGCTGGTTTGGCGATAGAATGTACTCATTGATAAACGAATGTATGGTAGAAACAAAAACATTCTTACTATATGATCCTAAGCGATTTCTTATTTCATCAGCTGCAGCATTAGTGTATGTTATACAAAGAATTTTCTTAGTATTGCTGCCCTTCATTTTTGAACTATTATTAACAATCGCCTTTATATTTTCAATTATAAGATGGGTCTTTCCAGCTCCAGGACCTGCAAACACTCTAAAATGATTACTGTCATTATAAATTTTCAAATCTTCATCAGATTGAATTTTCTTTATGCCTTCAGCCATTCTAATCCCCTCCTAATATAAGTCGGAACTACAATTTTTTCAATCAGACCACTAGTTAAGATTTCTAATGCTAAATCACCCTTAGAATTTTTAGCATAAGATAAAAATAGATTGGCAAAAAATAATTTTTCTATTAACTCTTTATCAGTAGAATCTGTACACTCTTCATATTTTTTTATATATGGTATTATGAACTCCTTGATTTTTTCTTCTGTATTTTTATTTCCTAATTTTTTAAGATTATCATTGCATCCTATAATTGCAAATTTATGCTTTGAGATGAATGTCCCTAACTTTCCAGGTGAAACAATATTAAACAAAGCTATAATTACAGCTTTATTATCGTAATTGTCTAAGAATAATTCATTTTCAAAAGTTGAGCCATAATGCTGCTGCGTAAACAATTTAATGTTTTTATTTTTTTTATATTTTTTGTCAAAAGCATTTTTTTTCAAGTGTGTTTCGTATGAACAAATATCTTTTAATGCCACCCCACTATCGGTATTTGCATAGTATTTGTAATCGCAATCTTGAAAATATAGCAATTTGTTTTTTGTCTCTAAAAACAAGGGAATAAAATTATTAAAAGTTATACCCCCAACTTCAATAATTGAAATATGATTGTACTCCAACTCATATTCCAATCCACATTTTTTAGCAAATTCAGGCATAAGTAATTTTTCTGCTAAGCCCTCTACCAAAATGGTCTTTTGTGTAAATAGTAGGTCACTCCTTGTTACATCTAAAAATTTAGTTAAATGTTGTTTTGACTTTTGCAAACCCTCATGCATTTTTTTATTTTTCAAATTTACAAATTTATTTTTTAAATTTACAGCTTCCGCCTCATACAAATGTAATTCTGGACACCTATAATAAAACAAACTTATCATATCATCTAAATCAGCAGATGCCGTTACATTTGGCGAATGTGTAGTAATAAATATTTGATTTTTTATTATACTTTCGCCCTCATTGTATGCATCTTTCTTTTTTAATTTTTTAAGGTATTGAAATAATTTATATTGCATTGCAGGGTGTAAGTGAGCTTCTGGTTCTTCTATTAATAAAATATTGTAAGCGTTGTCTATTTTGAATTTTATAATACCATAAATTTGAATTAAGTTGTTGTATCCCAATCCATTATTATCCATTGGAATATCATAGCTTAAGTCTACATCTTTAAGAGCAAAATCAAAATAATTTTCGAATGGAGAGTCATATGTAAAACTTGGAATAATCACATTATTACCGTTTTTAATACCAATAGAATCTTCATCTTTTTCTATGATAGCTTTAATTTCATTAGTTATATTGCATAAATCAGTATTTATCTTATCAGAAATATCGTTTCTTAAATCAATTCTATGTTCAAAATCATTTAGTTTATTTTTTACGTATTCTTTTGTTAGTGGTAAAGTCTCATTAGTTTTTCTATCTGCTGGTACAAAATCTATATTAAATATATTTTGAACTTCATTTTTCTTAACGCTATTATTAGAAGTAGTGTTATAATAATTCCACGAGTAATAAGAGAGCATCTTTTCTAATGATGTGAAAAATGATTTTAAATCTACAACATTTTTCATTATACTTTTATAATCATTTAAAAATTTATTATCAAATTCAAAATTCAACTTAATTGCAGCATTGATTGTATATTCGCCATCTGAATCTGATACAACCTTTCCATCTGTATTATAAATAATAAAATTCTTAAATCTTAGAATACCATCATCAAATATATCAAGGTTCATTTGATGTTCTATATAATATATAATTTCAATTTTAGGTGGCATTTCTTTATATTTTTTAAAATTTTGTACAATGTCGTTTTTATTAAAATTATGTATGCTACTCGTGTTCTCTCCAATGTTATCTAAAAGATTAATTACTTTCAGTAAATTACTTTTACCAGAATTGTTGGGACCGATTATTATATTAATTCCATCTTGAAATTCTATTTCTGTTCTGTTAAAATTTCTAAAACGATTGATTTCTATTTTCTTTAAATACATAATTGCCTCCATTACGACTCTTTGCGTTGCCATAAATATTTATTAAAAATTAATTTTCTAGAAATTCATGATATTAATTAATTTCGTACTACTCTTTTGGGTAACGCTTCTTTTTATACCATTCTTATATATCCACTCCTGCTTTATGAATATACGTTCACTAAGATTTAATCTCTCTCAATTCAAGAAGTTGCAATATATATATTCTCATTCTAATGCAAGAACTTTTTATTTGAGGGACAGGGAAATAGTATATTCAATTATGATGAAAAATAATAGTAATTAGAAATTGAAGTTTTAAAACTTTCATTAATCTTTTTCTAACTATAAAGAACTTAAACACTTCCCCATGCCCGAAACTAATTCCTTTTAACTGACAATCTTGTTTTTTGCATAGAAACTAAGGACTGCTTTATTGCTTCATAATATTCTAAAATACCGTAAGATTCCAGTATAATTTTATCAAATTTTACCCTATCTAGTTGTTCAATTTCTTGCATTGTATTTTTTACTTGGCGCTCTATCAAATGTTTAAATGAGTTGATAATCGCTTCCCTTTGCTTACTATCGATTAGCTTAGGATTTAACATAAAAATCTTTTTGAAGTTTGTACTACTTGTATCAAGTACACCTAAACCTCTTCCAAATCCAATTGCTTCTATGTAAAACATCCCAAGAATCGAATTTAGTAAAGCATGCCCTAATTCAACATCTGTGTCAAAACTCTTTCTGTTTATACGTGTAAATCGCTGATCAACAAACGTTGGTTCATCAAATTTCGCAACAAATAATCTTTCATTTGGGTTCAAGATCGTTACCATATCAGCTTTAGCAGAATTAGCCATCTCATACCAATACCCATTTGCTCTGCTTAGTACTTGTGGAAGTAGTTTTCCTGTACCATTTGTTACATTTTCAAATTTTCTAATCCATCTAAGTGCTCCGTTATGACCTTTTGTAATAAGATCCTCTGTCGAATTACTACAGCAAAATGCTTCAATATCCGTTTTCGCTACTAATCCCTTTAAATTTTTAGGATTTTTCAGAACAGGTTTAATATAACAATTTTCAATTCCATGACCAGCTTCAGGATAAAACAAAGCATTCTGTCCACGTCTCTCTCCTCTAGATACATTATATATGTCAGAAATCGGCACCAACTTATCACCAATTGCGTCCAACCAATCAACACTATTAAATAACGCATTTTTCGATATGCCTAAATTCAACAACCTTTTCACTTGCCCCAAGGTATATTTTTTAACTCGAACGATATCCGCATCTGTTTCATTTGATAAAATAATTGAATCAATAGCTTTATCCATTAGTTCAGATGATCCATGAAATTCATTTAAAGACTTATTAATTACACTAAAGCAAATCGTAGAATCCTTATTAGGCACTTCATAATCTTTTTTTTCAAGAATTAGAATCGTTGTAACTACATCAGCATTATCAAACCATTTTCCAGAACCGCTAATTATCACATTACAAATATTGTAGTAATATGGCAATTCTTCTAAAAGTTTTTCACCCCACTCTGTAGCTAACCAGGAATTAGATACAATTACACCTAAACGTCCATTAGTATCTAGCATATTCCATAGTGAAAATATAATATAAGAATATATATCCCCTCGCCCATCAAGAGCACTTCCTCCACTTGAAGTAATTTTTTCATTCATTTTTGCAATATATTCTTTTTCATCTTCAGTTATAATTTCAAAAGGAACAAATGGCAAGTTAGATACAATTGCATTATATTTGGGTAACGCTAAATGCATAGTTGATCCGTCTTGAGGATTCGTAATATCAATTACATTGCCAGGTTTCAAAGCAAAAACATTACTTTGGAATATTTTACAAGGCAAATTCATTGCATCCGCTCTTGTAAGGCTAATATTGGAAATCTGAAGTGGAAACGAGAATTTATCTGATGCCCAAGTAGTCTCATAAGCTTTTTTAACATCTGTTAAAGCAATTTTTTCATCAAGAATAGCTTTAGCTATCGAGCCTGTCCCACAACATGGATCTATACAGTTCCCTGTCCAATCTAATATCGTAGCTTTAGCTAAGAATTTAGCAAGTAAAAGCGGTGTAGTAAACTGACCTCTAATCTCGCGTTTTGAAACAGTCACAGTATTTTCTAAAATATCTTGAAGGGTATCGTGTTCTATACCAACTAGCCCGTTTTCTTTTAAGAATAAACTCATATCAACTAAATCACACCATGTACTTTCATTAAGTAGTTCATCAAACTCAAAGGGAGCAAAAACACTATAGAAATCACACTCAGCAGTGATTTTTATGAAAATTTCATTTGCTTCTTGGGGCGTGGTTTCTGTATCTATCATATCCACTTTTCTTGCTGTATTATAATATTTTTTAACCAAATGACCAAAAGTGATTCTGTTTATCCATCTTAAAATTGTTACTTTAGAGTATGCTGAAAACATATCATTTTCATCAGCAATATATTCAACTTTAACTTCTTCCCACCACAAATTTAGCTTACTACGAATTGTAGCATCTCTTATAGAACAATTTCTTAAATAATCAGCTAAAGCAGCTTGATTCCTTTCAATAATAGAAAGCAATAAGTTATCTGAAATAACTTGACCCAATTGAGAAATTTTAAACTTTCCTGTTTCAAAAAAGTCATTTATTTGTAAAACAATCTCTTTAATAATTGGCAACCATTCATTTTTATAGGTTATAACATCGGCTCTAGTCTTAATATAATTCGTACCGTTCCAGCTTTTTATTGGTTCAAAAATATCACTACTGTTTTTAACATACAAAACTCCAGAAGTGAAATTCCAAATGAAAAAACTATTTAATCCTAGAGATCTTGCTTTGCGTTCTGCATCTTTAATAAAAGTTTGATTTGTAATTGGAGTATCAGGCAATTTCAGTTCCCAGCCTTGCATTATCTGCGTCTGATTGGAATCTGCATACAGAAGAACATCAGGGAACATACTTATTCGACCTGTTGACAAAGTACTTTCGCCACCAGCTTTCTTAATCAACAGTTCCATCGTAGAAAACATTATATTTATTTCCGATATTAATTCTATTGCCCAACTACGTTCGTTTTTACGTACTATTGTAGCCATTTTAACACCTCTCCATAAATTCTTTAATTAAATTCACCTTTACTATCGCATTCTTTGTTTTTCTATCCAATGAATCCCAAGCAAGAAAAAGTCGTCGTTTAGCTACATCAATATAGTCAATTTCTTCTTTTTTAAAGAGAGCAACATCTTCGTTTTTTTCAATACCAATAAAATTTCTTCCTTCCATTAATGCTGCTACTAAAAAAGACCCACTTCCAAAAGTATTATCCAAAACAACTGCGCCATGATTTGTGTATGTTCTGATTAAATATCTTCCTAACTCAATAGGCTTTTGAGTTGGATGCAAAACAGCACCTTCACTTTCTGCCGTTTTTACATAAATAATGTCTGTAGGATATCTTTCACCATCACTATAAACATGAGATGGTGAAAAATCACCATAATTACCACATAATTGGTTTTTTCTTATTCCTTTATCGTAGGGTTCCCCTAGTGTCATTTGGGGATTATAAACTGGTTGCTTTTTGTAAAAAACACATACATCTTCATGCTTACGTAAAGGTTGCTTTTTCGCATTTAAAAAGTTTGTCGGTTTGGATTTTTCCCACACCCATTTATATTTATAAATATCTGGCTGACTTAACACTAGCTTTGCTGTAAACAACCCGTTTGCAGTTAGTACTATAGCACCATTTGGTTTTATTATTCGATTATATTGTTTCCATAATTCATCTAAAGGAATATATGAGTCCCACTTATTTTGTGTCATTCCATAAGGTAAATCACATAAAATCATATCTATTGATTCATCAGGTATCTCTTTCATATATTCTAGACAATCACCTTCATAAAGCTTGTTTAGTATATTATAAATTGGATCCTCTGGCTTAATTATCATTTTCAATTTCCACCTTTCGCCTTAAATCTGAAGGTTTGGAAGCATCCTTAGGTATTAGCCAAGTCTTCCCTGCTTTTTCTACGCCCGTAATTCGTCCTTTATCACATAATATGGCCACTCGTCTTTGTGATATGTTCCACAATTCTGAGGCTTGCTTCGTTGTTAAATATTTCATTACTACACCCCACTTATATCAATAATATATATTATATATTATATTCCTTTATCCGAACAATAGCAACAGTTCAAATACTTTTACCTGAATAAACGCATCAATTTCTTCATAACAATTATTGACATTATAAAATTATTTTAAATATTGATATTTAAGTATCACTTATTATGATATTTATATAAATTCTGTCGATGTATATCTTTATTTCCTTTTCAGTAAGCAATATTTTATTATTTATAGATATAGTTCACACAACTCGTGAGCTGCAGATACATCTTCAATTATTAGATTATTGTTGTCTTCAGGTACTATTAGATATAAATTATTTCTTTTTCCACCATCTTCTCTATATTGATTATCCTTTATAATCAGTTTTCTTTCTATTAACTCTTTAATGGCAGTTTTAACACTTGTTTGACTTATACTGCAGGCAGCTGATATTTGTCTTAATGATGGAAAACACATATTTTCTTTATTAGCGCACGAACACAAATACATATATACAATTATTTCTTTTTCTGAAAGCTCTAGCTCAAATATGTCACTTCTGACTTTGAAGTAATAATCTCTTACAAAAAATGATGGATTAATGGAAACTTGTTAGAACAAAATCTAATTGTATCATATATACGAATTTTATGGAATTAAGAGGCGATGGTTATGTCCCTACCTATACAAGAACTGAGATAACAGAGCGCTACATAAAGCATTTAACTTTAGAACAAACATGGAGATTGTAGGAATTATACAATTTTAAAAAAATATTAACAATACAAAAAAGCAAAAACATTACACTTTTTTAAATTAAAACAAAAGCTTGAAATCCACTATTTATAATAGTTCTCAAGCTTTTTATTTCTTTTAACTGTCAAAGACAGGAATACAATCATTTTTTAATTTTTAAGAATGTTTCTGAATAGTATCACAATTAAAGTTTAGGTTGCCCTGCGTAAGGTTAACTATATCCCTATACAAATTTGTATAAAGATATATGCTTTTGAATGTAAAAAAAATTACGTCCTTGCTTGGTATCATATAAACTATAAGTGACAGAATGTATCTGTTTTATTTAATATTTATTTACACTATAGTCTTAAGTCTAAAATTGCCAACCAAATTCTTAAGCATTTCCGCTTGCCCATTTAATTCTTCGCTGGCAGCAGCACTTTCTTCTGCTGTAGCACTGTTCGTTTGAATAACAGAAGCTATTTGATCTACACCAATATTTATTTGATTAGCAGACTGTGCTTGTTGATTAGAAGCCTCTGCAATTTTATCAATTAACAATACCGCTTCCTTCGTTACCTTTGCACTCTCATCTAAAGATTTTGCTGTGTTGCTTACAATCTTAGAACCATTTTGTACGGCAACAAGAGTTTCTTCAATTAAATTTGTTGTACCTTTTGCTGCTTGAGCAGATTTACTTGCAAGGTTTCTGACTTCATCTGCGACTACTGCAAAGCCTTTTCCAGCTGCACCAGCCCTTGCTGCTTCAACCGCAGCATTTAGAGCAAGAATATTAGTCTGGAATGCTATATCTTCGATGACTTTAATAATTTTAGAAATTTCAGAAGATTTTAAATTTATTTTATCCATCGCATCAACCATGTCTTTCATATGCTCGTTGCTCTTGAATATTTCTTTCCCAGCTAATTCGGCACTGTTATTAGCTAATCTAGCATTTTCTGCATTCTGTTTGATTTGCCCTGTAATTTCAGCAATAGATGCGGATAATTCTTCGATAGAACTAGCCTGTTCTGTTGCCCCCTGCGAAAGTGCCTGTGCACCACTGGAAACTTGGTCTGATCCGCATGCTACTTGTTCAGATGCTTGACTAATTTGTAAAATGGTGGATGATAAGTTTGCAATAATCTGAATCATAGATGTGTCTATGCTACTAAAGTCTCCTTTGTATAGATCCCCAGATTTACTTTCAACTGTAAAGTTACCACTTCCAATTTCTCCAAGACCATAATCAAGGTCTTTGAGTATTCCTACTACTGTATGCAAAAGGGCTTTCATAGCATTTGCTAATTCCCCAAATTCATCCTTACCATCATAAGTAATTGTAGCACTGAGATCTCCATTTGCAATTGCTTTTGCTGCCAAATGAATCTCTTTTACTGGAATTAATATAGCTTTTTTTAGTGATGCCATTACAATTAAAATAATTAAAATTGCTGAAATTACAGTTACAATCAAAATAATTATTCCACTATTTAAAGCTTCATGTGCTGTAGTACTTTGTTCCTCGGCACGTTGCTTTTGACTTTCTGCTACATCCAACAATATTTCATTGCTATCATCAAACATTATTGAATATTGTGTTTCATACAAATTATATGCTTTTTCCTTTTCGCCTTTTTTTAAAAGTTCAGTAATTTGTTCATGTACTGGCACTATTTTATTAAAACTGTCAGTAAGCATTTTTAACATTTCTTGGTCTAATCTAGTATTCTTGGTAAAAACCTCCAAGACTGAAAAAATGCTTTCAGAATCTTTATCTGCCATATCTATATATTCGTTCATCCGACTCTGATCTTTTGTAGCAATAGCAGAAACCAAATTTCTTTCTGTAGAAACCATGTTTCTGCGCATTTCCCATACATACTCTACATTTGGAACAGTTTTGTCAGCATATTGGTCAATTTGCGTTCCAAGTGTATTCATTTTAAGTATTGCTACACCAGCACAAATAAGCAACATTAATAATACAAGTCCAAAGCTAATTAACAACTTCAAATTAAGTTTTAAATTTTTCATCATAATAGTGATCCCCCTTCAATCTGATCTTCAAAATTTGTAATAATATCATTTGACAAAATCTTTGATGCATCCATTAAAAGCACAACTTTACCATCAATCTTTGCAATTCCTGTAAGATATCTATTATTAGAATTATCTGTAACTTTAGGAATTCCAGAGATATTTTCTTCTTCAATGTATATTACTGCATCAACCTCATCAACAATAAATCCAATTAATTTACCATTAATCATTGATACAATAATACATGTCCTTTCATCATATTGCTTTTCGATTTTTCCCAATCTTAATCTAATATCGATTACAAGAATTATACTGCCTCTTAAACCAATAATTCCCTTTACGTAGTGCGGAGAGTCAGGTAATTCCGTTATTTCTTGGATTCCCACAATTTGTACTACATCTGAAATAGGAATAGCAAAAAGCTGATTTTCTGTTAAAAAAGTCAGAAATTTACCAAACATTTCAGAATTGTTTTCTACCATTTGATTTGCTCTTTCGAAGTGATTTACATTTTTCACATCTTATTCTCCTTGTAAATTTTTTTAATTTTTTTATGATACTTTAAGCAAGCCTCCTTTCCGTAGTATAGTACTTTCAGAAACTCTGAAAGTCTTTACAATTATTTTTAATTATATTTATTAAACCTTGTCCCAATCAAGGAATTAATAACTCCTTTGTTTAAAGCAAAAATGACTTCACATACTTACTGTGAACATGTTAACAACAGAATACTTCACTATCTGAGCTTTCTCATCTTATGAACGTACATTAATTCATCCGCCTTTTGAATTAAAGCGTCTATAAATTCATCTTGCTTTTCTTGAACTGCAAATCCAATTGATATACTGATTTTTAAGTACGGTTCCTGTATGTTATTGTTATGAACACTAATCTCTAAAGCTTCCTCGCTAAATTTTAATTATAAATTTATTGATTTGTTTTAAAACATTCACAATCTACATTCGCAATTCTTAAAAATGCTTCAACAACCTGAGGATCAAATTGTATTCCAGCACACCTTTCTATTTCCAATAATGCTTCTTTGTTGTTTTTGGTTTTTTGATAAGGTCGCTTTGCTGTCATAGCTTCATAGGAATCTGCTACCGCTATAATTCTTGCAACAAGAGGAATCTCTTTTTCTGAAATTCCTCTTGGGTAACCATTCCCATCCCATCTTTCATGATGTAACAACACGTACTCCGCTATTTTTGAATATGAATCTACTGATTTTAATATATGATAACCAATTTCAGGATGTCTTTTAACTTCCTCATATTCTGCTTCTGATAGTTTTCCTGGCTTATTAAGAATATTTCTATCAATGGCAATCTTGCCAATGTCATGCATTAAACCTGCTATTTCTAAATTTTTCAACTCTTCATTGCCAAGATTCATTGCTTCACCAATTTTACGGCTTATTTTACTCACTCTTTCTGAGTGAATTTGTTCTCGTATATTACATTCATTAAGCGTTTGCATAATTATTTTTACGGTTTGATTTCTCATGCTTTGACTTTCATTAATCTTCTTGCGATACATATAATCTTCCGCCTTAGAAAGCACTTTTTCTGTTTCTTCTTGTAATTCTGTTTTTACATCCCATCCAATGGATACGGACAAAATAATATTATCTATTTTTTTGTTACTTATAGCGTTATAAATTCGACTTGCAATTAATTCTGTTTCGTCATGATTTGTTTTTGGTAGTAATACAACAAATTCATCACCACCAATTCTCGAAATAATGTCATCTTTCCTACATTCGCTTTCCAATACTTCTGCTACACTTTTTAAAAGCAAATCTCCGGACGTATGTCCAAAAGCATCATTAGTGAGTTTAAGTCCATTGACATCAGCCATCATAATTGTAAGCGGAAGATTTCTTTCGGTATCAATCCGCTTTAATTCTTCTTCAAAGAAACGCCTATTATAAAGTCCTGTCAACTGATCATGGTAGCTTAGATACTCAATCGCTTTCTGTTTTGCTTTTTTTTCAGTACAATCTCTAAATACTACAACAACACCATTAACTTTTCCATTCTCATCTCTTATTGGAGCTGCGCTATCTTCTATATAAACCTCTTCCTTATTCTTTTTTATTAAAAGTGTATGATTTTCAAGTTCAATGATTTTTTCAGTTTCAAAAACTTTATCTACTGGATTTTCACATGAATTCCTTGTGAATTCATTGATTATGTTAAACACATTATGGAATGGTTGTCCTTTTGCCTCTGAGTTAGTCCAACCAGTTAGTTTTTCTGCAACAGCATTCATAATATCAACTTTACCTTTAATATCTGTAGAAATAACGCCATCACCAATTGAATGAAGAGTTGTCTTAAACAAATTTCTTTCTTCATTAATGATTCTTTCTAATTCTTTGGTTTTTGTAATATCGCAATGGCACCCCACCATTCTAAGTGGTCTATCTCCATCCCACTCAACCACTCGTCCTGAGCGAATAGTCCATACAGTCGAACCATTTTTATGATGATATCTCACTTCATTATAGAAAGGTTCTTCTCTTTTATTTGCAACGTGCTTATTAAGCTGTTCTTGGACAGATGGAATATCTTCACTAAAAACTAACCTTCGCCAAGTAGCCGGAATATTATCAAGTTCATCATCATTATAACCAAGCATGTTCTTGAATGAAGGGCTAAAGTATTCTGTGTTATTTTCCAAATTCCAATCCCAATAGCCAGAAATGGTACTTTCTACAACCATTTTAAAAAAATGTTTCTCCTTTTCGATTTTTTCCCGGGCTTTTTTCTCAAAAGTTACATCAGTAATGATAGTCACAAAATAATTTTGTGATGGACTATATGCATTCACGTTAAAATACTTGTCCAGTTCTGATGAGTAATTTGAAAAAGATGTTGATTTTCCTTTAAGCGCTACTTCACCATAAGTATCAATCCAGTACTGTTCTGTCTGTGGCAAAATTTCTTTTACCGTTTTACCTTTAATTGTTTTTAACTTTAGTCCAGTAATCTTTTCAAATGCATTGTTTGCGTTGAGAAAACGGTAGTCCACTGGTCTTCCTTTACTATCTACGATAATCTCATGCAGTGCAAATCCCTCATACATATTCTCGAAGAGGTTTTTAAACTCATTTTTATTATACCTTACATTCTTTTTTATCATATTAACCTCATATTAATTAAATATATAAAATTTTATAATTTATCTCTTATCCGGTATATATAACTATTACCGGTTACGACTCCTTTAATAAATCTAACAAGAAACAAATTTGATCCTTTAAAAGAATACTACTCCTAATAACAAAAGTCAACATTTATACTTGTCAGCCGGAAATTTTAGATTAGCACAAATATTTATAAAATTATTATATCTTAAAAATTCATTTTTCTTTTCAGTAAGCAATATTTTATTATTTATAGATAAAGTTATTTATAGGTTCTAGTTA
>JBFXKO010000002.1:0-180481 GCA_050173715.1 Sedimentibacter sp.
ATCTGCCGGTACTGTAAAGGGGCTTGTACGAAGGCTTAATAACCCAGAAGAGGCTCATCTTCTTAATCCCGGTGAAATTTTGGTTACAACTACGACAAACATCGGCTGGACTCCATTGTTCTATAGAACAGCAGCAGTGGTCACTGATGTAGGTGCTCAGCTCTCACATGCCGCTATTGTAGCTAGAGAAATTGGAATTCCAGCTGTTGTTGGAACAGGTACGGCTACAAAAAGTCTTGAAACCGGAGATCTGATTTTAGTAGATGGTAGTCGCGGAATAGTTCAATTATTGGAAAAAAGGAGAGATGACAATGGGGAATAATGTTTCAAGAAAAATCTTTCTCTTATCTTTTTCGATTGTTATTGTAATGATTGGATATGGAGTAATAATCCCTTTGTTTCCGTTTCTTATAGATAATTTTGGTGCTGAAGGAAAGCACCTTGGGCTAATTCTTGCAGTAGCAGCTTTTGCACAGTTTATCTTCGCTCCCTTCTGGGGAAGTTTATCTGATAGAGTTGGTAGAAAACCTGTTCTCATGATAGGCATGTTGGGAAATGCAATTTCTCTTTTGTCTTTTGCAATATATCCAAAGTTGTGGATGTTGTTTCTATCAAGAGTTATTTCTGGCATACTCTCATCTGCAATGATTCCTACATCATCCGCTTATATCAGTGATATTACATCTGATGAAGAACGTGGTGATGGGATAGCAAAGATATCTGGTGCAATGGGTCTTGGTGTAATAATTGGTCCGGGGATCGGTGGATGGATAGGACAAATATTTCTTGTGATGCCTTTTTACATTGCCTCATTTTTTTCTATGGTTTCATTTTTGCTTATCTATATATTCTTACCAGAAACCATAGATAGAAAAGAAGAGAGAAATCTTGAAAATGGATATTTTCTTAACCAGATGAATCAGATGAAGGCTGCTATGTTAAGCCCTCTCTGGGCACTTTTATTGTTGTCAATGTTAAATGGATTTGGTTCCTCTAGTTTTCAGGGGATTTTTGGTATGTATTCATTGATGAAGTTCAATTATAATCCTACTCAGATTGGCTTGATTCTCATGACTGTCGGTATAGTTGCATCAATTGTTCAGTTTGCTATAACTGGCAAACTAATAAAAAAGCTGGGAGAAAAAAGACTTATGAGGATAGCATTATTTGGAAGTTCATTTGGTTTTTTTATTATGACAATGGCTACTTCAATGTATACAGTACTCCTCACAACTTCAGTTTTTGTATTTGCAAAAACGATGCTCAGACCTTCAATTGCCTCATTGTTGTCTAAAGAAAATGATAACTTTGGGCAGGGGGTAGTCATGGGGCTGAACAACTCGTTTATGAGTATAGGAAATATAATCGGTCCAATATGGGCAGGGTACTTCTTTGACATTAATATTGAAATTCCATATATTTCGGGTGCAGTAATAATGGCTTTGGGATTCTTCTTAATATCAAGATTTAATAGAGCTCTGTAAAACTGATAACAAAATTAAGAACGTAATAGAAATGATTATTGGAAAAATTATAATTATTTTCCACCAAGAGGATGCTAGATACTTACGACATCATTATTGTACTCTCAAGGCATGTGGAAACTGTGCTTCTGATTACACGTAAATTTCAATAATTCTAATGATTAGTAAGTTGATTAAACTCAATTTGCCTACCATACTTTTTGTTGGTAGGCAAATTCTCATTTAAAGTTATTTAGAATAAATCAAATAAATGATAAACTCCGTATGAATGATTTAAAAATTTTAAAGCAAATAACCCCCGTCAATCACTAAAGTTTGTCCTGTCATATAAGCTGCATCATCTGATACAATGAATAGTGCTGCGTTAGCTATATCTTTAGGGTCACCCAATCGTTTCATAGGAATTTGAGCTGAAAGAATTTTCATTGTATCATCAGGTACACCGTCGAGAATTCCTGTTACTGTAACTCCAGGACAAAGAGCATTGAATCGAACCCCCTTATCGGCATAGTCCAAGGCAAGAGCTTTCATCATTGCAATCAATCCAGCTTTAGATGCACCATATGCGTAAGCTAAAGTTGATGGCCTTATGCCAGAAACAGATGATGTATACAAAATATTGCCTTTTGTTTCAAGTATATATGGTAATATTTTTCTGCTTAATTGGAAAGGCGTCCTTAAATTGGTATCCAATACAGAATCATATTTTTCATCTGTAAAGTCCTCAAAAGTAGAAGTAACCGATATTCCTGCATTACAATATAGAATATCTATTTTTTTATAAACTTCCAAGGTTTTAGAAATCAATATATCCATATCTTCAGATTTATTAATATCTCCTTTTACAAAAATCGCTTCACCGCCGCTCGATTTAATATCATCAACTACCGCTTGTCCTCGCTCACTGTTTCTTCCTGCGATAACAACGCTGGCACCTTCCTTAGCAAAAAGTTTAGCTGATTCTCTTCCGATACCTGAAGTACTGCCTGTTACAATTGCGACCTTATTTTGTAATTTCATAAAATCCTCCTTGATTAACTTTTTTGAGTTTAATAATTATTATATTTTAAGTGCAGTCATAGCTCCTTCAAAAATTGCTTGAACGGCAGTGCGCGCTTTTACGGCATCTCCAATTGTGTATACTTCTTTTGCATGATTTTCTGCATTTACAAATGGATTATAGTTTTTCGAACCCATTGCTAAAATTACACAATCATAACCCCTCATTTCCTTTTGTACGCCATTTTCTTCTACGATGGCACCATCATCAACAAATTTAAGAACTTTCGTATTTGCATGCATCTCTACACCGTCTTGTTTAAACCTCCTAAAAAGAGCTGTTCTACTCATAAGATTTAAAGTAGGTACTAAATCATTCATCATTTCAACAATGGTAATATGGTCACAATAATCAGTACAATATTCAGCTGTTTCCACACCTACTAAACCGCCGCCTACTACTAATACTTTGCCAATCACCGTTTCTTTACCCATTAATACATCGTTTGCTTTTTTTATATTTTTACCATCAATGCCTTCTATATTAGGAATTATTGGTGTTGCACCTGTTGCTATAACCAAAACATCAGGTTTTTCATTTTTAATTTTTTCTTCGGTTGCTTCTTGTCCCATTACAAATTTAACACCATATTTATTGCACATATGCATGTAATGCTGAATTGCAATTGTAAGCCTTTGTTTGAACGGCGGATAACTTGCTATGTAATATTGACCCCCGCATTGTGTATCTTTTTCATATACTGTCACATCATGACCGCGTTTTGCAGAAACCCATGCTGTTTCTAATCCTGCTGGTCCTGCACCTACAATCATAACTTTTTTTGGATTATCGGTTTTCTTTATTTCAAGGCTTGATCTGCCGCTGCTTAAAGGGTTCAGCATGCAGGCAATCCCATGCTCGCCGATTTCTGCAACAATTGGATCATTGGCATTGCATCTTTGATTACAGCTTTGGCAAGGTACAATATCCATTAACATATTTGCTTTCATTTTATTCGGAAAATCAGGGTCTGCTATTGATTGACGACCAAGCGAAACAAAATCTGTTTCTCCTGATGCAATAGCATTCTCAATTACTTCTGGTTCTACATAACGTCCAACTGAAATTACCGGTATTTTAACCGCTTTTTTTACTGCAGCTGCTGATGACAGATTAAAGGCATCCGGTAAATCATTTGTAGGTACAATATATTCAAATGCTCCATATGAACCAATAGAAACATGTATTGCATCAGCTCCATATTCTTCGATTAACTTAGCTTGTACAACTGCTTCATTAATTGTTATCCCGCCAATACGTTTCTCATCTGAAGAGATACGAACAAGGATGGGGAAGTCTTTACCGCATTTATTTTTTATGCCTTCGATAATCAGTTTAATGAATCGCATTCTGTTACCAAGATTACCGCCAAATTCATCAAGTCTTTTGTTTGATCTCGGAGACATAAATGAAGCTATAAGGTACCCGTGAGCAGCATGCAGTTCGACTGCATCAAACCCTGCCTTTTTCGCCCTTAAGGCTGCATTTATATATTTTTCAACCATTTCATAAACTTCTTCTGTAGACATTGCTCGCGGGGTTTCTCTGTTGAGAGGACATGGTATTGGAGATGGTGCTACCGGCTGCATTCCAGTTAAAGCAGATACTGTTTCTCTGCCTGCATGATGAAGCTGCAAAGCCACGCGGGCACCAGATTTCTTAATACTTTCAACAAGTGTAATATAACCAGGAATCCTGTCGTCCGATGAAATATCAAGCTCCCCAGGCATACCTACACCTGATGGATCTACACTGGAGTATTCAACTACTATCAGACCAAATCCTCCTTTGGCACGAGCTGTATAATAATCTATTGTATCTTGATTTATGGAACCATCATGTGCACTATGACCTGAATCCATGCCAGGCATAACAAGTCGGTTATCTATAGTTAAATTTCCTATGTTGTATTGTGAGAAAACATTTTTAAAACTCATAATATAAATTCCTTTCTTATTTCTAATTTTTACTTCTTTCGTGGACGTACATAATATTCTTTAATTAAACCATCTTCCAATATGGCTGTTCCGGTACATGGTATATAAATCTCTCCGGATAAACCGGCAATAGCATCATAGTCCATTGTATTACCATGTAGAGATAGCATTTTAGGGACGACTGTGCCGCTTTCTCCGTTAAAATTGATTTTAAATGCGGCCCTGATATTTTCACGTCCTTGAACGTATGCTCTTTCACCGCCTAAAGGCACAGGTGCTGTGTCATCAAACAATCCATCTTCACAAAAACACTCGGCCACCTTATCGGTATCGTTTGCAGCAATGGCAGCAATATACTTTTCCAAAATATGCATTTTAAATCTCCTTTTAATTGTATTTATTGAAATTGTTCAATCAATATGATATTATAATAACAAACCAATTTATAAATACATAGTATCTTCAATACAAAATTATTTTATTTTTTGTATAAAAAATACAATCGCGGAGGTAGCGATATGCATTATGGTATTAAAGAGCGTATAGCATCAGCTAATTATAAATTTTTATCTTCATTAATGATTGGTGGTCTTCAACCTATTGTTAAATCAGCAAATGAAATATTTAATTCACCAGTTGTTGTAGTTGATTCTGCGGGAAAATGTATCTGCCAAGTTCCGGATATAATTCTTGGTGAGGAAAATTGGGATGAATATATAAGCGAGAAAGCTGTTTCTTTAGAGGAAAACTTGAAGGCTCAAGGATGTTATAGTTCTAACAAACGTCCGGACAGCAATATAGTATACATTACTGATGAGAATGTTACCGGTGCACCTTATTTAATGGGACAATTTTTTGAAAATGATATTATTGCCGGGCATTTCGGCATTTTATTGAGAGGCAAAGTACCTGATGAAGTTGATTTTGAAATTGCTGAGCTTTTTAGTAAAGTGTTAAGCAGTTTTTATACAAATTCAATAAATCCTATTTCTAAAATTCATTTTCACAACGCATACATTTTAGATTTACTTAAAGGTGTTAATTCTCATGAGTACATATCACTACCGGGCTGGAACTTTAAATCTGTTATAAAACCCGAATTTGTTGTTTTAGTAAGCCCAATCTCTGAGAAGGAAAAAAACAGAACAATCAGCTATTGTGTTTGTGATTATATAAGTAAAAGGTTCAAAGGAGTATTTCCGGTGGTTTTTGAAGATAATATCGTTATAGTATGTTGCGGGCTTCTGAAAGGAATATCTCGAAATCCTTGCTCTTCAAATAAACTTAAGGGCATATTAGATTGTCTTTCAAGTTATAATTATACCACAGGAATCAGCAATGGATTCTCAGAAATTGCAGAATTAAAAGCATATTTTAATCAGGCTCTAATTACAGTTAAAATTGGAATGAAATTAAAGCCTGAAAAAGGAATTCATCTTTTTAATGATTATTCTCCTCTTCAAATGTTTTTTCCGATTTCTGAATTATCATTGCAAGAAATATGGATTCATCCTGTTATTTTGGAAATGAGAGACTATGATAAAATCCATAATACGGAATATTTTAATACTTTTAAAGAGTATATACTGTCCAGCAGAGATAAAAAAGAATCGGCTAAAATGCTTAATATACATATTAACACATTAAATTACCGACTGGAAAAAATTGAAGATATATTTAAGATTTCACAGCTGCAGAAAAAGGATTATTTGCATTTAATTTGCAGTTTTCTATTATATGAGTTAAATATATAATTTCATTAATTATGTAATGGAATTAAAATTATATTTTATTATTAAAATATATAACAGAGACAAGTTCTACTTAAACTTATCCCTGTTGTAATAGGCATTGAAATTTAGCGGTATACACGGAATTTGTTTGCCAACATATTTATATAGTTTGCTTACGTTTTGCCAGCAATCAGTAAGATACAAAATATATAGTTTGAATATTTTAAATTACATAAAGATATTTAGTTTCCTTTAGATGTTGAATTTAAAATGATATATGGATACAGCAAAATATCCTTAGAAACTTAAGAATATTCCATTTCATAAAACGCCGCATGTGGAAACAGTTCTGTTGATAGAGAAGAAATAAATGTATTAAGTAAAGTAGTTTTTATTCTATAAAAATTGATTTAGGTCCTTAATTATCATTATAAAATAAACGATTTTTTAAAGTGATTCGTAGAAATCATATATTAACTATTGTTTTTTAATATGTAGTATGATAATATCATTTCAGAACATACGTTCCGTACCGTTAAACACATTAGCTAGAAGTGATGGTATTAGATACAATATTGTTATAAACTTAAAGATAACTATACAAATGAAAACATTATAATTAGTTAATTCTACACATACTCAAATGAGCTATTACTTTATTGTACAAGGGGGTTAATAGATATGGCAAAGAAAAAGAAAAATGAGATTACAATCCGTAGTTCTGCCGCTGAGTATCTAACTTTTATTGCTTCAACAGGAGAAAGCAAGGACAGCTTTGAAATACGATATGAGGATGAAAACATATGGCTTACACAAAAACTTATGGCTACTTTATATGATGTAGAAATACATACAATTAACTATCATATTAAAAAGATTTTTGCTGACTCAGAATTAGAAGAGAGTGCAGTTATTCGAAAATTTCGAATAACTGCCGCTGACAGCAAAACTTACAACACCAATCATTATAGCATACAGATGGTTATTGCTGTTGGTTTCAAGGTGAATTCTGAAAGAGCAGTACAGTTTAGGAAATGGGTCAATCAAATTGCGAAAGACTATATAATTAAAGGTTGGGTAATGGATGATGAACGAATAAAAAGAGGAGCCTATTTAACTGATAAATACTTCGAAGAGCAGCTTGCAAGGATAAGAGAAATCCGTGCCAGTGAGCGAAAGTTCTATCAAAAAATAACTGATTTATATGCAACGGCTATTGATTATGATAAAAATGCAAAATCAACAAAACGCTTTTATGCAACTGTACAGAATAAAATGCATTATGCAGTCCACGGTCACACTGCGGCGGAACTTATCGTTAGCAGAACAAATAGCAAAAAAGAACATATGGGACTTACAACGTGGCAAGATGCTCCTGATGGTAAAATAAAAATAACAGATGTATCAGTTGCTAAAAATTATTTATCTGAATTTGAATTGAACCAATTAAATCGGATGGTAAACTCGTATTTGGATTTTGCTGAAAATATGACACAAAGAAAAATTCCTTTAACAATGCAAGATTGGGAAACGCGCTTGAATTCCTTTATCGAGATGTTTGAATATGGTCTGCTAAAAGACGCAGGAAAAGTATCAGCTGTAATAGCAAAATTACATTCTGAAAGTGAATTTGAAAAGTATCGAATAATTCAAGATAGGCTATTTATGTCCGACTATGATAAGTATCTAATCGAACTTGAAGAGCAAGCAAAGGATATAGGCGAGAACGAGAAAATATAAAACTTTAGGGACTTATTAAGGAGAATTTGTATGATGTCAAGAGTAAAGAAATACATACTCGAAAAGTGTAAAAAACAAGAGATTTCAACTAACAACTTGTAAATACGAAGGGAAAATGATAATGTTTATAAAACTGGTTGAAGAACAATTAGATAAAATGTCTGACACAGAAAAGGATAAATGGATTTTGGCTCAGGCAAAATTACTGGAGGAGAGCAAGCAGCAAGGCTTTTTAATGTCACTTTCTGGTGAAAAGAAAATAATATACATGCCAAGCAAAAAAGAAATCGTAGAATTTTGTGAAAAGGTAGAGTGTGGCGAAATTTATATTGAATATGAGACGCATTATTACGAGTTTGATGATAATGGCAGGTATATGGATGATTGGAAAGTGTGGCATAATGATCCGATGGGGGCATTCCTTTTTTTAAACAAAGTTTTCAAGGGCTGCCATGATCTACTGATTTTAAATGAATATAAAGCTGTGGCGGATATTTTAGATAGAGTTTGCAAACTTGAATTCAAAGTAGTTGAATCTCCAGTTTCAGATGATTTTGAAGATGATTCTCCATTTACATTGGTACATGCTGCTGATGAAGGCATGCTGTCTATGAGTAATAGTGATATTGGTGCAGACTGGATAACAGCATATGTTAATTTGGCGGACAGATGTAATGGCCTTGAGCTTGCAAAGAAATTAGTTGACATATTTGAACAACCTATATGCAAGAAGAATAATCCAAGCATGCTTGTTGGAGAAGAACTCCCAAATGATTTATTTTCTCATATGTTGAATATATTAAATGTAGAAATTTTGGAAGCAGAGATTTATTTTAATAATATGTTTTCTAAAACTGTGTTTTCTCATGAGAAGTATTCGTATGAGGAAAAACTTGAAAGAAAAAGGGAAATATTGCTGAATATACAGTTTAAATGTGTAGATCAGACTCAAAAAAATTCTCAACAAAATGTTTCTGTTCTTGCAGCTTTATGGGAACAGATTAAAGAGTTGTTTGGTGTTCTTAAGTATGAGCGGTACATTAATGACCAATGGCAAATAGAAGAAGTTTGGAAGATCTGTGAAGCTTTAATAAAAATGGACAATTTTAAACAAGAAGATTGGGAATTGAGAAAGAGCATTCTATCTGATATTATAAAGCACGAATACTATGATTGTTATGGATGCCATGATCCAATGCTTAGTCTGTCTAATAAATTGTGTGTTAAGGCAGACGAGTTTCTTGCGTTTGCAGATATATTGAATAAGTCAGGCTATCATAAAAAGGAAGCAGCGTATTTATATCATAAGTATGGGAGAGATGATAAGTATGTATATTATCTGGAAACACATTTGGAAAAGGAAAGTGAAACCTATGTTGCATTGATGAATTATTATAAGGACCATGATGATTTTGATGGTGCTCGCTTGGTGGCAGAACAGGCATTGGAAAAATGCAAAGAAGATCTGACAGATTTTTTTATATATCTTCTTAATGATGCATACAAGAGAGAAGATAAAGACCGATATAAGAAATTGTATAGCAGTGCAAAGAGAAGGCGGCACGTGGATATTAATCGTATTGCTCAAGCATTAAGTAGTTTTAGAGAGTGAATAAAGTAAACTCCATAATCTGCTTGTATTGAATAATAATGGAATAAGAAGGTCTAAGTGGAATGGTTCGCAGGCAACTTATTAAGAAATATACACGTACACCAAGGGACTATCAGCTTCAATTGACATCATTATTGTCGCTTCAAGGCACGTTGAGACGGTAGCATTGATGTCAAGGGTTGAGAAATAAGGACTACTCAAAATGTTGATGAATAAAGGGTTTTCGAGATTGGGAGATTTTCTGCCTACTGTTCGGTGGATTCTTTTAATCTCAAAAAATCCTTATTTTTATTTATTGAGGAAACAAATTGACCACAAAAATATGTGTAGGGTTGAGGAGATAGATTAGATGAGTGTTACGATATGTAAAAACTTCTTGACAAATAAATACTTCGAATGTAGAATTAAATTAATTCGAAGGAGGGAGTAAATTGGACTTAAATGAAAACAATATAGAAAATATATTATTTGATTTTATTGATCAAATAAAGATGCTTTTAGCACCTGAAACTTGGCAAAATATTCTTTTGAATCTTTCTAAAAATGAAATGCTGGTAATGATATTGCTTTATCGAGAAACTAATGTCAATATGACACGAATAGCTGAATATCTTAATGTTCCTTTGAATACAGCAACGGGTATTGTAGCTAGGATGGAGAAAAAAGGTATTGCCCTTCGAGTAAGAAGCGTAGAGGATAAAAGAATTGTCAATATTGTTCTTTCAGATATGGGTAAAGAACAATTGCAAAATATTATGCAAATGTTAATAAATTATGGTACGCAAATTATTTCATCCCTATCTGCTGACGAAATAGCTCTATTTGGTAAGGTATTCGATAAGGCCATTGCAGCTATCCAAGATGTTCAAAAAACAGAAGATAAACAAGCTAACAAAGTTAGAAAAATAACTATTGAATAAAAATAAAAACTGCCTTAGGGCAGTAAATTTTTAATGAATAATTCAGAATCAGAACTATTCTAACGAGGAATAAAAACCGTTTAAAAGAAAGAGGGTTTTAAAATGGGAAGAATAATTATATTTACAGGAAAAGGTGGAGTCGGCAAAACTAGTGTAGCTGCTGCACATGCAAGGCATTCGGCGTTAGAGGGAAAAAGAACGCTCATTGTTAGCACTGATATGGCACATAATCTAAGTGATTTATTCGAGATCACGTTAGGAAAAACCATACAAGAGGTTTCTCAAAACCTATTTGCATTAGAGATTGATCCCCATTACGTGATGGAAAATGAATTTCAGAGTATAAAGGAATCTTTTGTAAATCTCATCACCTCTTCAGGTTTGGCTGAAAAGAGAATTGACCAAGTGACTCTATTTCCAGGGATGGATGAATTGTTTTCACTACTTAAAATCTTGGACATTTATGAGAGTGGTGAGTATGAAAGAATTATTGTAGATTGTGCACCTACTGGTGAAACATTGACTTTGTTGAAATTTCCAGAGCTTCTATCATGGTATATAGAGAAATTTTTCCCTGTTGGGAAACTAGCTGTAAGGGTATTATCACCAATATCAAAAGCAGTATTTAAGATACAATTGCCTAATAAAGCTGCTTTATCTGATGTAGAAAAAATTTATCTGAAAATGATTCAACTTCAAGAGTTATTTAAAGACCGAGCAGTAACATCCGCACGATTAGTTACAATGCCTGAAAAGATGGTTATAGAGGAAACCAAGCGTAATTATATGTATCTGAATTTGTATAATTTTCATGTAGATGGAATATTTATCAATCGTATTTTACCTAAGGATATTGATAATCCATTCTTTAACGAATGGTTAGATATACAAAATCATTATATTCAAGAATTGGAAGAGGTTTTTGCTGAGTTACCAGTTTATAAAATACCATGGTTTGATACTGATTTGAATGGTATTTCTGGAATAGATAAGATTGAGGAAACAGTGCTAAGCAGTTTAGATGTCTTTAAGATACATGAAAATATCCAAGGTGAAGTTTATGAGAAAATAGAAGAGGGTTATAAGCTTAAGTTATATTTGCCTTGTGTTCAAAAAGGTGAAATAAATCTTCATGATTCCAATACAGATGTAATTGTTAAAATCGGCAATTTTAAACGAAATATTCCAAAACCTAATAGTCTCAGAAACTACACCATTGCAGGAGCAAAATTTGAGGATAATTATTTATCCATAACTTTTTTAGAAAATAAGTAGAATAATGGATTGATAGACCAGAAAGGACTGTGTTAATGAATGATTGATAAAAGAACAGTAGAGTTTTTAGAAAAAATGGCAGAAGCAAAAAAGTTGGAATTGGATGCAATCTTACTATTATTACCCAATAGAACGAAAGAACATCTAGACGTAATTGGAAAAGAAGTGAAATCCATATTTATGGAATATATTCAGGAAGTAATGAAAGATGATAATGTAAATTCCGAAACATCAAATAGCAATGTAAGAAAAGTAGATATTTGTTAGGAGAGATGAATATGCGAGTTATATTATACACAGGCAAAGGTGGCGTTGGAAAAACGAGTATCGCTGCTGCAACGGCTTGTAAGTTAGCAAAAGAAGGAAAAAAAGTATTTATTATGAGTACTGATCAGGCCCATAGTTTAGGAGACGCCTTTGAAATGAAGCTAGGCAATACACCCATAACGATAACTGAGAACTTAGATGCTATGGAAATTGATGTTGTAAAACAGAGTGAGGAATCTTGGGGAAATCTAAAAGGATACATGAAAGAACTATTAACTAGTAGAGTTGAAGGTAGCATTGAGACTGATGAGTTACTTGTATTTCCAGGATTAGAAGAGCTATTTTCACTTTTTAAAATCTTAGATATTTATGAAGAAAATCAGTACGATGTTTTAATCGTTGATTGTGCACCAACGGGCGAGACGTTGAATTTTCTTAAATTTCCTGAAATGTTTGGTGCATTCTTTGAAAAATTTATGCCAATGAAAAGAAAAGCAGTCAAAATCGTTGGCCCTGTAGTTCAAAAAGTTAGTAAGATTCCAATGCCTCAGGACAATGTATTTGGAGAGCTAGAACGATTGATGGATAAATTAGCAAGACTTCAACAACTTATGTTAAATAAAGAAGTAGTATCCCTTCGAATTGTCACAACACCCGAAAAGGTAGTCATTAAAGAAACCAAAAAGAATTTTACGTGGCTGCATCTTTATGATTATAATGTGGACGCCATCATCGTCAACAAAGTATACCCCAAAGAAGCACTAGAAGGTTACTTTAACCAATGGGTAAGATTACAAGAAGAAGGCTTAGCAGAGCTAAAAAATAGCTTTAGAGATATACCAATGTACACTTTACTTTTACAAAAACATGAACTTAAATCTTTACCAGTATTGTTGCAAGTATCAAATTTATATGGTGATATAAATCCTATAGATGTAATAACCACAAGAAAAATTTTTGAAATATCCACTAAAGGAGAAAACCTTACAATGCAAATTTATCTTCCATTCGCAGATAAATCCGATATGGATCTTCGTCAATACAGTGATGAAATACAGATTTCCATCAAAAATGAAAAAAGATGCTTTGCATTACCAGATATTTTAAAAGGATCAGAAATTGCTTCTGCAAAATTTGAAAATGGTAAGCTTTCTATTGAATTTATAAAAAGAGAATAAGTATCTAATCGTCGACCTCTAATTCTTTTGAGAAGTTTCACAAATGCCTATAGTGCTAAAAATACCGTGGATATGTTTCCGATAACCGACGGTTCGAAAGACATTCATTCTGTCCTCTCGAGCCACGTGGAGACAGTAGTATTGATGTCAAGGGTTGAGAAGTAAGAGTGTAAAAGTGCTTTGAAATAAAGGGATTTCATTAATGACCAGCTACTGAGAGATGCAATTATTGCCACTTCAAAAAAAGAAATTCATTGTACATAATTTATTTAATATTAAAAGGATAGCCGTGATAGCTATCCAAGTTTTCTATTTTATTGTATTAGTAAATATTTTCATCTTATTAGGATTCTTAGAATAATAGTTGTATAGTTGTGTAAATCTAAGAAATTCTCCTTCTGATGTGTAATCTTTTTTGTGGTTACGTATATGATTTTTTATAAAGCCGTCTTTTTTATTAAAAGTTAAGCTTAAGCCGGTATTAAATATTATATCATGATATTTAATAAGCCTTGTATACATATAAAAATCATCATATATTTGACTTCCGCTCAAGGCTATATCAACTATTTTATATTCAATATCTGTAAATATATCTTTAAGGTACACATATCCTTCATTAATATCAGTTTTTGTAATTTCAAACAGCCCTATCGTTGAATCTAACATACTGTGCAGAAACTCTATTTTTTCAGGTTTTCTATAACGATGAGACTGAATAAAATCTTCAGTGATACAATTCATATTATGAGATGCTTTGTATATTAATAAATTATAAAGGGCCTGAACACCTTCTCTTGTTTCCAAATCAAAACTACTTTCAATCAAGTGAAATGTTTCCTTATTTTTAATTGGATGCTCATTGTTGTAAATATAATTATTATCTATCTTCAACTCGAATTTGCCAGCTTCATGGTAACTAACCATAGTATTTATAATTTCGCTGTGCATTTTCCTGATTTTATAATATTCTTTTATATGCGATTTTCTATCCAATGTAAATCTACGAAGGTTATTTATAGCCTGTAGTAAAAATGTCGGATCGTTAAAATTTTTCGATGAATTTAAAAAATCATCTTCATAATCATCTACATCAGATTCTTTTAAATTGATCTCGGTGTCAAGATTGTTATTTTGGAGATAACAGCATTTTTTATATTTTTTTCCACTTCCGCATGGACATGAATCATTTCTTCCTATTTTCATAATTTTTATAGCATTCTCCCATGATAAAATTTAAATTTGATAACTCATTATAATTTAAATTTTATTGTATAGCTATCTATCAGAAAAATCAAGACAAAAACAATTTTTGCTGTTATAAATAAACTACTTTACATTATAAATATTATCACCTTTTTGATTAACATATAACTAAGGCAAAAGCTTTATGGTTGTTTAGAATTTTTTATGTCCATTTTAATAAATGTTGGCGGAAATTGTTTTGACAGAAAATCAAGATTGCAAATAAGGGTACTACACTTGAATAATTTATTATCATACAAATATTATTTATTTAACTATTGTTTTTTAGTACACAATATGATAGTCTAACTTTAGAACATATGTTCATTTTGGAATATCTTTAATAATGTCTGTGTATTTAGTAAAAAGGTAAAAAACAGAATTAATTTGAATTTTAAGCTATTATTGGAGGATACTAATGGTAAAGAAATCGATTAAAGAAACAATTCATGCAAAAGGTATGGATATTACAATTTACACAGAAGATTTTCAAAATGAGTTCATCTCGCTTACAGATATTGCTAGATATAAAAGTGATGAACCTAAGGATGTAATTAAAGATTAAAAAATGATGAAAGTAGTAGGCTCTCTCTAGGTTGGAACCATAATAGAGAGATTTCAAAGCTTAACTAAAGAATACATACAGATTCTATTAAGGAAAACTTACTTCCTCCGGAATTGAAACCATTTCAAATTTTTATGACATATGCTAGTGAGGCATTTGCACGGGGAAAGATTTCAGTTAAAATAAACACGTACAAATGTTAGGAAAAGAAAAAAATATCAAAGTGGAGGCAATAAATCTTATGGTTAAGAAAAAGAATAACGAAATTACCATTTGTTCAAGTGCCGCTGAATATCTGACATTCGTTGCAGCAACAGGTGATAATCCCCAAAGCTTTGAAATGCGGCATAAAGAATGAATAATATTTTAAGGCATCTAATTTGACATCTTTATTATGCATAAATATATCAGATACTCTTCCGCTAAGGAACCAGTGGGTCTTCACGACATCATTATTATCGCCTCAAGGCATGTGGAAACTGTGCTGCTGATAACTTGTAATTCCAATGAATTCAATAATTAAGTAAAGTGACTTTGGGCAAATTTAGGGAGAAAATTATTTTTGATCAATATAAATTATGTGACTTACTAGTGTGTAACAATAAGATAAATTTTGTAATTATACAAAAATAGATGTCTTAAGCCCTCCTATTTTTGAATTCATTTTATCAATTCTAATAATTATGCACCTAGATATCCGTTTTTTTTTAAAACGGGCTTTTAGGTGCATTGCATTTTACTATCATATTAGCATGCTTCTTTATATCTTATTTTATGAATCATCTTTACAAATATACTTATATAACGTATAATGTAAGTATATTTGTAAAGATGAGAAGGTGAAGTTTATGAATTACATCAAAAGAATTGAAAAGATTTTAAATGAACAAAACGGAACTTTATTAAGTTCAGATTTAGATAAAAATAAAATCCCAAGAACTTATTTATCTATGATGGTTGCTGAAGGCAAAATTGAAAGAATAGGTAGAGGTGTCTATGTATTGCCTGATTTATTAGAAGACGAAATGTATATAATGCAAAAAAAATATCCTAATTTAATCTATTCACACGAAACAGCCCTTTTTCTGCATGAATTGTCTGATAGGACACCTTTTGAATATTCTGCAACAGTACCAAGTGGATATAAAGTTGTAAGTAATATAAGTGAAAGATTTAAAATTTATTATATAAAAAAAGATTTACATCCAATGGGTGTTATAGAAGGAAAAACAGCATTTGGGAATACCATAAAGATATATAATGTGGAAAGAACCATTTGCGATATATTGAGAAGTAGGAATCGAATTGACATTCAAATATTAAGTGATGCTCTTAAAAGAGTAGTAAAGAAAAAACAAATAGATTATGTTTTACTTTTGGAATATGCAAGAAAACTAGATGTAGAAAAAATATTAAATACCTATATGGAGGTACTTCTATGAGTAGAAAAGCTATGAGTTTAAAGGCAAGGATTAGGAATTTAGCAAAAGAAAAAGATATATCGGCTCAAGTTATATTGCAGAACTATATGTTTGAAAGATTTCTTGAAAGACTATCTAAATCTGATTATAAAAATAATTTTATTCTAAAAGGTGGTATGTTAATAGCTGCCATTGTGGGAATTGATAATCGTTCCACAATGGATATGGATGCTACAATTAAAAACTATCCTATAACCATAGATTCATTGACGAAAGCTATTACAGAAATTTGCAATATTGAAATCAATGATGATGTAAATTTTTCTTTTGCGGGAATTGAACCTATACGGGATGATGATATGTATGGTGGCTATAGGGTAGGAATAAGAGCAGATTATGATACTATAATTACTCCACTATCAATCGATATAACAACGGGAGATGTCGTTACCCCAAAAGAGGTATTTTATTCTTTTAAAATGATTTTTGAAGAAGGTACTATTGGGATATGGGCATATAATATAGAAACTGTCCTTGCTGAAAAGGTAGAAACAATATTACAAAGAGGAGAATTAAATACTAGGCCGAGAGATTTTTATGATATTTACATACTTGTTAACACCCAAGAATTTGATGAGTTAATATTTGCTGAAGCGTTAGAAAAGACTACAAAACACAGAAAGACAACACATATATTTAATGATATCCCAAATAGGATAAAAGCTATTGAATCAAGCGAAATGCTGAAAGATAGATGGGTAAAGTATTCAAAAGATTATTCATATGCAGAAGATATTACTTATGAAGATACTGTAAATGCTTAAAAAAAACTAATGAATTATTAATATTAGAATTAAAAAAATTTAAAGTTAAGAAATAATGAGAGAATGTCGTTTTTTACTGGCAGAATTTTAATGCTAAATAAATATGTTTCATACCAATTTTGTCAGATAAATAACCTGCATAAGAGAGGGATAATTATGAAGCTAAGTTACAATGAGCTCTATGAAAAATATAAGTTGTTGAAAGAAGAAAATAAGCAATTAAAGAATGAGGTAATATCCCTAAGAAGATTATTATCCGGCGAGAGCTCAAGGATTTACAATGCTGCTAATTCTGGTTTAAATAATGAACATAATTCAAATGAGAATATTAATTTGGTTACTATGCACAGTCCTAATAAAGACAAAATTGAGCTATTTAAGTCATTGTTTAGAGGAAGAGTTGATGTATTTATTAATTGCAGATTTGTAAGCTGTAAAATTTGCCCGGGGCAAATCTCGGGCAAATTTTTGGATTTTTAGATTAATTAAGATTAATCAAAACAAAAATGCTACACGCAAAATTCATTGAAAATATCGTAAAATTAATTAAAAGTAATCAAAATATTATTCAATAACCTAATACGCCGCATGTGGAAACTGTTTTGAAAGTTTGTAGAAATATATAAACTAAGTATTGAAAGTATAGCAAGATAAGGATTTTTCTTACCTTGCTTTTTAAGTTTTTTCTTGTATAAATTTATAAAGTATAATACAATAGAAGAACATAGGTTCGAGAATAAAACTCGTACTGTATAAAATAAAGAAAAATCAAAATCAAATCATTTTTCAAATAAGTAATTTAGTAAGATTTAAAGATATAAATAAATAATTTTGTCCCAATTATTGACTTTTAGTCCCGAGTATGATATTCTATATTTAGAGGTGAATGAAATGAAAAAGAAGAATGTTTTAAACCTAATAAAATATTATGCAGAAAAAAATGATGCTGCTTTTAGAAATGAAGCATATGAAATAGCAAAATATTTTGATGAAATTGATAATTATCAACTTTCTGAATATATTATGGCTCTTTTATCTGACGCAAACACATTCTCTCCTCAAATAGATGAAACGGAACACATGTTTTTTAAAAGAATAGATGTTAACTCTGAACCATTGCCATTGCCAGAACGCATAAAAGATAACATTTTAGGAATCGTAAATGCCATTGGTCATAATGCAGGAGTTAATAAATTTTTATTTGAGGGTCCTCCGGGAACAGGAAAAACAGAGACTGCAAAACAGATAGCACGCATACTTGAAAGAGAGTTGTTTGTGGTTGATTTTGATTTAGTTATTGACAGTAAACTTGGTCAGACTTCTAAAAATATATCAAGTCTTTTTGATGAAATTCGTAATGTACCTCATCCTGAAAAGGTTATAGTTTTATTTGACGAATTGGATGCCATAGCTATTGATAGAATTAATTCAAATGATTTGCGTGAAATGGGAAGAGCAACATCTTCGGTATTAAAAGGTTTAGATAGTTTAAGTGATAACATTGTTATAATAGCAACAACTAACCTATATAAATCTTTTGATAGGGCCTTGATAAGAAGATTTGATTCTGTCATAGATTTCAGTAGCTATACTCAAGAAGACCTATTAGATATTGGTGAAATAATATTAAATGAATTATTATTAAAATTCAGATCTGTCGGTAGAAATATGAGACTGTTTAGGAAAATACTTAGTTACATGAATCCAATACCTTATCCCGGAGAGTTAAAAAACCTTATAAAGACTTCATTAGCTTTTAGTGATCCGAATAATGAATACGACTATTTAAAAAGACTCTATGGCATTGCAAATAAATATAGTACAGGGAGCGACTTAAAGGATATGCAAAATAAAGGATTTACAGTTAGAGAAATTGAAATTTTAACAGGTATTTCTAAAAGTCAGGTATCTCGAGAGTTAAAGGAGTAAAATCGTATGAATAACTTACTACAATTAAAAGGAACATTTGAGCAGGCGTCAAGTAATAGACAACCGGGACCACCCAAATTACCTACCGGAAAATCAATTAAAGTTTCTCAATTAGAGAAACTTCAAAAAGATTTAATGGATTTAAAAAGATTTTGGTTAAAACAGAACATATTTCCTGGAGCACTAATCAGTGTGTATTATAATAAGGTCGCTGCAAAAAGCAATAGGATAAAATGTCTATTATCAAAAGGAAATGTTAGCGCAAATAGTTCTATTGTTGGTGCAAGATTCACAAAAGATAAATCTCCAAAGCATATAATTACTCATTATGTACCTATGGAAATAATTGATGAGTCAATCATTCGTTTAAATAAATGTATTAATATCCTAAATGGGTACTATGGTGGAATAATAACATCTAATACAGTGGAAAAAATAGGGCTAAAAAAAATTCCATTTCCTACAGTAGAGATTGCAAGGATAAATTTTCTTAAAGTCATAGTTGATTCTTATTATGTCGAAAAATTTGATGTGTTGGTTGATGATGTTGATTTGATAGATGAATCTATTATAACTATATATAAGACGGATATTGAAACAACAAAACTTATGGATAAATTAGGCATAAAATTACAATTTGCAAGAGTTATAGATGATACTACTTTATTATTGAGACCTGATGAACTAAGGCTATTAAAACAAAAAGCTCCTTACTTGATATCTATGGCTGTTAGTAACATATCGGAATTAACTAAAGATGATTTTGATTTTTTTAATGAAAATGTAATGACTATTCCATCACCTACAAAAGAGCCAACCATAGGAGTAATTGATACTATGTTTGATAAAAATGTCTATTTTTCTGAATGGGTTGAGTTTAGAAATATGTTACCTGAGGAGATTCCGTTGTCATCAAACGACTATAAACATGGAACAGCAGTATCTTCTATTATAGTAGATGGTCCTTATCTCAATCCACATATAGATGATGGTTGTGGTAGATTTCGTGTAAGACATTTCGGTGTCGCTGCCGGAGATAAATTTAGTTCATTTACAATATTGAGAAATATAAATGAAATAATATCATCAAACAGAGATATTAAAGTTTGGAATTTATCCCTCGGATCTAAACTTGGAATAAATCCGAATTTTATATCACCTGAAGCTGCGATATTGGATAAAATTCAATATGAAAATGATGTAATCTTTGTTATTGCAGGTACAAATAAGAATTCTACAGAAAAGGAAGACAAAGCAATTGGCGCTCCGGCTGACTCAATAAATTCTTTGGTTGTTAATGCAGTCGGTAATGATAATCGTCCTGCTCCGTATACAAGAAAGGGACCAGTTTTATCGTTTTTTACAAAGCCGGACATTAGTTATTACGGTGGGGATGAGAAAAAACCTATAAAAGTTTACACTCCAACAGGCGAAGCATTTGTACAAGGAACTTCTTTTGCGGCACCGTGGATATCAAGAAAGATGTCTTATTTGATTGATATTTTAGGTATGAGTCGAGAGGTTGCAAAAGCTTTAATAATTAATTCTGCGACTGGATGGGACAAACAGGTAATTGAAACTTCTCTCATTGGTCATGGAATAGTACCCATAAAGATAGATGATATCATTCGATGTCCAGATGATGAAATACAATTTATTCTATCGGGTGTTTCAGGAAAGTATGATACCTATAATTACAATATTCCGATACCAATAAATAAGGATAAGCATCCTTTTATTGCTAAAGTTACTTTATGCTATTTTCCGTGTTGCTCTCGAAATCAAGGTGTTGATTATACAAATACAGAACTTGATATACAGTTTGGAAGATTAGGTGAAAAGGGAATAAAACCAATAGATAATAATTACCAAAGTGCAGAAGCAGATCACTTTACATGGGAAGAAGATGCGAGAAAACTTTTTAGAAAATGGGATAATGTTAAACACATTAGAGAGATATCTAAGAATAATAATCGTCCAAAAAAATGTTACGATAAAGGAATCTGGGGAGTAAGCTTGAAAACAAAAGAGCGTTTAGAAAAAAAATATGGAGAAGGCATAAAGTTTGGTATTGTAGTAACCTTAAAAGAGATAACTGGGGTCAATCGAATAGATGATTTCATAAAAAATTGTTCTTTAAGAGGATGGCTTGTAAATAAAATTGAAATTAAAAACAGAATTGATATTTACAATATCGCTGAAGAAGAAATTGATTTTAATGATTTAGTATAAATAGATTTGACACTTTAGAAAATGCAACCACAATATATATTGCTTGAATACAAAGTTACTATATATTTATGAATAGCTTAATGTATTATAGTATAAATTAGAACAATAGTAAAAGGAAAAGTCTTATTGAGATTAGGCCTTCAACAAGACTTTTGGGAAACAATTAAAGGTGCTTATTGTTTCAAATTATGTTAAATTATTTTAGCACTTTTAAGGCTTGAAGTCAATGTTTCTTGCTAAATTATTGCCATAAGGATGTGTAATATTTACTGGTATAGCTCTTTTGCTTTGTTTTTTTAATATTGCAAGAGATATAGCTATTAACCAAAAATCGGAGGTTGTTATTCATCGTCCGAATGGGCAAATAAGGGATAAAAATTCTTATGGAAATGATCCGTTTCCTCCTAAAGGTTAAGGATTATGCGGGTGCCATTAATGACACCTGCTGTTTTTGTATACAGAATCTATGAGTAGAAAAAAATAGCCTCCTAAGATAAAATGGAAAATGGTTAGACGACCACATCCAAGAAATTAAAGGAGAATCACACATGGGTGAACAGAGATATTTATTTATTACAGCTTTAAAGAGTAAAAATTTTTCGAGATAAATTCAATAATATGCTTCCATAATTTACCATAATATGATATAATAAAAAGGATGAAAGCCTTAAAAAATCAATGAATTATGGAGGAATTATGAATAGGAAAGAAAAAAGGGAAATATTAGAAGGAAAAAACTTTTTCGCAACATATTTAATAATAAAAGAAATTTTACCATGGGATGTGATAAAAGGCAAATATAAAATTAAATTTTTTGAAATGTGAAAATTAAATTAGCATTTTTAGCAAATTACAGAGAAAATCAATTGGTAGAATTATACATTTAAATTTTGAAGTAAACCAGCATTTGGAGAAGTCTAAATAAATTCGCTTTTTGGAGCTGGGCGATATAACAAATACCTTGACAATTATGCTTTGATAAATTATAATAAAAGCAGAAATGTCAAGAAGGTGATAATATGACTGGAACAGAAAAACTGGAAACTCTGATGAAAAGCAGCAAAGGAGTAATCACTGCCAAGCTGGCAAATGCTCATGATATTCACAGAGAATACCTAAGCGAGTTTACCAGGCTGGGCAAATTGGAACGGATTGCTCATGGCATCTATATCACACCGGATGTGTGGGAAGACAGGATGCTGATTCACCAGTTGCGAAAAGAAAAAATGGTTTATTCTCATGAAACGGCATTATTTCTGCATGATTTAACGGATCGTGATCCGGTGGCATATTGTGTGACTGTGCCGACAGGATATAATACGAGTAAATTAAATGAGGATGGGTTGATTGTGTACACCATCAAGAAAGAATTGTTTGAGCTCGGCATCTGCATCAAGCAGACCGTCTTTGGGAATGATGTTAGGACATACGACGTGGAACGAACTATCTGTGATATCATTCGGGACAGAAATAATCAGGATGCCGCGGTTGTATCGGATGCTCTGAAAAAATATGCCCGAAGATCAGATAAAGATTTAAACAGGTTGATGAAATATGCCGAACTCTTAAGGACCGAAAAAATTTTAAGAAATTATTTGGAGGTATTGCTGTGAAAACATCGACTCAGCTTAAAGCTTTAATCCGGAATATATCAAAGGAAAAAAGCGTGAATGCCGAAATTATTTTAAGAAACTTTATGCTTGAACGGTTGTTGGAGAGGATATCTCTGTCTCCTTTTCGCGATAAGTTTATATTAAAGGGCGGCATGCTTGTGGCCGCCATGGTCGGTATTGATACCCGTTCTACAATGGATATGGATGCGACTATTAGAGGTATTACATTTTCCGAGGAAGCACTGGAGGAGGCGTTAAAAACAATATTGACTTATCCCGTAGATGACGGTGTGACTATGACTCTTAAGAGATTTGAAAACATTCGCGATAAAGAGAGAAAGCTATGAACGATTTACTGAAACCGGATCCGAAAATATGAGTGATATAGAAAGGTCGCAGGTACTTTCAGAGTTATGGAGCCGCTACAAGCAGAAAAATGATTATGTGTCGGATTTAAGTTGGAAAGAAGTTGTAGCAAGTGTAAAGGAATTGTACAGTAAGGCCTTTAGAATAATTTAAAGAAATGTTTACTGACAATACCGCTGTTTCTGATGTACGACAGTTAACCTTGTATTTTGAATATTATATTCGGGTAAATTGGAGACCGATGAAATGTACTTGTTCACGGCTTTTTCCTTCAGCTATCTTTGCATTGTTAATACCTCGTTTTTTGTTTAATTATACCATAAAATCATTGAAATATCAATGGTTTTATGGTATAATTATATAATAGTGCGAGCTGTTCTTCAACATAATTAATATAATTCCAATCTTCCTGTCTGTCAAATGTCCACATATATGTAAAAATCATTCCGTATTCTTCACTGCTTGAAATCCGACAATGGTATCAAGTTTTATAGCCTATATTGATAGTATTTGTGTTCGTGATGAATAATGAGGTATGCCTTGATTGCGGCGTATGTGTGCGCAGTTGTCCTAAAAATGCCATTGAATTAGTGCGCAGAAAAGTTCTAGTCATTATACCGGTGAATAGCACCCATAGATTTGTACCACTTGTTTAGCATTCAAAGTATCATTCTCGGATGCTAACCATAGAGTTATTGTTTATATAAAAGTATGTGGAAGATATTAAGCCTGAGTTTGAAAAAAGGTTGGCAGTTTTGGTAGGGTCATATTTTGGTCTGTTCTGCTTTTGTACCAACAGATACTATGCCTTCAGCAGTACGTGCTTTTGCAGAAAATCAACCTGTAACACCAATAGTAGAAGCTATTCGTAATTTATTAGCAAACCAACCGGTAGGAAATGATATATGGGTTGCCCTTGCTTGGTGTATAGCAATAATAGTTGCTGCATATATCTTTGCAATGGGAATCTATAAAAAAATATAACCTATCTTTCATATCGAAGAAGTTGATAGACTTGATAACGAAACAATTAAGAAATATGTTGAGTATTAAGCTGAAGGACAAAATTGGCAAGTAGGATATGATACAATGATTATTGAGATATAAAATAACTTAAGCTGGTTGATAATTAGAAATGAGAAAAGCAATAGTAAAGATTTTGAGTAAATAAGTTAAAGATCCTAATATAGAACTTTGAGATTTGTTTAAACTGCAAATATTTAGGAAATATAATTTTATTGTCCTCATACTCTACACGAATAAACCCAAATCGTGTTTCATATACAGCAAAACCTTTATTCATTTTTCATCTCCTCTCGATATACACCAGGGGATTTTCCAACCTGTTCCTTAAAGAAGCGATAAAATGCCGACAGGCTGCCAAAACCAACTGCATATGCAATGTCCGCAATTTCGTCCTTAGTTTCGGTGAGCAACTTTTTTGACTGCTTTAAACGCATATCATTGGCATATTGTGCTGGTGTAACGCCATATTGCTCTTTGAATATTGCTATCATACGATGTTGTGATATCCCAACTTGACGCAGTTTATCACCAAGTTCTTTTTTTGCATCGAACATATCATCAATAACTTTTTTAACATTTTCAGCTATTTCTTTCATAGGTTGATAATCAAGTAAATCGCTCCTGCATCTTTTGCATGGTTTAAATCCTGCTTCTCTTGCATGTTCGCCAGTTTCAAAAAAGCGGATATTATCTCTTTTGGGTGTTTTTGATTTGCAGGACGGACGACAGTATATGCCTGTCGTTTTTACAGCATAAAAGAATACACCGTCGTAATTTGCATCATTCTCAACTACAGCTTGGTACATTTCATTGTGGGTCATTTTTTGCCACCTCCTTTTTCTTTTTTGGAGCATAATCCCTCATTTCCGGTATTGCTCCACAAGCAATTTCCCAAAGGTAGAGACTAGCTGTTGTGCCATAAGGAGAATATCGCTTTGCATATGATGCAAATTTCTTTCTGTCTATACTTCTATGATGGTACAACATTCGCATACCACGATGGATAGCCAAGTCACCAAAGCTTACTATGTCAGGACGCTGCATACAGAAGGTCATTATCATTTCTGCTGTCCATACTCCAATGCCCTTCAGTGCTGATAATTCTTTGATAACTTCTTTATTAGACATGTTGTTAAGTGTTTCTATGTCAAATTGTTTATACTTGACTTTGTCAGCAAAATCTTTAATATAATCTGCCTTTTTAAAAGTCATTCCACATCTTTGTATAACACTACGGTCACATGAATATATTCTATCTGCATCAATCACACCAAGCATATCGCAAAGACGTTTCCATATAGTTGCCTGGGCAGATGTGGAAATCTGTTGTGCAATGATATGATGCACTACAGATGAAAATAAATCAGGGTCAACTTCTCTGTAAATGTGTCCGATTTTATCTATCGCTTCGCCAAGTAATTTATCTCGACTTTTTAAATATTCAATTTCATCGATTCCATATTTAAAATACAAAATTACACCTCCTTGCTCAAATTGTACATCAGCATTTTACGTTTTTCTTCCTAAATTTGGACATTTAATTTATTTAAAAGTATATTAGCAAAGGTTCTTCTCTTTGGTGTAAATAATGCTTATTTATCATACATAGCAGCCTTTCTATTTTTACCTTTAACATCAAGACAACAATAACAATCTAATATTTTCCCCCATCCATGCCAAGAAACACTTAAATTATACCTAAGATTTTAGATTTTCCTTTTTAAAGCATAAATTAAAATTGTTTCATTATATCACGAACTATTTATTGGTACAATATGGAACTATTAAAGTAATTGAAGATGCAATTTTTAGGTTAGATGAATTTCCATATATAGGTGAAATTAGGATATGATAAAAAAAGATGTGGAAGATACCTCAACATCTGTATCCTCCAAACAAACCTGACAGCGGCAACATTGACAAAGTACGTTTTTATGTTTGTTCTTCCTGCGGAAATACTTTGGTTAGCACAGGAAGTGCCTCTATCTTCTGTTGCGGAAGAAAACTAGAACGCATCATGCCTACAGATACACCTAATGCACCAAAAATCACAGTAGAAGAAATTGATACTGATTACTATATCACCTTTGACCATTCTATGACCAAAGAACATTATATTTCTTTTGTGGCTTATGTTAAGAGAGACAAGGTATTTCTGAATCGCTTGTATCCAGAACAAAGCCCAACTTGTAGATTTCCTATAATTGGTGGTGGTAAGTTATATGTTTATTGTAATAAACATGGCTTGATATATTCAGATACTATATTGAAATTTTACCATAAAGCTTATTTTTCATATTGACATTTTTAGATTTGAGACATACAATAAAAACATATCGAATAATTTAGATATGAGGTGTTGGCATGAATAACAAACACATTGAAAATGCAAAGGTTTTTAAAGCATTTTGCGATGAAAACAGGCTACAGATTTTAGAACTGCTACAAAATGGTGAAAAGTGTGCATGCGTTCTGCTTGAAAAACTGGACATAGGGCAGTCTACCCTTTCTCACCATATGAAGATTCTTGTACAGAGCGGAATTGTTAATTCAAGGAACGAAGGGAAATGGACATATTATTCAATTTCATCACAAGGTACACAGGTAGCTAAGAACTTACTTGATAAATTGATAACGGATAATTGCAAAAAACCAAACGGATGCAATTGTATGTAAAGGGAGGCATAAATTGGATAACAAAAATAGCTGTAGCTCTAGCGAGGTCGATACAAGAGCAAAGGTCGTTAAAATCAATGTTAAAAAGAGAAACTTAAATAATTTAAAATTCTCTGCCTCAGACAAAGGAGCCGCTTGTAGCTGTGGAGGAAATGAAAAATGCTCTGAACCGATAACTAAATACAACTCAGAGGATCAATGGATAATCGGTGAAATAAAAACAGATGTAGGTATAGTGCCACAAATATCTACGCAATTAACTTTTACTGATATCATAGGAACAATGAAGGCTCGTTGTGGCATTGGACGGATGAACTATAAAATAAATCCCGGTATCTATGCTGTAGGAACGCCGGATTGTAATTCCAATGTGCTGGTTACAGCAAACTATAAATTGACATTTGACGCGCTTCGGAAGGAATTAATAGGACTTAACATATGGATATTAGTACTTGACACTAAAGGCATAAATGTTTGGTGCGCTGCCGGTAAAGGCACTTTTGGTACAAAAGAGCTTATTAGCAGAATCAATAGGACGAGACTTTCTGAAATTGTATCTCACAGAACCTTGATACTTCCACAATTAGGTGCACCGGGAGTGATATCACATGATGTCACAAGAAATACGGGTTTCAAGATTATATACGGACCTGTTAGAGCAGTGGATATCAAAACATATATCAATTCCGGATATACAGCAACCCCTGAGATGCGCCAGGTCAAATTCACAACCAAGGATCGACTGATACTGACCCCAATGGAGATTTCTGCTTCACTGAAGCCTATGCTCATTATTTTTGGTTTAATGTTCCTGGTGAATCTAATATCAATAAATAAATTCGGACTGATCGATTTTTATGCAAGTATAGGAGTATTATTGATTGGGTGTGTAATCACACCTACACTTCTTCCTTGGATTCCCGGTAGAGCTTTTGCATTAAAGGGCTGGATTCTTGGACTGCTGTTGGCTATTTTGTTGGTATTGATGAATGGTTGGCTGTCTACCTATGGACTGCTGAGAGGGATTGCATATCTATTGATATTGCCTTCTGTTACAGCATTTTTAGCAATGAATTTTACCGGTTCATCAACATACACTTCATTTTCGGGTGTACTGAAAGAGATGAAGGTTGCAATTCCCGTGATACTTATCACTATAAGTCTTGGAACGGTTATACTTCTTATTAGTTGCTTTATATAGTTTTGAGGAGGATTTCTATGAAACATAAATATCTTAAAAATGTTGTTACTTTGAAACTTGATGCAGATAGGTGTACAGGCTGCGGTAGATGTATAGAGGTTTGCCCCCACAATGTGTTTGAACTGAAGGACAAGAAGGCAATGATGATTAACCGGGATTTCTGCATAGAATGTGGAGCCTGTGTAAAAAACTGCCCGTTTCATGCTGTTGAAGTAAACCCGGGAGTCGGCTGCGCGGCTGCAATTATAAAAGGATGGCTAACAGGTACCGAACCCACCTGTGGTTGCTCTGACGATAGCAACGGATGCTGTTAAATTAAATTCATTATAAATTTTTAGAAATAAATCCTGAATAAGTCAATACAATAGTTAAAAAATCTCCATAGTTTTGTTATACATAAACTAAAGGAGATTTTTTTACAGTGTGAAACTAAGGTTTTATAGCACATACTTCTGGTATTCATTGATTTTTATGCTATCTAGAACATTTACATACGTAAGTTTTGGAGCATTAGCTTTCAGTTCTATGAAATATATAGTATTGCAATATTGGCATTAAAACAATACATAAATATATTTGCCTATAAAGCGCTTGAAAAACGGAACTTTTGCTTGAAATTCAAATGCCTGGCTTTCTGCATAAATTAATAGTTTCTCTAACTCCTGTTCTGTAAGCATATGCTGACTGAATCGTGCTTTTAGTACAAGATTATATATGTCCTTCGAAATCTTGCAGTCAGCAGTTTCATTGGGCTTTGCATATGCATAGAGCTTCACAACATAATCATAAACTGCGATAGCTGCTTTGTTAGTGTCAGGTTGAGTGAACAGTTTATTTCGCAAGGAAATTTGAAGTTTTCTGCTGATTAGCAAAGCTACAGTCAGTAAACCAAACATTCCAAAAACTGTGTATATTCGCATTATAGTATTCATTAAAGGGTTGGTAGTAGAATTCTGTGCTTCAGTAGAGTCGGATTCGTTTTCCATATCAGACAATTCTTCAGTGTAAGAGGGATCATGGATATTATCTTGATCAACAGTCGTTTCCACTATCAAAGGATTGCCGGTTAAGGAAGTTCCAGACTCAGCAGCTTCATGAACAATTATTCCCCTTTCGGCACCTGGCGTTGCCTCTACAGGAAACCAGCCAATTGCGCTAAGATAAATTTCTACCCATGCATGGGAACGAGAATCGGGAATATTTGCCCATTCATCATCATCAAAGTCACTGGGAGATACTGCGTACCCTTCAACATAACGTGCAGGAACACCAGCAGACCTTAGCAGAGCCACTGTGGCAGAGGCAAAATGTACGCAATATCCCTTGTGATTTTCAAATAGAAAATACTCAACAAAATCATGCTCTGCTGGTGTCAGGCCTGGCGAAAGACTATAGATATTTTCGCTGTGTACTTGACTAATGACCGCATTTGCAAAAGCATTAGACGAAAGGTATTGTTCAATATTCAGATTATGTTCAATTCGATATTGATCCAGCTTTACTTTCAGTGTTTCTGGAAGTTGAGTATAGTGGGAATAGACAAAATTATTGTACTCCATTGCTGCATTGATAAATGATGAATGCTCTGAGACGAAGGATTTTTTCATGGATTCTGACATCCTCCATGCGTCTATTTGCAGATTAGTTGCTTTCATACTGTATTCGCTTGTACCGAATAGTGTATTGCTAGATCTTAAAAATCCATCATATATAAAATCAATACCTGACAATTCTTCAGGTTTTGAAATTAAACCGTAAGGAGCATAAACACGCAGTGAATTTCTTTTTGCATTTTGAATTGTCAGATCATATGTGTTTGAAGATCTTCCAAGAAGATTGTTAAAGAGTGAGGAAAAATTTTGAACTTTCAACCCATTTAAAATTGTATCAAGTTTATCATATTCATTCTCAGGTAGGGCATCCCAGCTTTGACCGGTGTAGATGCTGCCAACAAATCCCTTCAGATAATCCCCTTCATTACTTGAAGATTTCACACGTAAAACAGTTTTTCCAGTAAAAGTAATGTTTCCCACTTGTTGAAGATCCACACGGTTGTTATATCCTAAAGCGCTTTGGATGGGAATCTGAATGGGAGATTGTATCTTTGGTACGCTAAGTATACATATGCGTAGATTTTTCACAAAATCAGAACGCTGAAAGCTATGCATGGGAAACAGGATGCTTACCAGCATCAAACAAGCAAATAAAACAGGAAGAAAGATTAGTGACTGAGGATTTGCTGAAGTTTTTTCACCACTGTAAAACACTTCTTTCTTTTTATTAAATTTACTTTTATTTCGCAAAAAGGTAGAGTTAAGAATCAAAAAAGCCCAAAATACATATAATGTTACCACTGCTCCATAGTTGGGAATAATGTTGAATATCACGGACACAACTAAAAACGGTGCGGTTAGCACAAAGCACGAAATTGTGTTTTTTCTCCTAATAAGCATCCAAGCCATTAAAAGAGCAACAAAAAATAAAACAAACACCGCAAATGTTGTGCTGTAAGCTGTTATTTCATTTATGCCTGCAGGAGCAACCGGCAAGGTAATATATTTGTAATGTACTTTTTGGTTGTAAGCTGAAATGACAGAATTGTAAGTAATGTTAAATCCCTGTATTAAATGATTGATTATAACGTCTATTAAGCTGCGTCTGAGTAAAAGGGCATAAACAGAAGCTACCAAGGATAGAACAAACAGCAGGGTGCGGTGCAATTTGATTAAAAACACAATTGTAAAGACAGCACAAAACACTATTGCATAGGGAATTATTACTTTGAGTGATAGAGGTGCGGAAAAAGCAGTATAAAAACACCCATACGCTCCAGAAACCCCTAAAAGTAAAAATAAAAAATAAAAAAGAAATTGCATTATGAAAGAGTTTTTGGATTCAATTAGGCGAGGATTGTCAAGGTGAAGTCCATGATTTGTTTTTGGAATTTGACGTTTCATAATAGTCTCCTACATGACGGAAAGAGTTAAATCACTAGTCTACCAAGGCTCTCACTTACGTTTTTTACATCTATTAGTGTCAGGTCTGTATGCTTGCTTGGAGCGTATGATACCAGCAAAATTCTTATTTGGCTTCCCATAAATCGTTTATGAATCAAGTCAATAGAATTCAATGTAATTTCAGAACAAAGGTACAATACAACAGAATATGGATTATGACTATTTCCATTGTTGTAATTTTTTAATGCCCAAGGCTGCTTTTGAAATCTAGTGTGAGACAGTATTGCTTCAATCTCTAGTCCCAAATCACACTTTTGTGCTATACCAGTGTGTATTGACCGTCCATACAGGCTGTCATACCACTCCATATCATAAGTGATATTATTATCCAGCAAAAAATTGGAGATGGAATAGACGGCATCCAATAGTCCGCTTAATTGCTCGTTATTAGTACCATTTAAATCAAAAAGCATTAGTACATCATTAGAAATGGTATCGCCAAACTCCTTTGCAATGAGCTGGTCATATTTGTCGGAAAGCTTCCAATGAATTCTTGCCAGCCGATCTCCGTCCCGATATTCACGAATATCCATTATTTCTGAAGGATCGTTTCCTTTTACGATTTGAGAAGGTACATTGTTTTGAATATCATAGAGAGTTGCTGAATTTATCGCCATAAGAGGATATGCAGATGGAAGAACTGCAATGAAACATCTAAGCTCGGTTTTTTTAAGAAATGAAAATAATCCAAGAACGTCATATATACGTAGCTCAGTAATATTGCAGCTCAGCATACCGCAATATTGAGAAGAGGAAATCTGTTCTACAATCTGTCCGGAATGACTTGCGGTTATAAAAAACGTCCTGGTTTGTTCCTGTTGCAACAATTCATTTCGTATTGTAAGATTTATCTTGACCCTGCATGCCGGAAGAACAGAGAAGATATAAAGTGGTCGGAATGAAATTACTATAAATTAACGTACTAAGTATTAAACATAGGTAATTTAGTTGGATCTCTTTAGTAAGGGCGAATTGAGTCACAAGCAAGTAGCAATAAAATATGTACCATCGTACTTCGGTTTGAGGGAATTTTTTGAAACAGTGTTCTTATCTGTAATGAAGATAATCTATAAATTTTTTCACTGCTAGAGAAGCAGATTTTTTATCTCGTAATGCAAAACCAATGTTGCGATAAGCAGGTACGTCCAACTCTTTGGCAATTATTTGATAAGGAACTCGCTTTAATATTAACTGTGGCAATATACTTATGCCCAAACCGCTTTCTACCATGGACATAATAGCATAATCATCCCAAGTTGTAAAATGTACTTTTGGTGTTAGCCCATGACGTTCAAATATTTCTGAAATTTCTGCCTTGGCACCTTTTTCAAGCAACATAAACGGATAATCACAAAGTGATTTTACCGGAAATTGTTCACATTCAGCAAGAGGATGATTTTCTGGAAGAACCACCATTAGTTTATCTTGTTCTAACTTTATTGTTTCAAGCTCTGGAAGTGTAGGAAGCCTTAGAAATCCGCAATCAACGCGACCTTCAGAAATCCAGCTTTCTATTTCCGTATAATCACCAAGCAACAATTCATAATCGATGTTCGGATAGTCCTTTTGAAATTCCTTAATTATATTTGGCAGCCAATGGGTGGCTACACTTGAAAATGTCCCTATTCGTATGAGTCCTGATTGTAGGCCGTTCAATTCATCAACTTGCATTTGTAGCTTTTGAAATTCATTGCATACACCTTTGGCATATGGTAAAAGTGTCATTCCGTCAGATGTCAAGCGCACACCGGTTCGATTGCGCTCCAACAGGGATATACCCCATTCTTTCTCTAAATCGTTAATCATACGACTGATTCCAGACTGAGAATAATTTAATACTTCTGCTGCCTTTGTGAAACTTCCATATTCAACTGTCTTGATAAACGCCATATATTTTTGAATGTTCATATCCATTTATTTCACTCCACACATCTGATTTTATCATAACAATTATTACAAACATACGCTTTTGTAATTTTTAGACTAATGATATACTATTATCTAAGAATCGTCAAGTTAGGAGAGTTAAATAGATTGAGGGGTTGAGATATGAGCTATTTCAAATATTTTTTTGCATTATTATTGTTTGGAACTAACGGCATAGTTGCCAGTTATATTTTACTTACAAGTTATGAAATTGTTTTTTTACGCACATTAATTGGTAGCTTATTGCTGGTAACAATATTTATTTTTAGTAGGGAAAAAGTAACTTGCTTGAATAATAAGCGAGATCTAGTTTATATTACAATATCGGGTATTGCAATGGGAGCAAGTTGGATGTTTCTATATGAAGCCTATCAGCAAATTGGAGTTAGCATTGCATCTTTATTGTATTACTGCGGTCCTGTTATTGTGATGGTTCTTTCGCCAATACTGTTTAAAGAAAAACTAACAAAGGTTAAGATAGCAGGTTTCTTCGTTGTTTTGTGTGGCTTATTTCTGGTGAACATAAAAGCACTATATGAGGGAAAAACCGGATGGGGACTTTTGTGTGGAGGTATGTCTGCTGTTATGTATGCCATAATGGTAATATTCAACAAAAAGTCGAAAAATATTAGGGGCTTAGAAAATTCTACGCTTCAATTGCTAACTAGCTTTTTAACAGTCGCAGTATTTATTATTTTGAAACAAGGTGTTTCTCTTCAGGTAGAAAAAAGTGATTGGATACCGATTCTTATACTAGGTTTGATTAATACAGGTCTTGGATGCTATTTTTATTTTTCATCTATCGGGCATTTGCCAGTCCAAACTGTTGCTATTTGTGGTTATCTGGAGCCATTATCAGCCGTTATTTTCTCTGCGTTATTCTTAAATGAAGCTATGAAAGTCATACAAATTCTTGGTGCAGTTTTAATTCTTTGTGGAGCAGTGTTGGGAGAATCTCTTTTTAGCAAAACTAAAAAAACCAAGCTATAATGGCTCTATTTTTTTGAAAATTCTTATTTGTAAAATAAAAATGAGGTAAATTATTTAAATTATAATCTCTAATAAAATAAGTTAACTTTTTAAAAACAACGCATTTTTAAATGATTAAATTATTAACAGTTAGTAAAAATATTATTTATTTTTAGTTATTCTTCATCATCGCCTCTTGGAACAAATCCAATTATCTGGCAAATAGAAAATATCCCTATTCTTCCAGGCGGGCCTGAAGTCAGCATTAGTTCTATTGTTCCTCTATTAACTTCTTTAATTATACCTCTTATATTTGGTGGCCTGCCTGCTGGTGGAGAAGCAGCTGTAAGCAATTCAATCTCTGTTTCTTTTTTAGCAGCTTTCTTTAATGCTTCTCTTAAATCTTTCAAACAGTCATCAAAGTTAACATCATAGTCGTAGCAATTATATGAATTTGGCATAAAATGTCACCTCCTGTATTATGTTGCCATATTTTGTAAAATTATGTGGTAACATATTATATGTATTATCCAATATAAGTGTTACGAGTCTTTTAATATAATTTATTCAGAGTTGAAAAGTTTTTCGCTATCGCAGGCTGTTTATGTCAGGAGATAATGATGCTGATACATCTTCTTTATTGGAATTCTATCGGGTTATATTAAAAAAGATTTGAACCTATGCTGACAAAACGGTATGGTTTTTAATTACCCCGGGGTAATTAAAAACCATTATTAATTTTGCCAATTATTATCATCTTACAGCCAAAACGCACGTTGAGACAGTTGCGTTGATAGAGAAGAAATAGGTTGGAATCAAGGGAGGCTCGTTTGACAACAAATAATTTGTATGATCCCAGAGGCAGTTTTGATGTCACTGAAGTAGGCTCGGTGAGCAACTTTGAAGTGCTGTAAATTTCGTTTTGTTACTTACTGATAATTCTCTAAGCACTTTTTTAAACTGGATAGCAAACATTATGCCTGTAACTATAACAGCTATAGTATCTGCTATAGGCTCTGCTAGAAAAACTGCATTAACTTTATTTTCCACAAACTGCGGTAATATAAAGATAAGCGGAATTAACAAAAACACCTTACGCAGGAGAGCAAGAAATACTGATGCTTTTGCATTCCCAAGAGCAATAAAGGTCTGCTGACAGCTAATTTGGATGCTTAACAATAAAGAAGCGGCCATGTAAATTCGAAGTGATGAAATCGTAGCATCAATTAAGTGTGCATCGGATGTAAATATGCGGGCGAATATCTGTGGGAACAGCATAGAAATTGACCATATTAATGTAGAATAAATCACCGCAGCTTTAAGTAGTAAAATAAAAGTGTGTTTTACTCTGGATGGGTTTTCAGCTCCATAATTATAACTGATAATAGGCTGTGCGCCTTGGGTAAGACCCATCAAAGGTAGCATTGAAAATTGCATTACACTTGACAGAATGGTCATAGCTCCAACTGCCAGATCGCCGCCATATTTCTGTAAAGATGTATTAAAGGTTATAACTAAGATACCCTCTGTTAACTGCATTATAAATGGAGATAACCCCAGCGCTATACAAGGCATCAAGACTTTAAAATTTATCTTCATATACCCTCTTTTTATAATCAACAGAGTAGTTTTTCCCCTTAGGAATCTAATAACCCATACAGCAGATATAGCCTGAGAAATAATAGTTGCCCAAGCAGCTCCCTTTACTCCCATGTCAAAACCAAATATTAAAATCGGATCTAATATAATATTCGCTATTGCCCCGATGGTTACTGTAAGCATACTGGTTTTTGCAAAACCTTGAGCTGTAATAAATGCATTTAAACCTAATGCCAGTTGGACAAATATAGTTCCAACAGCATATATATTCATATAATCTAATGCGTAGCCTATTGTGTTTTCGCTGGCTCCAAACAGCATCAGCAATTTTTCTCCAAACAAAAGTACTGCAGCAGTAAGTATAAGTGCGATCAGTACCAGTGCGGCCGTGCAATTACCAAGTATTTTTTCAGCGGCCTCCTTGTTTTTCTTACCCATCATGATTGATGCCCTTGGGGCGCCACCCATACTTACCAATGCAGCAAATGCTGAAATAGCCATGATTAAAGGCATTGTAACACCAACACCGGTCAAAGCATCTGCACCTATATCGGGTATATGCCCTATATACATCCTATCTACCATATTATATAGAACGTTAACTATTTGTGCTGCAATAGCAGGGAAAGACATGTTAAAAAGTAGCTTCCCTATACTTTTCGTCCCTAATTCATTTTCTTGTATTGTTTCCATTCTGATCCTCCACATAGTTGTCTTCATATTCGCTTGAGATGTTATAGTTGATTTTATTAAGCACCCTTTTCGTTGCTTCGTATTCATCTTCTGCAATATCTTTAAAAAGAATACTCAGAAAGTTTTTTTGTACTTCCAGCAATTTTTTAACTGTTGGTATTGCTACCGGCTCAATTATTAAATGAATGCTTCTTTTATCAGTTGAATCTGCGTTGCATGAAAGATAGCCTTTTTTCAATAATGACTCTACAGACTTTGACACCATCGATTTTGAAATAAATCTATATTCAGTTATGTCCTTCGCTGTATCAAGAGGTTTATTATTGTTCAAAAAAAGAAGGATGTCAGCTTCAGCTTGAGCTAGCTTTAGTTCATCAATTATTGAATAAAAGGCTTTCTCATACATCTTTTTTAATTTCCAGCTATACATTATAAAGATATTGTCTTTCTTAATATCTCTGTTAATATTCATGACCTTCTTTCTCTAATATAGTTCAATAATGAACTATATTATTATACTTCTTTAGAATATAAATGTAAAGTACGATGTTTTAAATTTTTAATTATTCCTCAAGTAAATTATCTTTTCAAACCAATATTCTATTTGAGATTTATCAGGACTGTTTTTTAAATAAACAAAACTAAAAGGATGGCTAATGTTAAAATTCTGTATTGGAATTTCTTTAAGATATCCTTGAGATATTTCTTTTTTTATTGCTTCTCGGTACATAAAAGTGATGCCAATGTTTTGATGACATAATTCTTTAATAGCATTCATATTACCAATTTCAATTTTTCTTTTAAAATCCTTAATACTAAGATTTTGATTGTACAATGCTTGTTCTAGTATATCACGGGTTCCACTTCCTGGTTCCCGCAGAATAAGATTTTGTTCAAGCAATTCTTCCAGGTCAGAAGTTGTGTATGCAATTTTATTTTTTGGAGAACAAACACCAATAAAAGTTTCATTGGATATAAGTTTAAATTCAAATTGATTATGGTTAAAATGGCCCTCCAGTAAGGCGAAGTCTATTTTTCCCTCCCAAAGCATCTTCTGAAGAACATGAGTATTTTCTACAAACATTGAAATATTTGTTTCTGGATCTTCTTTAAATATTTCATATAAAATAGGTGGAATAGTGTATTCTCCAATGGTCAATGTTGCTCCAAAATTTAAGGGTTTTGACTGATTTTTAATGCGGTGCAATAATGGTAAAATTCGTTCTGAATTAGCTTTAAGTGTTCTTACATATTGCTGCAATGCTTTACCTTCTGCTGTAAGAGAAAAGTTCTTCCCTTTCCCTGAAATCAATATTACCTGATAATAATTCTCTAAAAATTGGATTTGCTGTGAAACAGCAGGCTGTGTCATGTTTAACTTTTGAGCAGTCTTTGTATAATTGCGAGTTTCACAAAGTGTAAGAAATGTCTGTAATCTATTATCTAACAATAGAAGCCTCCATATAAGTATAATTTATATAATTATAAAATATTATAATTTCATATTATACAAATTAAATGATATATTCAAGTTAATATTAATTGTGGAGGTATATTATGTTTAAAAAGTTAATCAATATAGCACCTGGGTTGTTTCTAAGTGCCTGTGTCGCTATTGTTGCAATGTTTTTAAGTAGTCTAATTCCAGGAGATATTATTGGTGCTACTGTTATGGCGCTTCTGGTTGGTATGGCGCTGAATCCCATAACAAATAGATATAATAAATTCAATGCAGGAGTAAGTTATACAGGAAAGATTGTTCTTCGTTTGGGTATAATACTTATGGGTGTCAATATGAACTTCTCTGAAGTTGTAAATGTAGGCAAATATTCACTATTTGTAATGATTTTTACTATGGCAACTGCATTTGGTGCGGGAAACTTAATAGGTAAAATGTTCGGAATGAACTGGAAACTTACTAATTTATTATCAGTCAGTACGGCAATATGTGGTGGATCTGCTGTGGCTGCAGTAGGACCAGTTATCAAAGCAAAAGATGAAGATATAGCATATGCAATTTCCTCAACGTTCATCTTTGATGTTCTGACCGTTGTAGTTATTCCATGGATTGGTATTGCTCTTGGTATGTCAAATATGGGTTATGGTTTGTGGGTAGGAACTGCTGTTAATGATACATCTTCAGTTGTAGCAGCAGGTTATGCTTTTTCTGAATTTGCAGGAAATACAGCAGTTATAGTAAAACTAACCAGAACATTGTTTATTATTCCATATGTATTGATATTCTCTATCATAACAGAAAGGTTAGAAGCAAAATCAGAGGTTGTGCATGGACACACATCTATTAACTTCAAGAAAATTTTCCCTTACTTTATTATATTATTTCTTGTTGTTGTAGCCCTTCGTAGTGCAGGCATTATACCTAATGTTTTAATACCTGCTCTTTCAAAAACCTCAAAATTTTGCATGGTAATGGCTTTATCAGCTATTGGACTTAAAACAAGCTACAGAGATATTAGAAATATTGGTTTTAAGCCAATGATTCTCGGATTTATAGTTGATACGTTGGTGGTTTTTGTATCCATCGGTGTTCAGATTGCTACAGGTAGATTCTAGATGTAGAGAAAAGCAAATAAGGTATGCTATTTACCAATTCCATAGCATGCCTTATTGTTTTAATGTTATGCAACACATGTAAATTTCGATTTTAATACTGTGTTGCTTAGGTTAAATTATTCATTTAATAAGGAACTTTTAAGCGCCTTTATACCTTCTACTATTTCATGTTCTGGCATTCCTCCAAAACCTAGCATAACCATATTATCAGAATAATTATTTTTATTCATCCAAAAAGTTGAGACTGCTGAAACCAAGACACTATTTTTTTTGGCTTTTTCAATTAACTCTTTTTCCTTTAGTCCGTTATTAAATTCCAATAAGATATGCAACCCACCGTTTTCACCGTGAATAATAACCTTGTCACCCATTAGTTCATTTATGGTATTAATTAATAAATCATGTTTTTTCATAGAGGTTAGATGTATTTTTCGTAAATGTCTATCCCAGTAACCTAAATGCATAAAATTCTGAAGGATTTTTTGTTGAATAAATGGTACAGATATACGATACCAATTGAATAGTTTTTCATACCTTTCTAATAATGTTTGAGGTAATACCATATAACTTATACGTAAACTGGGTGACAAAGTTTTAGAAAATGTGCCTAAATATACAACGCAACCCTTGGAATCAATGCTTTGTAATGAAGGAATGGGTCTGGAGTTATATCGGAATTCACTATCATAATCATCTTCTAAAATTATTCCGTTGTTTTTTGCAGCCCATTCTAAAAGCTTTAGCCGTTTTTTAATTGGCATTACAAAACCCATTGGAAATTGGTGGGAGGGTGTTACATATACCATTTTCGCAGAACTGCTATTAAGTTCTTCTATATTTATACCATCATTTAATAAACTAATTGGGATAATATTAAATCCATTGTTCTTAAATATGTCTCTTGCAACCATATAGCCAGGTTCTTCAAAAGCTATTTGATCATAATTTTCTTTTAATAATTGGCATAACAAACTTAAAGAGTATTCCATACCTGACGAAATTATAATTTGTTCAGGATTACAAGAAACTCCCCTTGATTTATGTAAATATTTCATAAGTTCAATCTGCAGATCGATTTCACCGGTTTTTGCATTATATTTTGTAAAATCTTCGCTGTTGACAGAAGATAGGAATTGATTTGAAAGTTTTTTCCATATATGTAAAGGAAAATCATGTGCACTTAGGCTTCGATCTTTAAAATTATATTTATAATTTAAGCCATTCACTTCGGTTACAAACTTTTTAGGATTATTAAATTGGGTGAAATCTTTTTTGTCTGGTTTTAAAAAATCCATGCATTCCAACTCTAAAGAAACATACCCGCTGCCAGGTTTACTTTCTATATATCCTTCTGAACTAAGTTGCTGATAAGCGGTTTCAACTGTATTTCTGCTTACATTTAATGTTGTACAGAGTGTTCGAATTGAAGGGAGTTTACTTCCACCAGGGATTTCTTTTGTAATTATTTGCTTCTTAATTTGCTCATAAATTTGCATGTATATTGGAATTCCCAATTCATTATCTATAACTATCATCTTTATCCCCTTTTTTAAACTGTACCCATTAAAATAATTGAAACCGACACTTTTAGTAGGTTTGATTAAATTATATAATTAGATTGTTCATATGTCAATAAATATGAATATTAAAAAATAACTTACAGAAAGAAGGAAATTAACATGAAGAAAAAATTAATTTTATTAACTGCATTAACTCTTGTTGTATCTGCCATCGTGATTGGATGCTCAAATAATGAACCAGCTCAAAAGACAGATTCTCCTGACTCATCAACTGTTGAACCTGCTAATTCTGAACCTGCGGAAGCAGATGCAGTCTCATCAGCTTCGCAAGCTCCTGATGAAAAAACATTTGAAGAAAAGATTTCTAAAGATGGTAATTTTATAATTATTACTTCTAAGGACTTAACCTTTGAAAAGGATTTAACTGTTGATGGAACATTTACAAAGAAAGATAAGGATGGAAAGGAAGTTGCTACCCGTTCACTTGCATTAGCAGCTTACGGTAAAGACAACTCAGTTATAAGATATACAGTTACAGTACCAAGAATTATAATTAACAGTGAAAATGCACTTCTTGAATATGGTATAATTAAGGGTGATGTATATGTACAAGCTCCAGGATTTAAAACTAAGGATGCAACAATCGACGGAAATCTGTACTTTGCAACACAGGAATTAAAGGATGCCTTCAGTGCTGACGATTTAACAAAAATTACAGGAGAAGTTGAAGTTAAAGAATATACAAAATAGCTTTTCTATAAGAACCGGGTATGCTCGGTTTTTTAGTACGTTGAAATTCTGTTGACATACAAATAAAAAAATATATCTTATTTATATTATAGCTAACATTTGCCTATAATATTTATAGTACAGACTAACTAAAAATTTAAGGAGAAAAAAATTATGATTAATGAGAAATTAACAGAAATATTATCTCACCCTTCAGATGGTATAGTGGCTATTGTTACTCAAGGTAAAGAGGAACCTCATGTTATTAATACTTGGAATAGTTATATATATGTAACTAATGATGATAAACTATTGATACCCGTTGGAGGAATGAATAGAACTGAAAAGAATATTGTGGATAATAACAATGTTTGGTTAACTATTGGAAATAGAGAAGTCCAAGGGAAAATGTATAAAGGAACGGGATTCTCTATTAAAGGTACTGCAAGATTTATTAAAGATGGTACACAGTTTGAAATGATGAAAAAAAAGTTTGATTGGATTAGAGCTGTCTTAGAAGTCACCATTGAAAAAACTACACAGACGCTATAAGAGCAGGTATCAGATCTTGAGAGAAGGAAGCAGCTGCAGAAGAATTTGGCACAATTAAATCCTAAGTTTGTGGCTGTTGGCCATGAACCATGCCTTAAAGTTTGATTATAGATTCTACCATAAGAGGTATTGTATTTTCAGAACTTGTAGAACAGTCTTGTATAGAAAACTATTTATTTTTAAATGATTTTAAGACATAATTAAAAATAAAGGATGCTTTGAGTTAACATTTTCAAAGCATCCTTTGTTTAATAATAAAGGGGCTTCAGTTAATTGGAAAATGCTGCTAAACTAATAAAGGAGGTCAGCTAATTCGCGTGCATGGAGCTGAAGGGTATGTGGAAATTTTGTAATTGATAATTGATTGTATTTGTTAGTAATTTAGAATATAATTAGCTTATAAAAATATATTCACTATGAGGTAAATTACATGAAAATTGTAAAGGATGTCTACAAAGGATTATATTAACAAGGCTAAGGGAAGAAAAAATAAGCTTGAGGATATTAAGATCTTAGAGGATATGGAAAAATTAATTATACAAAATTAGTAATTTAGACCTGGAAACGGCAAAATAGGTGATATGTTGTGGGAAAATTAAAGATTGAACTAATGAAACAACCTGAAAAAATAATTAATTATTGGAAAAGAGAAAAATTTGAAGTGGCATGCATTGTAATATTTGGGCTGTCATTTAACATTTCAATGATTTTAGGCCCCATTTATCAAGGCAAGCTCATTGATTCTATCATTGAAGGAGGCAGCTTGTATTCTGTGGGCATACTTGCAGGTACATATGTTGCTCTCATTGGAGCTATTCAGCTTTTGCGTTATTTTAAACGTTTTTATATAAGGCGTTTTGCCAATAGCACCAGTGCGACAATGAGATTTATGATTTACAATAATATAATGCATAAAAGTATTTCCGAACTGGACAATGAAAATACTGGTAACTTAATGACAAGAGCCATTTCTGATGTAGACCTTTGCGTGGAAGGAATGCGAAAGTTCACCACAGAGTTATTTGATACCGGTGTGCTTATGACTGCCTATATCATCTCTTTGCTGGCATATGATGTGAAAATAACTGTGCTTTCTGTTCTTTTTATTCCAATTGCAATGATGCTTGCAGAAAAATTGAAAAGTATTATCTACAAATACTCTATTGACTTTCGCAAAAAAAGCAGCGAAGTAACAGGTATTACATATGATTACATTGAAAATGCCATGCTCTACCGTGCAAACGGTATGGAAGTACAAAATAGAGCGAAGTATAACGCTGATTTAGAAGATTTGCAAAACAAAGCTATTAAAGCCAATATTTTAGAGAATTCCATGCAACCGATTTACAATGTGATAGCCATGCTTGGAATACTCATGGTAATCTACTTTGGCGGAGCTAAGGTTATCAATGGTGGCTGGACAGTAGGAATTTTTTCTACTTATATCACTATGTTCATTGCCATGGCAAATAAGGCTAGTAAAGCAGCAAAATTATTTAATTCTGTACAAAAATCACAGGTGTCCTGGAAACGAATTAAACCCTATCTGAAAGAATACGAAAGTAAAGATACTTCTACTAATATAAATAAGGAAAGCACAAGACTTATAGTAGAAAACTTAGGTTTATGCTATGGGTCTGATGATGAAAACATCATTGAAAATATTAGTTTTGAAGGCAAGGAAGGGGATATTATAGGCGTTACAGGCCCCATTGCTTCCGGAAAATCTACACTTGGTATATCTTTGACCGGAGTATATCCATATATAGGAAGTATAAAAATTGATGGTAAGGAACTTAAATGTTATTCGGAATTTGAGCGAAGCCAGATGATTTCTTACATGGGTCATAAGTCTGAGCTGTTTTCTGACACTATTTATAATAATATTGTTCTGGGAAACGAGCAGGATATTACTTTAGTTTTAAAGGATGTTTGCTTTGATATTGATATGGCTGAGATGCCAGATGGGCAAAACACATTAGTTGGCAACAGCGGAATTCGGTTAAGCGGTGGGCAACAAGCAAGAATATCACTTGCAAGAGCATTGCTTAACAAGAATAAAATAATTATTTTAGACGACCCATTTTCAGCGGTTGATATGAAGACAGAAGAAAAAATCATTGAAAATCTGAAAAGTAATTATAAACACAGCTTAATTATACTAATTTCTCATCGCTTAACTATTTTTGACAGAGTCAATCAGGTTATATTCCTGAATAACAATAAGACTTCAGATTACGGTACCCACAATGAGCTGATGAAAACCTCGAATCTTTATGCAACAATATTTAATTTACAATGTTCAGAGAGTGGTGGTAACAATGAAAAATAGTTTAGTAAAAAAGTCTATTGTTAAAGTGATTAAGAAAAATATCAGCATATGTATATTATTGATCATTGCTATTTTGGGTGTAGTCATCACAAGTTTAATTCCTCCACAGATTTTGAAGCAAATCTTTGACCAAAACCTTGTACCTGGGAGCAGTAATGGGCTGCTTAATTTAGCAATATCATATATGAGTGCAATATTATTTATTGGAATTTTTGATTTTATGAAGGAGGCTGTACTTACAGTCTTAGGTCAAAAAATTTCAAAGGAAATCAGAATTGAAATGATGGTAAAGCTTGAAAAAATAAATGCCAAGTTCTTTTCATCTAATGGGTCTGGCAATGTGGTTTCCAGATTTACCAATGATGTTGATGCTATTAACTCTATGTTTACCAGTGGTATTGTGGGGATGATGATTGATTGCTTGAAGATTATCGGAATTGTGTTTTCTATTTGGATTTTCAGTTCAAAACTTGGAACCATTACTTTAGTATTACTTCCTGTTATTTATTCCATAACAAGGCTTTTTCAGAAGAGGATGCTAAAGGCACAAATAGAAAACCGAATTTTAATCGGCAAGGTTAACAATCATATTTCTGAAAGCATAAAAAATGCGCAGATGATTAAGGTCTTCAGCAAGGAAGACTACATGGAAAAGAAATACATTGAGCATTTACTGGATAATTACAAAACAATTGAAAAAGTAAATTTCTATGATTCCGTGTTTCCACCAATTATACAAATTACCCGCGCTGTCGTGATTGGTTTAATTGTAATACTTTCATCTAAGCAGCTTAATTTTTTGGGTATATCCCTTGGAATGATTGCTGCATCAATCGAGCTAATTACTAACTTGTTTACTCCAATAGAAAATCTAGGCATGGAGCTTCAAAACATTCAGCAGGCAATATCCGGTATTCATCGAGTGAACAACTTTTACAATGAGTTAGAAGACAATAATAAAATCAAGGAACTGCATGAGGATAATATAATACCAAGGCGTGAAGAAATAAAACTCGCATTTAATAACCTTTCCTTTAATTACGAGCAAGGTAAAGATATTTTACAAAACATCAATCTCATAATAAGTCCAAATGAAAAGGTTACATTTGTAGGAAGAACAGGTGTTGGTAAGTCCACATTATTTAAGCTTATCATGGGCTTGCTGAAGCCTACAGAGGGCAATATTACAATAAATGGAATAGATGTTTATAACATACCGAATATCGAAAAACGAAAAATATTTGGATATGTGGATCAGAGCTTTCATTTGATAAAAGGCACCGTAGCAGAACAAATCAGCTTGCAGGATGAGGGTATCACAAGAGAGCAAATTGAAAATGCGCTGGACTTTGTAGGAATGACGGATTATGTAGCATCTTTAGAGAATGGCTTTGACACGGATGTAATAAATGGCACTCTTTTTTCACAAGGTCAAAAGCAGTTGCTTGCTATAGCCAGAGCCATAGTATGCGATCCACCAATTTTGCTGTTAGATGAAATTACAGCAAATCTTGATTCTATCACAGAGGAAAAGATAGTTTCTGTACTACATAAGGCAAGCAGCACACACACAATACTGTCAATCTCTCACCGCTTATCTTCTATGATTGCCAGTGATACTGTTGTTATCTTAGAAAACGGCAGAGTAAAAAATGCAGGATCTCCGGAAATGCTTTTGCTAAATGATGACTGGTATCGCAGTCACATCGCACTGGAGAAATTGACTTGGAGTATCAAATAAATAATACGGGTAACTGAAACTAGAAAGAAAAAATATTACCCTATTTTAATAACATATATATTATAAGCTACATATATTATATATAAAATTAAATATAAATAGAACAGGATAGACATTTTTAGAATGTAAGAACCGGGCCAATTGGCAACAGAATTTGAATCTGTGGGACTATAGTAAAAATAGTTTCACAGTTTTTTTATAACTAAATGTTCTATTACAGGAGGTAATATTTTGTGACTAATAATTTTAAAAAGGTTAGGAGAGTTTTATGGATTATTTTATTAGCAAACATTGCTGTTGCTATATTAAAAATTGTAATTGGAAGTATTATAAAAAGTAATAGTATGACTGCTGATGGTTTACATTCTTTAACGGATGGTTCATCGAATATAGTAGGATTAATAGGTATACAATTTGCTTCAAAACCAATAGATGAAGATCACCCATATGGACATGGAAAATTTGAAATGCTCGCCGGTCTGTTTATAGCCGCAATGTTATTTTTTATAGGAGTAAAAGTGATTATAAATACAGCATACAAAATTCTTAATCCTGTTGTCCCAGATATATCAATAGAAAGTATTGTAATTCTGTTGTTTACACTTTTTATAAATATAATTGTCAGCAAATATGAGTATACAAAAGGAATAGAGTACAACAGTCAAATTTTAATCTCTGATTCAATGCATACAAGAAGTGATATTTACGTATCATCAGGAGTACTTGTTACTCTTGTTTGTATAAAATTTGGCTTACCTGTAATAATCGACTCTATTGCATCTTTTGTTGTTGCAGGTTTTATTCTTCATGCTGCATATGAAATATTTATAGATAATAGCGGTATATTGGTTGATAAAGCGGTTATTAATACTAAAGAGATTGAAAATATTGTGTTAAGTTTTGAACAGGTTAAAGATACTCATCATATTCGGAGCAGGGGATGTGGAAATGATTTGTATATTGATATGCATATCATGACAGAGCCTGAAATGAGCGTGAAAAAGTCTCATGAGTTAACACATAATATAGAAGAAAGAATAAAGCTGGAAATAAACAGAAATGCACAGGTAATAGCACATCTTGAACCATATAATTGAATAGTGACTGATATTAACTTATTCCTTTGGATAAAAATTTAAAGGAGTTTTTTCGTGAAAATATCGTATAATTAATTAAGAATAATCAAAACACTATAGTTATTTAAATATAACATTCCAGAATGATATAATTTAATTCTTGAGGTGAAAGAGAGGATGGCGGATTGGAAAATGTATGGACAAATCCAAGAATGTAAGCGGAAAGAATTTACGTAAAGCCAAATATTTGATGTATAATAGGGTTATTTCGGAAGAAGAAAAATCAATGATTATACTTGCCTATAAGATGGGGAAAACTAGTCAATTTTTAAAGATTATAGAGTAATTCTTAATAAATTGCTTTACTTATTGTAGCAGTTATTTTTATATTTTTTAAAAATATTATTGACATATGTCAAAAACAATGTATAATGTTATTATAAGTGACATATGTCAATAATATCGGAGGTGAAAATATGCCAAGAAGAGATGGAACAGGTCCAATGGGAATGAATTCAATGCCAGCACGTGGCTTTGGGTTTAGAAAAGATAATTCTATTTATGGAAGAGGTAACTGCTATGGTTACGGATTAGGTAATGGCTTAGGTTGTAGATTTGGATATGAATCAAATAAAGAACTGCTTCAGAAGAAAAAAGAAATTCTTGAAATTCAATTAAAAATTATTGAAAAGCAATTAGAAGGACAATAATAGAAATCATAATTTGCTTATAAGTATTAGTGTTAACGAGGAGGAATTATATGAAAATTGCAATACCTGCAGAAAACAAAAGTATGACCTCAAATGTATATGAATCCTATGGAAGGGCACCATATTTTTTGATTTACAATACTGTAACTAAAGAAAGTGAATTTTTAGATAACAGAGCTGTCATAAGCCAAGGAGCAGCCGGAATTAGAGTTTCACAAGTTATAGCTGACAATGGCGTGAAAGCTTTAGTTGTTCCAAGATGCGGTGAGAATGCAAACAATATATTAAGAAGTGCGGAAGTTCTTGTTTATCAGTCTATACCTGGTACTTTACAAGATAATATTAATGAGTTTTTATCAGATAAACTAAATTTATTGAATGAATTTCATCCTGGATTACATGCAAAATAATAGTTTTTTATTAAGTAGTAGGTTTTTCTACAGGTTTAATAATTAATGCCGACCTTAGCAACTGTATGCTTTTTAGGTCGGTTTTTTTAATTAAGAAATGTTTAATGATAAACTGATAATAATTAATGAATATTACTAGACTAGGGGATGTATGCAATAATAAATTGTAATTAGAAAATTATCCATTTTATTATTGACATATGTCAAGTAAGTTGTATAATATAATTAAGTAATGACATATGTCAATAATAAAATGGAGGTATATTTATGTCTTATAGTCCAGCATTAGGGAGCACCTTGACTCATACTAAGGTTAGAACGCCGGAAAACGTTTCTGAATTCTCCGGCATGTGTTCGGTTTGTACAGTTAATTGTATTGGTACTTGTGAAATAGGTTTATCAGCAGTTCGTGGTTCTGAGGCTATCTACCCATATGAAGCTGATAAAAATCAATTTGCATCTGAAAAGAATTATCCTCTTGATTTTTCTCAGATTAACATTAATGGAAGATGTTTTGGAGCAGTAGGATGTAATGAAAATGCAGATGAAGCTACATATCCAAATGCGGACATCAGCATAGATTTTGGAATAGAAAATAAAGTGAAAATGAAAGCACCATTTATCCTTCCCGCTATGGCAAAGCTAAACTGGAAGGATTATTACGCTGGAGCAGCAATGGCAGGTTTATTGGTTGTTATTGGTGAAGATGTTGTAGCAAAGGATAAAAATTTAGTTTTAGAAAACGGAAAGGTTGTATCATCACCTTTAATTGAAGAAATGGTTAATTCTTTCAGACAGTATTATAGAGGATACGGAGACATTATTCTTCAGGCAAATTATGATGATGAAGCTTTGGAAATATTAGACTATGCAATAACTAAGCTTGGTGTTAAATCCGTAGAACTAAAATTTGGCCAAGCTGCTAAGGGTATTCAAGGAATGGGCAGAGTTAAAAATATAGATGATGCTCTTAAATTTCAAAAAATGGGTTACCTCATTTATCCTAATCCATCAAATCCTGAAATAGCTGAAAACTATAAAAAAGAAAAAGGACAGGTGTTTGAAAAAATAGGTAAACTACCTATGTGGGACGAGGAAAAATTAATTAATCGTGTAGACGAACTAAGGCGTATTGGCGCAGAACATATTAGCTTTAAAACAGGGCCTTTTGATCCGAAGGATTTAATAAGAATTATTAAAATTGCATCTGAAGCCAGGATTGATTTAATTACCTTTGATGGAGCTGGCGGAGGAACGGGAAATAGCCCTGTTAAAATGATGAATGAATGGGGAATTCCAACTGTATATTTAGAGAGTATGTTGCATGATATTTTGAAAAAAATGAACTATAAAAAGTACTTTATACCACAAATTGCCATAGCAGGAGGATTTGCAACAGAAGACCAAATATACAAGGGACTGGCGCTAGGGGCTCCTTATATTTCGTTTATTGCAACAGGCAGAGCAGCCATGGCAGCAGCTATGTCGGCTAAACAAATAGGTGATATGATTGAATCAGGAAATATTCCAAAAGAGTTTCAGCGTTTTGGAACAACCAAAAAAGAAATATTTTCTGAAATCAGAGAGCTTAAGCTTTATTATGACAATGCAGAGGAAATATCAGCTGGTGCTATAGGTGTTTATTCCTATATAAACAGAATATCAGCAGGCATAAAGCAGCTTATGGCATTAAACAGAAAGTTTGAATTAAAGTATATAGACAGAAGCGATATAGTTCCTTTGACAGAACTGGCTGCTCAGGTAACAGGACTTGATACATATGATGATATATTTTTAAGGGAACTTGAAAAAATATAAATTTTTTATAGTTAAGTGAATATAGAGATAAACCAACAAATTTTATTATTTTGTTGGTTTATTATTCAAAAGCATTATTGACATATGACGAAAATAGTAATATAATGATTTGAATGACATATGTCATAAACATTGCGAGAGAATGGAGGTATTTATGAAATTAATGATTCCTTTAGATGAAAATTCTACAAAGAGTAACGTATGTATATCCTTTGGAAGATCACCGTATTTTTTAATTTTTGATACTGATTCAAATGAAAGTAAATATATAAAAAATACGGCAGCTGAAAGTCAAGGAGGTGCAGGAATAAAAGCTGCGCAAATTATTGTGGATAATAAAGCTGAAATACTAATAACACCTAGGTGTGGAAAAAATGCAGCAGAAGTATTAAACGCTGCAAATATACAAATTTACAAATCTATAAACGAATCAATTAAAGACAATATAGATAATTTTACAATGGGAAAATTATCTATACTTGATGAAGTACATGAAGGCTTTCACGGTCATGGAGGGACAAAATGAAAATTGCTGTCTTAAGCGGCAAGGGCGGTACCGGGAAGACTTTGATATCCGTAAATTTAGCTTCAGTAGCAAATGATTCTTATTATATTGACTGTGATGTGGAGGAACCAAATGGGCATTTGTTTTTCAAACCTGTAATAGAAAATAAAGAGCATGTGACCATAAAAATACCATCTGTTGATAATAACCTATGCAATGGATGCAGAACCTGTGTAGAATTTTGCAAGTTCAATGCGCTTGCCTATATTAAAAATAATCTTGTAATTTTTGAGGAAATTTGCCATTCTTGCGGCGGGTGCGCAATGCTGTGTCCCCAAAAAGCGTTGATAGAAAAAAATAAAAAGGTTGGTGAAATTCAAGAAGGGCTTTCAAAAGACGTTAAGGTAATAACCGGAATCATGAATACAGGTGAAGAAACAGGAGTATCAATCATTAAAAAGCTTTTATCAAGAAATACAGATAATAAAAAATATACTTTTATTGATTGCCCTCCCGGCAGCGGATGCAGTGTGATGGAAAGCATTAAAGATGCTGATTATTGTTTGTTGGTTGCTGAGCCAACCATATTTGGAGTTCATAACTTCAATATGATTTATAAGCTGGTTATGCTGATGAATAAGCCGTTTGGTGCTGTATTAAACAAGTGCTTCGATGAAGATGAAGAAAATCCAGCAGAAACTTTCTGCCTAAACAATAATATGAAAATTCTCGGTAAAATACCATTTGACAATGAACTGGGTGAATTAAATTCAAACGGTCATATAGCAGCCCGAGAAAATAATAAATATTTTGAATTGTTTAAAACATTGCTTCAAGAAGTTGAAAAGGAGGCTCAGCATGAAACAGTTGTTAATTCTTAGCGGAAAAGGCGGAACAGGGAAAACAACAGTTGCCAGTGCTTTTATCAAGCTATCTAAAGCAAAGGCGTATGCTGATTGTGATGTGGATGCACCAAATCTCCACTTGGTTATGGAACATGATAATCCTAAGATTACGGATTATTATGGTATGAAGAAGGCATCAATAGACGCAGATAAATGTATACAATGTGATTTATGTAGGCAAAATTGCCGCTTTAATGCAATATGTATTGATAGCATTTATAAGGTTAACAAATACGATTGTGAAGGCTGCGGAGTTTGTGAAGCTATATGTCCTTCATCTGCTGTAAGTATGCTTGATTTTAAAGCAGGTGATTTAACGCTTTATTCCAATGATTACATTGCTTTTTCCACAGCCGAGTTAAAAATGGGAAGCGGCAACTCAGGAATGCTGGTTACGGAAGTAAAGAAACAAATGAGATTAAATTCAAAAGCTGAGGTAGCTATAATAGACGGTTCTCCAGGCATAGGCTGCCCGGTTATAGCATCTATAAGTGGAGTAAATTTAGTTGTAATTATAGCAGAGCCTTCAGTTTCGGGAATAAACGATATGAAACGAATTGTTGCTACTTCTAAAAATTTTAAAACAAAGTTAGCAGTATGCGTAAATAAGTATGATACAAATAAGGAAATCACAGGTGAAATAGAAAAGTACTGTATAAAAAACAACATTGATTTCATAGGTAAAATTCCATTTGATTTAAGTGCAGTTAAAGCTATTAACAATGGTTATACTATTGTTGATATAGATTGTGCAGCAGGACGTGCTGTGCAAGATATTTACAAAAAAGCAATTGATATTTTATTTAACTAGGAGAAAGAAATGAGTGAAAATTGTAATTCAAGTTGCAGTTCATGCAGCCAAAATTGCGAAAGCAGAAAAGAAGAGAATGAATTTTTAGCGCATCTTAATGAAAAAAGTAGTGTAAAGAAGGTTATCGGTATTGTAAGCGGAAAAGGAGGAGTTGGAAAATCCTTTGTAACATCGATGCTTGCAGTTGCAATGAAAAGACGAGAGTACAATGTTGCTGTATTGGATGCTGATATTACTGGACCATCAATACCAAAGGCTTTTGGAGTTTCAGAGAAGGCAAAAGGCAGTGAATATGGAATTATCCCAAGTAAAAGCAAGACAGGTATTGATATTATTTCAATAAATTTATTGCTGGATAATGAAACTGATCCCGTTATTTGGAGAGGACCGATTATTGCCGGTGTTGTTAAGCAATTTTGGTCAGAGGTAGTATGGGAGGATATAGATTATATGTTTGTAGATATGCCTCCTGGAACAGGTGATGTACCTCTTACAGTATTTCAATCAATACCGGTTGACGGAATTATTGTTGTTACATCACCTCAGGAGTTGGTTTCTATGATTGTGGAGAAGGCTGTAAAAATGGCTGAAGATATGAATGTTCCGGTAATTGGAATTGTTGAAAACATGTCATTTTTTAAATGCCCTGATTGTAATAAAGAACATAAGATTTTTGGTGAAAGCAATATAGAAGAGATTGCCAAGAAACATAATTTAGAAGTTCTTGCAAAGCTTCCAATAGACCCCAATATTGCATCATCAGTTGATAAAGGTTTGGTGGAATTGTGTGATGACAGTTTATTTAATAAAGTTATTAATGTAATAGAAAAAAATGAATGGAGGAATAAAGAGTGAAAATAGCAGTTGCAAGTGAAAGAGATATGGTTACTGAACATTTTGGTCATTGTACAAATTTTAACATTTATGAATCAGACAAAAATAAAATTACAAATAGTCAATCTATTCCAAATCCAGGACATAAACCGGGATTTTTACCGAATTTTTTAAATGATATGGGAGTTAATGTAATTATATCCGGCGGTATGGGTGGTGGAGCCATAGATATATTTAACGAAAAGGGTATTGAGGTAATAACAGGAGCAAGGGGAGATGCAAAAATAGCAGCAGACCAGTATCTACAAGGAGCGTTAAAATCAACCGGATCCGTATGCCATGATCATCAACATCATGACGAATGCGGTGAATAGCATTGACTTTAATTATAAAATTGCTTATAATTGCTTAATAAGAAGTGTTTTAAATTAAAGATGGAGTGTTAATATGTCAAGACCTAGAAAGTGGAGAAAGGTATGCTGCCTTCCTGACAGCAGCAGATTCGGTCCTTTAGATTCGCCTTTAATCGATGAAAATGTGGTTAATATGACTGTTGATGAATATGAAACTATAAGACTTATTGACCTAGAAGGGTTATCTCAGGAAGAATGCGCATCGCAAATGAATGTTGCACGTACAACTGTTCAGGGAATATATAGCGATGCAAGAAAAAAACTTGCTGAATCATTGGTTAATGGTAAAATTTTAAGGATTGAAGGCGGAGATTACAAGCTTTGCGATGGTGAAGAAGCATTTTGTAATAACAGATGCAACAGACGCAGGTGTGGGCGAAACTTAGAAAATAGTGATACATTATAACTGTTACTTAATGTAACAGTTATTTTTGATGTACCCAAAGGATTTGGAGGAGGTCAATAATATTTGTTTATTTGATGCGGTGTTTGTGCTATACTATATAAGTCTAAAACTAAAGTGTCTAGAAATTTAGCATTCGTATTAAAATACATACTATAGGAGGATGAAATGTATTATGTTACAGCACAAGTTGTTGGATTTATTGGAGCAGGATTATTAATATTTTCATATCAATGCAAAGACAGCAGAAAATTATTTTTTATGCAGTTGTGTTCTAACGCAGTGTATGTTCTGCATTTTTTTATGTTGGGGGCTTTTTCCGGAAGCATAAACATAGCAATAAGCTTGCTTAGAAATTTTGTTTTAATTAATTCGAATAAACAATGGGCAAGGAGTAAAATTTGGCTAGGGTTATTTGTTTCCTTACATATAGTGGTTACTTTATTTACTTGGCAAAATATGTTTAGTTTATTACCATGTTTAGGAATGGTGGCGATTACAATTGCCTCTTGGACGAGAAATGGTAAAAAAATCAGAATTGCAAATTTATTTATAAATTCTCCTTCATGGTTAATTTATGATATTTATACTGTTTCATACTCAGGTATAATATGTGAATTATTCACTTTAATTTCTGTACTAATTTCATTTTATAGATATGGCATGAAAGCTTTGGATCAAGTTGATTGAAAAAAGGGGCTATATATTTTAACAGGCAAAATTTATTATGAGAGGTTAATATGATTGAAACAATTATAAAAGGCTTTACTGTAGGTATTGCCTATGTTGCTCCAATAGGTATGCAAAATATGTATATTATTAATACTGCAATGACTCAAACAAAATCTAGATTATATAATGTTGCATTGATAACAATATTATTTGATATTTCTTTGGCTCTTGCATGCTTTTTTGGAATGGGAGCATTAATTGAAGCGGTTCCAATAGTGAAGGTGCTGTTTTTAGGACTTGGTTCACTGGCAATTATATGGATTGGAATAGGACTTTTACGCTCCACCCCAACATTAAATAATTCAATACAAACTCAAAAATCAATACTTCAGATTGCTGTATCATGTTTTCTTGTTACATGGGCAAATCCACAGGCGCTTATTGATGGAACAATGCTTTTTGGAGGATTTAGAGCTTCACTATCAGCTGAAATGGCCAAGTATTTTATAATAGGATCTTCGTTGGCTTCAGTAGTGTGGTTTTTGTCATTAGGTACCATAGTTAGTGTATTTAAGAAGGCATTTAATGAAAAGGCATTAAAAGCCATCAATGTAATATGCGGAATTATAATAATATACTACGGAATTAAGCTGGGAATAAACTTTTTTCAGACAATGCTATAGGATTGAATTATCATCATGTGGCCAAGATTAATAATTGAAGAGGAAATAATAATACAGCAATCCCACATATTACAGGGAAAACTTACCAAATAAAAAATGTTGACATTGGTTGAGATTTAGGATAACATGTAAAAAATATTAAAATGCGTTGATGCAGAGAAAGATATTTTAGTCATTTACAGAGAGTTGGGTTAGATGAGAGCCAATAATGAAAAAATATGAAATATTCACTGCAGAGCAAATCTGTTCAAAGTATATCGAGTAGACAGATTCGTGAACTCACGTTACAGAGTTAGAAGTTGATTGACTTCGAAGAGTGATGATATATTTATATCATAAATAGGGTGGTACCGCGGAATCTTTCGTCCCTATAAGCACAGTTATCAAGTAAATGTGTTTATAGGAATGAAAGATTTTTTTTATGACGTTTATGACCTAACCCCATTTTTCAGAGTTTTTTTTCTTAAAAATGGATGGTAGGTCAGATGCAGCGCAATCCAATTTTATGCGACCGGCAGGGAGCAAATAAAATTGTGATGTAGCCTGCGATTATGATTTACAATAATGTGATATATAAACTTTGGCCAAAGTTAGATATATAAATACAAACAAAAATATTAAATAATTTGGAGGTCTTATGAAATTAAGTTTAGTAAAAAGAGGGATTGCATCAGCACTGTGTATAACTATGATATTATCAGGATGCAGTGCACAAAATGAAACAAAGGTAAACAATGATGAGAGTAAAAAGGTATATAAAATAGGTATTTCTCAATTAATTGAACATCCATCTCTAGATCAAGCAAGAGAAGGATTTATTGAAGAAATGAAGAATCTTGGAGTTGAAGTTGAGGTTGAGCATACAAATGCTCAGGGAGATCCAGCTTCAACCCAACTAATTGCAGAAAAATTTGTAAAAGACGGAGTAGATTTAATATATTCAATAGCTACTCAGTCAACTCAATCTGCTAAAAAGGCAACTGAGGAAAATGGCATACCAGTAGTATTTTCATCTGTAACAGATCCTGTATATGCCCAGATTGTTACAGCTAAAGATAAAATAGAAAATGTTACAGGCGTTAGCGATAAGGTTAATGCAGCTGAAATCTTAAAGTTGGCAAAAGATTTAAAAGAAGATACTAAAGTTATAGGAGTTATTTTTAACACAGGTGAATCAAATTCTGAGGTACAGGTTGAAGAAGTTAAGGCTGCAGCAGAAAAACTTGATATGACAGTTGAAACAGTTGGTATTACAACTATTAATGATATCCCGCAGGCAGTAAACACCTTAGCTGAAAAAATCGATGTGATGTATATCATAGGAGATAACCTAGTTGCTTCTGCAATTGGACTTGTAGCTAATTTAAGTATTGAAAATAATATAATTACTTTATCTTCAATTGAATCACAGGCAGCAGATGGGATTCTAATGGGTAATGGATTAAGCTATTATGAACATGGAAAACAAGCTGCAAGAATGGCTAAAAAGATATTAGTTGATAAAGTTGATATTAAGGATGTTGCTATTGAATACCCATCATCAATCAATAAAATAGTTAATGTGAAAACAATGGAAGCTCTTGGACTTTCAAAAGATAATAAGGCATTCGAGGGAGCAGAATTTATAGGGGAGTAATATTTATCAGATATTTTAAACGGAAAGTAATCAGGAGGAAATGAGAAAAATGAATAGTTTATTTACACCGCTAAAAGCTGAAGGGCTTACTACTTTAAAAATAAGACATGATTATAAAACAGGGACTTTTAGATTATATGCTGCAAAGGAATGGGATCAAGGACATGATTTTAGTAAGTACAATAAGGAATTTTGTGTGGATGGTATCTTCACAGATGCTGCAATTTATCTTAACACAAAGCAGGTAAGAGAATTATACACAAAATATAATTTAAATGATTACCTTGAGCAAGTGTTAGACTTAATTAAGCAAGGGAAGCATTTTGGAATTGATGCATACTATTATGAAAAATACGATATCAGATATATGATGCATGAGCATAGCAGAAAGCTTGGACTGCTAAATAAGAGCCATTCTATTATGGCTGGAGGGATTAGACGTCATGATGTAGAAGAAGAGGAAATAGAGGTAATTATTGATGGACTAAATTTAGGGCGAGGAATGAGCTTTAAAAATGTTGCTGCAAATTTACCGTTTGGAGGATGTAAGGCAACAGTACAGATGGAACCTTTAGATTTAAAAAATATGGAAGTTATGGGTTTTCTGGCATTTGCATTAGATAGCTGCAGGGATATGACGGGACCTGATATGAACTTCCCTACTGAAATGTCTGATGTTATGATTGAAAAGGGATATTCTATGCAATATACAGGGGGACCAAAGGCAAAAACAGGTGAAACAGGGAAGCCTACTGCTTACGGAGTGTACCTGACATTAAAACAGGCTGTAAAATTCAAAGAAGGAACAGAAAGCCTTAAGGGTAAGACTGTAGCTCTAATGGGACTTGGTGCAGTAGGATGGTATATGGGAGAGCATTTACTTTCTGAAGGCGTAAAGCTTTATATAGCAGATAAAAATCCTGCCAGGGCAATAGAATTTGCAAATAAACATCCTGAAAAAGGAATTGAAATTGTACCAGTTGAAAACATTATTGAAATGGATGTAGACATATTATGTCCATGTGCAATTGGTGGAATATTACATGATGAAAATATTCCTAAGTTGAAGTGCAAATATGTATGGGGCTCAGCAAATAATCAATTAAGGGCATCAAGTCAAGAAGAAGAATATCGCTTGGCAAGACTATTACAGAAACATGATGTTCTTTTCCAGTCTGAATGGTGGCATAACACTGCCGGCGTTATGTGTGGAGCAGAAGAATATTTATATGATGGTACTGAGGAAACATTAAAAAGGAAAGTTGAAGCTATACTTCCAATTCATACTTGGGACAATCTCAATAAAGCAAAAGAATTAGGTATAACCCCAACAGAATGTGTATATAAAACATGTGAAGATATAATATATTAAAATGATGTAGCAGTGTGATTGGTTGGAAATATTGATAAAGGTCAAAATAAAATAAAGATAATTGGATTGCGTTCAGTTATCTTTATTTACTTAAGGTAAGATTCAGGACCGTCTCCACTGAAACATTGTGCCATTATTATATTTATAATTCTTCAACTTTTTTATTGATAAACAGTGGAAATACATATACTATAAAAACTGAAAACTGAAAAATATTTTAAGCAATATGTTTTCCTCAAACTAGCAGTTTGAGGAATTTTTTAAAATATAGATTAGCATCAATTGTTGAAGGAGGAAATTATGACATTGCAGCAATTAAGATATGCCATTACAATAGCAGATTGCAATTCCATGAATAAGGCAGCACAATCATTATTTATTTCACAGCCAAGTTTATCTGCTGCTATCAAGGAATTAGAAAATGAAATTGGCATTACTATATATAAGAGGACCAATAGGGGAATAACCATAACACCTGAAGGGGAGGAGTTTCTGGGCTATGCCAGACAGGTTGCAGAACAATATGAATTAATTAATCGCAGATATGTTGATAAAAACAGTTTAAAAAAGAAATTCAGCGTTTCTATGCAGCATTATAGCTTTGCGGTTAAAGCATTTGTGGAATTGGTAAAGCAGTTTGGAATGGATGAATATGAATTTGCAGTTCATGAAACCAAGACCTATGAGGTAATAGAAAATGTAAAAAACTTTAAGAGTGAATTAGGTATTTTGTATTTAAATGATTTTAACAGAAAGGTCCTTACAAAAATATTTAAAGAAAATAATTTGGTATTTACCGATTTGTTTGAGTGCAAGACATTTGTTTATTTGTGGAAGGGGAATCCATTAGCCAATAAGGAATTGATCACCATGGAGGATTTGGAGGAATTTCCTTGCCTTTCATTTGATCAGGGTATGAATAACTCGTTTTATTTTGCTGAAGAAGTACTTAGTGCAAATGTATATAAAAAGATTATTAAAGCAAATGACAGAGCAACCTTACTAAATCTTATGGTTGGATTGAATGCATATACATTGTGTTCTGGAATTATATGTGAAGAATTAAATGGTGACGATTATAAAGCTGTTCCCTTAGATTCGGATGAGGTTATGAGCATAGGTTATATTGCAAGAAATAATACAACAATGAGCCATTTAGGAAAGAAATATATTGATGAGTTGATTAAATATAAAGAAAGAGTGTTATAGATTTTATCTATAACAAGTTGTCGGTTTTACGTATTAACACTAATTTTTTAAATGAGATATAATTCTATTATCAACAACACAGATATGCATAATATGTTAAAGGATGTAAAATAAATTTTAGCAAAGGAGAGAACAAAATGTGTACATGTAATTTAGGTTCAAAAGTTAATATGATGATGTGCAGCTATACCATGCAAATGTATATGCAAGGAATGGTATTATTTTGTTCGCCCAATGTGACCTGATTATATATTCTATTTAGAAAAGAATATAGATGATATTTAGCAGGTGCATAATGTACCTGCTTTTTATATGCTTGATGTATCCGCGTAGTAGAAATAAATTTCTTACCTGCGCATACCCAAAGACTGGAATGGAGGTAATAATATTGATTATTTTAGAAAATGTCAGCAAGAGTTTTCAATCATATGGAAAGACAGTTGAAGCAATTAAAAATGTAAATTTGCGTATGGAAGAAGGCAAGATACACGGAATCATAGGATTCTCAGGAGCAGGAAAGTCAACATTGGTAAGATGCATTAATCTTCTTGAAAGACCCACTTCTGGAAAAGTTATTTTAGGGGATACAGAAATTACTTCTCTGTCAGAAAAAAGGCTTAGGGAAGAACGAAAGAAAATTGGTATGATTTTTCAACATTTTAACTTATTTGAATCTCGTACCGTTTATGAAAATGTTGCGTATCCTTTAAAATACAGCGGCATGAAAAAAGATGAGGTACGTAAAAAAGTGAATTATTTGCTTGAAATGGTGGATCTGCAAGATAAGTCTGAGGTTTACCCATCACAATTAAGCGGTGGTCAGAAACAAAGAGTGGCAATTGCACGTGCATTGGCTAATGATCCAAGGATTTTATTAAGCGATGAATCCACCAGTGCTTTAGACCCTCAGACAACAAAATCAATTTTAAAGTTATTAAAGCAATTAAATGAAAAATTAGGGATTACCATCGTTGTTATAACTCATGAGATGCAGGTAGTAAAAGAGATATGCGACAATGTAGTCGTAATGGAAAATGGAGAAATAGTGGAGCAAGGAGATGTTTTTGAAGTATTTGCAAATCCAGCAAAACAAATTACAAAGGATTTTGTGAACAGCACATCAAATTTATCAAAAATATATGAATTGATTGAAGAGAAGGTAACAATTACAAAGTTAAATGAAGGAGAATGCATCTTAAAGTTTACTTATTTAGAACGCAATGCATCAGAAGCATTAGTATCGCATATTTCGAGAAACTTTAATTTAGATGTCAATATAATATTTGGAAATATTGAGCTCATTGGAGAGCATCCAATTGGTGGTCTGGTATCTGTTGTAAAAGGTAAAACAAATGATATAACGGATGCAATTGCATATATGAGAGAAAAGAATGTTGGAGTGGAGGTGATACTAGATGCAAGAGTTACTGATTAGGCTTTTTCCAAATGTGATGTCAAAACTTCCGGATTTTTATGAAAGTATTTATGAAACCTTTATTATGGTTGGATGGTCTGGTTCCATTTCATTTGTTATAGGATTATTATTAGGAATTATGTTAACTGTTACAAAAAAAGGAGGCATTCTTCAAAATTTATTACTCTTTCAGATACTAGACAAGACAATTAACTTTTTGCGCTCCATCCCATTTATAATATTGCTGGCCAGCTTGATTCCATTAACAAGATTAATTTCAGGTACTGCAATTGGAATTGAAGGAGCCATTGTGCCATTAGTCTTTGGTACGGTTCCATTTTTCTCAAGACAAATAGAATCTGCTTTGGCTGAAATGGATTCTGGATTGATTGAAGCAGCACAGTCCATGGGTTCAGGACCGATTGATATTATATTTCGTGCATATTTAAAAGAATGCATTCCAGGTATTGTAAGAGGAACAACAATTACAGCTATAAGCCTCATTGGTCTTTCTGCTATGGCAGGTGCTGTTGGTGCAGGGGGTCTGGGAGATTTCGCTATTCGTTTTGGTTATCAGAGAAATCAGATAGATGTAACCTATGCTTCGGTTATTGTGTTGGTTGGAATGGTAAGTATCATTCAAATTATAGGAAATTTTATAGTAGAAAAAAATAACTAAATTAAATGTCCCCCGCCTGTATAGGCGGCGGGTAACACTTAATTTTTTCAGTGGGGGTTCAATCCCCCACTGAAATCGTTGAATAACGGGCAAAGCCCTTATTGAATCATACTCATTAAAAGGAGGAATTAAGATGGCATTAACACCAAGAAAAGTGGTTATTATTGGAGCAGGTCATGTAGGTTCTCACGCCGGATACGCACTGGCTTCCCAGGGACTTGCAGAACAAATTGTATATATTGACATAGACGAGGAAAAAGCAAAGGCACAAGCACTTGATATTTATGATTCAACCGTTTATCTTCCTCATCATGTAAATGTAAAAACAGGAAATTATATAGATGCAACTGATGCAGATCTTATGATTATTGCAGCAGGTCCTTTGCCGGATATGAGCAAGGGTCAGACCAGAATGGACACATTAGCCCAAACAATAGCAATCATAAAACATGTTGCGGAAAATATAAAAAAGTCTGGTTTTCAAGGAATTATATTAAGCATTTCAAACCCTGCAGACGTGGTAGCCCATTATTTACAAAATAAATTGAATTATCCTTCATCAAGGATTATTTCTACAAGTACCACTTTGGATTCTGCAAGGCTTCGAAGAGCTATATCTCAAGCAACAGGAATAGATCAAAAATCAATTTATGCTTATGCACTGGGTGAACATGGCGAAAGCCAAATGGTTCCATGGTCAACAGTTACTATTGCTGGAAAACCAATTATAGAGCTAATAAAAGAAAAACCAGAGAAGTATGGAAATTTAGATTTGAAGGCAATTGCAGCAGAAGGAAAGGCTGGGGGATGGCATATACTTGGAGGTAAAGGGTCTACAGAGTTTGGAATAGGTGCATCCATAGCAGAAGTAACAAGAGCGATTTTTGCAGATGAGAAAAGAGTTCTACCTGTATCCGTCTTGCTTAATGGAGAATTTGGACAATATGATGTATATGCTTCTGTGCCAGTCGTTTTGGGAATTAACGGAGTTGAGGAAATTATAGAACTTCATTTAACTCCTAAAGAAAAAGAAGAATTTAACGCCTCATGTAAAGAAATGAAAAAAAATTATGAAGTAGCATTAAGGTTATAAGCTTGGAGAATGAAAGACAAAGCTCTTTATTGAAAAAAATCAATTCAACTATATAAAAAATTAAAGGAGAAATACATGAAAGCAAAAAAAGTATTATCAGTATTATCAGCATTATTAATCGCAACTACATTTACAGCTTGCGGAAACTCAAATGCAGTAAAGGAAGAAATAACAGCTAAGGAAGAAATAACAGTAAAAGTAGGTGTGGTTGGTGAAGTAAATGAAATGTGGAATCCTGTAATTGAAGAACTGGGCAGGGAAGGAATTAATATTGAGCTAATCAGCTTTACAGACTATACAACACCAAACAGAGCATTAGCAGATGGTGAGACAGATTTAAATGCATTTCAGCATTATGCATATTTAAATAATGAAATTAAAAATAACGGATATAAAATTACATCTATAGGTGACACATTTATTTCAGCTATGAATATTTACTCAGACAAGGTTTCTGAAGTTGGTGAAATTGGTGAAGGCAGTAAAATTGCAATACCTAATGATGCTACTAACGGTGGACGTGCACTAAAGGTATTAGAAGCAGCTGGCCTAATTGAAATAGATCCAAATGCAGGTGATAGCCCTGAAAAATCAAATATTGTATCCAATCCTCTTAATCTTGAACTAGTAGAAGTAGATGCAGCGAATGTATATGCACTTCTTCCAGATGTTACAGCAGCAGTAATCAACTGCAACTATGCATTGGATAACGGATTACATCCAGGAGAAGATTCAATATTCCAGGATAGTGTAAGTTACTATGAGGGTAAAAGCTATATCAATTTAATTGCAACAAGGACCGAAGATGCAAACAACGAAACATATTTAAAAATAGTACAATCATATCAGTCAGAAGCAGTAAAAGAGGTTTATGCAGACACATTTAAAGGTGCTTACGTACCAGCATGGGAATAATTTAAGAAAGGATGAACAAACGTGAAGGAATTAAGTAAACGTACAGCAGCTTTCACAGATTCAGTCATACGAAGAATGACTAGAATTTCCAATGAATATAATGCAATAAATCTGTCGCAGGGTTACCCTGATTTTGCACCACCGGTGGAAATTACAAACAGACTTAAGCAGGTAGCTATAGAAGGACCACATCAATATGCAACTACATGGGGAGCACAAAATTTTAGAGAAGCTCTTGCAAGAAAACATGAACATTTTTCAGGGATGAATATAAATCCTAATACAGAAATTGTAGTTACGTGCGGAAGCACAGAAGCTATGATGGCTGCCATGATGGCAGTAACAAATCCGGGAGATAAGGTAGCTATATTTTCACCCTTTTATGAAAATTATGGCGCAGATACTATTCTTTCAGGAGCTGAACCAATATACGTGCCATTAAATCCACCAAACTTTGATTTTGATGCAAATATTCTGGACGATTCATTTAAACAAGGAGCTAAGGCGTTGATATTGTGCAATCCTTCTAACCCTTGCGGTAAAGTATTCACAAAGGAAGAATTAAAGATAATAGCTGAAATAGCTGTAAAATATGATGCATATGTGATTACGGATGAGGTATATGAACATATAATTTATGCACCTTTTCAACATACGTATATTGCTACCCTTCCGGGAATGAGAGAAAGAACAGTCGAATGCAGCTCATTGTCTAAGACCTATTCAATTACAGGTTGGCGTCTAGGATATGTTATCGCTGATGAAAGAATCATCGATAGGGTTAAAAAGGTTCATGACTTTTTAACAGTTGGTGCTGCGGCACCACTGATGGAGGCAGCAGTCGTGGGATTGAATTTTAATGACGATTATTATCTGGAGTTACAAAGACATTATACTCATATGAAGAATTTGTTTATAAATGGATTGAATCACATAGGGCTAACATATACAGAACCCCAGGGAGCGTATTATGTGTTAGTTGATATTAGTGAATTTGGTAATAATAACGATTTAGAATTTTGTGAGTGGCTTGCTAAAGAGGTTGGAGTGGGAGCCGTACCAGGATCTAGTTTCTTCAAAAATGATGTAAATCAATTCATACGATTCCATTTTGCAAAAAAAGATGAAACATTGAGCATGGCATTAGACAGACTATCTGATATCTATTCCAAAGCAAAAAGGTTACCCTACATAGTCCAGTAAGTGGAGGCTAAAAGGGGAATGGGACATTAAATTTAAGATTGAATACCGAATACTTATAGTCATATTGGAAACAATATCCTTGGAGGTGTTTCCAATATGATATCACGTAAATCAGTAATAACTTTTGGAATGGTGGCAATTCCCATTGCTATGTATACAAGCACGCAGGACAATGACATCCATTTCAATCAATTACATAAGGAAGACAATAGCCGCATCCGATACAAGAAGACATGTGCTCATTGCGGCAAGGAGATTAATACTAATGACATTGTTAAAGGATTCGAGTATGATAAGGACAAGTATGTAGTCATCACAGATGAAGAGATTGAAAAGATCAAGACTGAAAAAGAAAAATCCATTCAAATTTTGCACTTTGCTCAATTGAATCAAATTTCCCCCGTCTATTATGAAAAAACTTATCAAGCCGCACCTGAGGCAGGTGGAGAAAAAGCCTTTGAACTATTGCGCTCAGCACTTATGGCTGAACAAAAAATAGCTATTGGAAAGACCGTCATGGGTACCAAAGATACTCTTATGGCAATAATTCCAAGGGAGGATGGTATACTCATTTCCACGATGTTTTATGCTGATGAAATTAAAGAGCTTCAAAAACCATATACTAAGCCTGAGGTATCCGAGCAAGAGCTGAACATGGCAAAAATGTTGATTAACTCCATGGACACGCCGTTTGATCCTTCAAAATACAAAGATGAATACCAAGCTAGACTTCGTGAGCTTATTGAGATAAAAATTTCTGGAAAAGAAGTTGTCGCTACTGAGCCACAAGGTACAGGCAAAGTAATTGACTTAATGGAAGCCCTGAAGGCCAGCGTTGAGAAAGCCCAGAAAGACAAGGAATCTGCATAAATTTATGACAGCACAACTAAACGAGTATAATCAAAAAAGAAATTTTGCAAAAACCTTCGAGCCAGAAGGAATAACAGAAAATTCAGAAGAAAGCTTAAGATTTGTGATTCAGCATCATGCAGCCAGCAGAGATCACTATGATTTGCGTTTGGAATGGAACGGGGTTCTTTTGAGCTGGGCGGTACCTAAAGGTCCTTCCTATGATACTCATGACAAGAGGCTTGCCGTCCAGGTAGAGGACCACCCACTGGAATACAGAAATTTTGAAGGGACTATTCCAAAGGGGGAATATGGGGGCGGAGTTGTCATGCTTTGGGATGAAGGGTTTTGGGAACCTTATGGCAATGTAGAAGAAGGCTTAAGAGAAGGCATGCTGAAGTTTGTCCTTAAAGGAAGACGTTTAAAGGGAAAGTGGGCTTTGGTTAGGTTGAAAGGTAAAGCAGGAGAAACTAAAGACAACTGGCTTTTTTTAAAAGAAAAAGATGAATATGTTAAATCAATAGGCGGTATATCAGAATTTACTACAAGCATCAGGACTGGACGAACCATGACGGAAATTGAAAGTGGGCAAGATGAAAAAATTATTCGTAACCCTTTTAGCAAGGCAGATGTGCAGCTTGCCAAATTAGTCAAATTAGTTCCCGAGGGTGAAGAGTGGCTTTATGAAATGAAATATGACGGCTACAGGATTATGGCATTTGTTGAAGGTAACAACGTCCGGTTAATGACCAGAAACGGAAATGATTATAAAAACCACTTTTATGCAATCGCCTCTGCCCTTATGGACTGGGCTAATGGAAGAGCGATGGTTTTAGATGGAGAAATAGCAGTTACGGATCAAGCAGGTAAGACAGATTTTCATGCTCTTCAGAACTATATGAAAAATCCTAAGGATAAAAATTTGACATATATCGTCTTTGATCTCCTTGCGCTTGATGGAGTGGATCTTCGAAGCCATCCTTTGATTGACAGAAAAGAAATGCTTGAATCTTTGATGAAGAGTGCTCCCAAAAACCTATACTACAGCCGTTATGTTAAAGGATACGGAAAGGAAAGCTTTTCGGCAGCTTGTGAAACAAACATGGAAGGAATAATAGGCAAAAAAGCTGATTCCATCTATAGTGGAACAAGAAATGGTGACTGGATTAAACTTAAATGCGATAAAAGACAGGAATTTGTCATTGGAGGATATTCACTCTCAGATAAAAGAATCAATGGAGTAAGTTCGCTTCTCCTTGGTGTATATGAAGGAGAGGAATTAGTATATGTGGGGCGTGCCGGTACTGGCATAAGCGAATCTGACATGAAATTACTTGAAAATAAATTTGAGCATTTAAAGAGGCTGGAACAACCATTTAAGAAGGTAACAAAATTAAAATCAAATGAAAAAATTACATGGCTTGAGCCTAAATTGGTGGCGGAAATTAAATTTGCCGAATGGACCAAAGAGAATTTATTACGGCAAGCAAGTTTCAAAGGATTAAGGACAGACAAGGATCCTAAGGATATAAAAAGGGAAAAAGCAGAGGATGATGAACTGGAGGAAAAACCAATGAAAATAGATGCTAAGAACCTTACAATTGAGGGAATAAAAATTACAAACCCTGACAAGGTATTATTCAATGATCCTGTAATCACAAAGGAAGATGTGATTCGTTATTATTCAAAGGTTTCACAGCGCATGTTGCCCTATGTGAAGCACAGAATCTTGAGCATCGTGCGCTGTCCCAAGGGTGTATCAGAAACCTGCTTCTATAAAAAACATCCTGGTTCCAGCAGCAAAGGAATCGTTACAATACCTATTTCTACCGGCAACGGAGAAACTGAAGATTTTTTCTATATTGAGGATACGCCCGGGCTTATTTTCGAGGCACAGATGGGTACGCTGGAATTTCATACTTGGGGAAGCTGCGTTGATGAACTTGAAAAGCCTGATATGATGGTATTTGATTTGGATCCGGATGAAGGAATGGATATTGAAAGGGTTCGACAGGGTGTAAAGGATGTCAAAAGTATCCTTGATGAACTCTCTTTGAATTCATATCTCAAGACTAGCGGCGGCAAAGGGTATCATGTGGTCGTCCCCCTAAAACCGTATGCAACTTGGGATAAGTTTCATGATTTTGCAAAGCAAGTTGCTGAAGTTATGGAGCATAAGTGGCCTGATCGATACACAAGCAATGTGAGAAAAGCTAAACGCACAGATAAGATATTCATCGATTGGATTCGAAATGCAAGAGGCGCTACAAGTATTGCTCCCTATTCACTTAGAGCAAGAAAAGGGGCTAAGGTGTCCATGCCCATATCTTGGGATGAACTTGATACGGTTGCTCCAGATGGCATAAATTTAGCAGATGCACTTTTGAGGATTGCAGGCAATGACCCTTGGAAGGACTTTTTTCAAAATAATCAGCTGCTTAAATAATCTATTAACTGAACACTTAAATCTTGCTGCAGACGACCTTGTTCTGATGCACTATAAAGAAGGTATATAATAAATATTCAATACAAGAAAAAAAGATAAAAAGTTATTAGTATTCAATAATAAATGAATAAGTAAATATAGTATTGATAATAATGGTAAAGTATGAGGAAGTAAATGTATATAGTCTTTGATATGGAGTTTAATCAGGATTTTTCTGATGAAACGGCTAAAAAAATAAAGGGAAGCATGTTTCCATTTGAAGTAATTCAAATAGGGGCTGTTAAATTAGATTCTAATTTAAATATTGTTGATTCTTTCAATCGTTATATAAAGCCTGATATTTATAAAAAGGTTAGTCCCTTTATTGAAGAGCTGACAGGTATTACAACAGATATGCTTATAAATGAAAAATCTTTTCAAGAGGTTTATAATGAATTTATAGATTTCATAGATGATATAAACTCAATATTTTGTGTTTGGGGCATGTCTGATATGAGGGAGCTGTATAAGAGTGCTGAATATTACAATCAAAATGTAAGTTTACTTCCTAAATTGTTTATTAATCTTCAGCCATATGCATCTCTTTATTTTCATATACCTAAAAAAATACAGCTTAGACTGCAAAGTGCTATTGAAATGCTTAATATACCGGTAATTAAAGAATTTCACAATGCACTTAATGATGCATATTACACAGCTGATATATTTAAGAAAATTTATAATGAATATTTGCAGCCGATTATTTATAATCCTAATTATGTAAAACCAAGAATCAGAGAACCAAAACGAGTCATAGATATAGATGCTTTGATTAAACAATTTGAGAAAATGTATGATAGGGAAATATCTGAAGAAGAAAAATCTATGATTATACTTGCTTATAAAATGGGGAAAACCAATCAGTTTTTGAAAATAATAGAATAATATAATCTTATTTTCCTATACCATTATATTTTCTGTCTAAAATTTCGCAGGAGTAATACAAATTAAAAAATGTTTCATGATTATCAAAATCAAAGTTATATAGTTCTTTTAATCGGGATATTCTGTAAGGAGATAATCTTTTTAGTAAGATTATCTTCTTTTTTGTGCGTCCAACATATAGTAGAGCCATACCTATAATTTTGCAATATATAAAGCTGAACGAATATTAGCATTGATTATTTTAATATCACTAAATTTTTCATTAAGTTCATATTTTATTGATTTTATGAAGTTGAAATAATCACCGCCTTCAAGCCATTCTGCTATATCGGTTATTAGCCCACGATGTTCATTATAATCATAAATTATAACTAGGTGTTTTGTAATTCTTTTCATCTCATCATACATAATTTGTCGTTCGTTTTTACTAAGACCATGAGCAACAAAAGAGGATATGGAAACATCAAAGCTTTTATCTTCAAAGGGCAGACCCCTTAGTACATTTGCTTCTATGTATTCAATTTCTTTATTTTTAGACTTTTTCTTTGCTGTTTCAATCATCCCTTTAGCAGGATCAATTCCGGTTACAGATAAACCCTGTTCATAAAGCACATTGCATAATGCTCCCGTGCCACAACCTATGTCTATTATGTTTTTATAATTTGACAAATCCAGTTCATTTTTTATATTATTAAAAATAGATGTAAAATTTTTGGTTTGAATATTAAAAAAGAGTCCATATATTGATGAAATATTATGAAAAAGCGAATCTTTTGTTTTCATGACAACTCCCCTAAATTGAAATTAATAGCATAATAATATTATACCCAATTATATATCAATGTTATCAATATTTCACTATAGTTAATATAGAAATGTAAAGCTATAAAACATTGACTTTCATAATATTAAAACATATACTAATTTTGAACACCAAATGAATTTTCAATATTTTTATATATGTAATATTATGGAGAATTAAATGAACTTAAAAGAAAAATCTAAGAAATTAAAAACGGATATACCGGCTATTTTTATTGCATTACAAAAGGAAGAAACGCCACTTATTGTGAAAATTGCTGCGGGCTTAACTGTTATATATGCTTTATCACCAATTGACCTTATTCCGGATTTCATTCCTGTACTTGGTTATTTAGACGACTTAATTATTTTACCTTTTCTGGCTGTTATTACTATTAAATTAATACCAGAAGATATATTTGAAAAATGTAGATTGGAATCTGAAAGTCTTTGGAAAAACGGAAAACCTAAGAAATGGTATTATGCTGTTCCCATTATACTTATTTGGTCTGTTATAATTTTAATTTTCATAAAATCAATTATAAGATAATGATGAATTTGTGTTATAATAGGTGGAAGGATTTTATTGAAGCTTATAGTTTATGGGAAGACTGTTATTTTCATAAAATAAAAAAGGAAAATGTATTGGATTTAGAAATTGGAGAAGGAAGAAATTCAAAATCATTTGCACTTTAATTCTTAAACATGGGGTAACAAAATGAATAAAAAATACAATAAAAAGAGGACATTTCATTTCTAATAACCAGATGAAACGTCCTTTGTCTTTTTACCTGCGGCACCTTGGATACCATCCAATTGTATTGTATGGAATTGTGAATTCTACAATACCTGTGGAATAAGGTGCTATGTCATACTGTTGATAATAAACTGTTAATCCTTTCGGAGTTAAATAAAAACTATGAGGATTAAAGTTTTTGATTATTAAACCTCTGTAATCTTCAAAATATATGCCTGGATTTTGTTGAAGATTATAATCAGCTTGCCTAATTAATTCATCAGTAAGCATTAGTCTGTAGTCTGAACCCGGTTCGAAAATGCTGTTAAGAGGTATCTGCATACCGCTACATAAATCCCAGGTATAAGAACTCCTGACTGTGCTTCCGTGAGCACCTCCTGTAAATTCGTATTTATCAACATAACAACTTAAGAAGCAATTTGCATTGTAAGTTATGGTATATTCCATGTATGCTTCAAAGCTGTGAAATGGAAAATTATTTTCTTGTGACTCATAATAAAATTTTATGGCTTGATCATATAAATAATTAGCATATCTCATATAATCATTTACATTGCTTGCTATTTGATTGTTAATGAGCCATTCTGATCTTTTGCTGTTTTTCATTTCTATTACAGGATAATTAATTGTCAGTTTCAGCACATCAATATCGTTATATTTAAATGTACGTTCATAATGCTGCATATTTAGGTTTGCATAGTAACAGTTTTTTTTCATTTACATCCCTCCATTAATATAATATGAATTATATAAATAAGGGTACTAAATTAATTTTAAAAATTGAATTGTCTATGTTAATGCATTTCGGCAGCTTCTGCATCTTCTTTGGTTTGATGCACGGTACCATGTGGGTGATTAGGTGGTGCATAAATTGAATATAATTTAAGATCTGTATTTCCGGTATTATATAGGTTGTGCCATTTGCCTGCTGGTATTACAAAAATAAAATCATCATAAACTCTTGCTTCAAAATCCGCTAAATATTGGGTATTGCCCATTCTTACAAGACCTTCGCCATCTTCAATTCTAATGAATTGATCTACGTCCGGATGCACTTCTAAACCAATGTCTTCGCCTGGTTTTAGACTCATCAAGGTAAGCTGAAGATGGTCTCCGGTCCATAATGCAGTGCGGAATGCGTCATTTTGCATGGTTGCTTCATTAATATTTACTGCAAAAGGCTCTGGTCCATAGTCCATTAAATCTATTACAGCATTATTGTTGGGATACGGCCAATAATCTTGTTGAGGTTCATATTCACCAACATCATAAGGGAACTGTCTAGAATATCTGTTCATATATTCAGGACTATACATAGGATAAAAATATGGAAGCGGATACATTCTATTAGCATCATACATTATGTCTGCATTTTTCCAAGGTACATTTCTATAATTTGCGCATGGATATTTATTATAAGGGTTATACATTGTTTTTCCTTCCTTTCCGACTAATATAATATCATATGCATAAAATTTTCAGTTGTTAATCATTAGTCACATTTTTAAATATTTGGAATAAAATTGATTTTTTGTATTATTTTAAAATTGTTTAACTCGAATAAATTTTAACCAAAATTAAAATAATAAATTAAAGCATTATGCTTAAATATTTGTTTTTTATGGAGGTTCAAAATTTATGACTGGTACAGTTAAATGGTTTAATTCGGAAAAAGGATTTGGTTTTATTACAAGCGATGTTGGAGAAGATGTATTTGTTCATTTTTCAGCAATTAATGCTCAAGGTTTTAAATCGCTTGAAGAAGGCCAGAAAGTTGAGTTTGATGTTGAGAATGGACAACGTGGGCCACAGGCAACAAATGTAAGGTTATCATAATACAGCTCAATTAAATAATAAAGCACCAGAGCAATCTGGTGCTTTCATAACGACTCCTTTAGTGGTCTGACTTTAAGCCTGCACCGCACATGGGAATCAGGCAGTCAGAGGTTTTGCCGTATAAATCACAATATTTAATATAGGCAGCATAGGTTGCAGCAGTTGTGTGTTCGCAGTAAATACCCTTTGCAGCTAACATGGCTCTTGCTTTTAATATGAGACTTTCCGGGGCTGTTATCATTTTTATGTTGTGCTTGTAGGTATATTCAAGAATTTCTTCGCCTCTCATAGGCACTCCTATTGCAATGCCTTCAGCCATTGTAGGGCGTGGAGTAATTTTTGCAGGATGAGCTTCATTAAGCTCAACTGCCTTGACAAAGGGTGCGCAGTATTCGCTTTGAACTGCAACAATGTTAGGCATTTTGTCAATTATTCCGCTTTTCATGAATTCCTCCAGTGCTTTGACTATTCCAATAAACAGTGTTCCGTTACCCAGAGGCACAAAAATATTTTCAGGAATTCTTTGAAGTTGCTCATAAACCTCGTACATATAAGTCTTTGTTCCTTCATAGAAAAATGGATTATAAACATGATTAGCATAATATTTACCCTCTGAATCCACCTTGGATCTGCATACATCTGCACAATTATCTCTTGAGCCAGGCACAACATTTACACGTGCATTGTGCGCTTTTATCATATCCATTTTTTTTGGTGATGTCCCCTCCGGAACATAAATCTCGCAGTCGATATTTGCTTTAGCGGAGTAAGCTGCCACACTGTTCCCTGCATTGCCGCTTGAGTCCTGAACAACAGAGTCCACACCTATTGCTTTGCAGTGAGCCATAAGGACTGCTGCACCCCTGTCCTTAAAGGAAAGAGTAGGCATAAAGTAATCCATTTTAAGCATAACATCATCGCTGAACTGAATAATGGGTGTCATTCCTTCTCCAAGAGTAATGCTTTTCCAGCTATCATCCACCAGCGGCATGAATTTACGATAACGAAATATGTTCCAGGTGTTTCTATCCACTAGGGACAAATCAAAATTCGGGGTTTTGTATTCAAGCTTCCAAAGCCCTCCGCAGTCACATTTTGACTTTTTACTTGAAACGTCTTCCTTGATTCCGCATTTAGAACAAATATATTTTACAGATAACTTTTCCATATGTCCTCCTATGTTTCTATATATAAATTTTTGAGTACAATTCTAAACCAAATAAACAATATAATTCCTTTTAATATAGATGATATGCTTATACTAAACCATACACCTGACAACCCCAATGCAGTTGAACCAAGAAAAAGCGCCGCAGGAATTCTTAATGCATTAAGCACTACGCCGTTAATTGTTGGAGGCAAGGTTCTTCCTAATCCGTTAAATGCCCCTGTAGTTCCAATTTCAATACTCATAAAAAATTGCGACAAACCAAGAATTCTTAGGTAAATAATACCTTCCTTTATAGCTACAGGATCATCAGGCACAAATATTTTAAACAGTGCTTCAGCACCAAAAATTAATAAAACAGTTGTGAGTATACCAATACCGCCTAAAATTTGAATTCCTTGCTTATACCCTTTCTTAATTCTTTCTAATTGTCTTGCTCCGTAATTTTGTCCTGTAAATGCTGAAATTGCTGAAGAGAATCCATCTGCAGTCATCCATGTAATGGATTCTATATTAGAGCCAATGCTTTGAACTGCAACTGCCACAGGTCCAAAACCGGCAATTATTCTTGTGATGACCATGTTGATAGAAGCATGAAGCCCTGATTGCAAAAAAGGAGGTATTCCAATTTTTGCAATTTCTTTTATATATTTCATTTCAGGTTTTATAAGTAATTTTACGTGGGAATAAATTGTATTATTCCTTTTGCCGATTGTTATAAATATTATTGTAACAAACATCTGAGCAAGTATTGTTGCAAGAGCAGCTCCCTTAATGCCCATTGAAGGAATCGGTCCTAATCCGAATATTAAAATAGGGTCAATAACAATATTTGCAACTAAACCGATGGTGTTTGTTTTAAATGGCGTGAGACTGTTGCCGGAGCTGTTTAATATTGCTGAAAAAATCGGATTCAAGAAATGAAATGTTATTCCTATTGCTATTATAGTCAAGTATTCAACTGCCATTCTTATAACATTTTCATCTTGAAGATTAAAAAAACCTATTATCTGGTGCCTAAATACGAGCAGAAACAATGCGTACATTATGGCTATAAAGAAATCTAGCTGAAAACCATTTGAAATATATTTTTTAGCACCTTCCATATCACTTCTTCCCAAGCATTGTGCAACATTTACGCCCACACCTACCTGAGAAATCATAACCAATGCTGAGCCAAACCACAAAAAAAACCCTGCTGTTCCGGCAGCAGCAACTGCTTCTGTTGAGAGTCTGCCTAACCATATTATATCGGTCAAGTTATATGCCATTTGAATAAAACCGGTTCCCATTATAGGAAGTGCCAATTTTACCAATGTGCTTCGAATATTTCCTTCTGTTAAATTTATATTGTCATTCATAAAAATCCTTTCTGATAACTTTTATTCATAATTAGTTTAACCGAAGAATCATTTTTGTACAAGCAATTGTTTATCCTTTTAGAAATAGGGGTAATTTTATCTTAAATGAATATCAAGAATAGCAATTAGAGAGAATTTTATGCTCAAAATTAGATATTTAAAATTTGATTTCTATGATATAATAATTAAAACTGTATTATTGAATTAAGGAGTATGCATGGCTATAGATAGCAATAAAATAAAGATAACAGAAAAAGCGCTTAATTATCTCAATAAAAAAAGTAAAACAGCCATAACCATAGGATATCCTGATTATAGAACAAACGGAGATTTTGCAGTTGTGCCTGTTCCTGAAATTTTAGCAAAAAAACCAAAATTAGAAAATGGATACAATAAAATAAATATTGATGGAATTGATGTGTACGTTTCAAAATTAGTTTATTTGCCTGAAGAAAATGATATTATTGTTGATGTTGATACATTTTTAAGGATGCAATTTCTTACTATGTCGGGATTCAGCATTAAAGGTCAGTAGGTGGTATTGTGGAAAGAATTGTTTTTTTGGTTGATATGAATGCTTTTTTTATAAGCTGCGAACAAACCCGTCATCCTGAAATAACAGGCAAACCAGCAGCTGTTGCAGGTGATCCGGAAAATAGAACAGGCATAATATTGACAGCAAACTATGAGGCGAGAAGGCATGGTGTGAAGACCACCATGATTTTAAGGGAAGCATTTAAGCTATGCCCTGATTTAATAATAATTCCGCCTGATCATAGCTTCTATGAGCAAAAATCAAGAGAGGTAATGGAAATATTCTCATCCTATACACCTGTAATTGAGCAAAACTCCATTGACGAGGCATGGCTTGACATGACTGGCTGCAGTGGATTATTTGGCGAGCCTTTAAAAATCGCAAAAAATATAATGGAGCGCATCAACAATGAATTAAATCTTTGGTGCTCCATTGGAATTTCTGAAAATAAGTTTTTGGCAAAGATGGCATCAGAGATGAAAAAGCCTCATGGTATAACCGAGCTATGGGCTAAGGACATAAAAGAAAAAATGTGGCCTCTTCCTGTGAATTATATGTATGGTGTAGGAAAGCAAACAGCATTGAGGCTCCAAAGCATGGGCATTTATACTATAATGGATTTGGCAATGTACAACAGGGATTATCTTGTTAAAAAGCTTGGAAAGATGGGTGGGGAGATATCCTTATTGGCTAATGGTATCGACAACTCTAAGGTAACGCCTAATTCCTACGGAGAAATGAAGTCCATAGGAAGATCTGTTACACTGTCTCATGATATAACAGACATGGAATACGCTAAATCTGTGTTGCTGGAGCTGGCAGATGATATTGGAATGACTGCCCGCAGATATGGAAAAAAAGGTCGCACTGTGCAAATAAGTATTAAGTATGCAGATTTTAAAAGCATAACAAGGCAAATGACAATTCCTGCTACATATCTGGTGAAGGATATTTATGGAGCTGGTGCAAAGCTTCTAGAAAAAAACTGGAACCAGGAACCAATACGCCTTTTGGGCATCAGCATAAGTAGCTTTGGCAATGAAGAAGCTGAGCAGCTTTCATTGTTTCAAATTAATAATATAGAAAACAATAAAAAGGATAGCAAGACTGACTCTCTTGAAAATGCTATTTACAATATCAGAAATAAATATGGTTCATCAATTATTAAGCAAGGCTCTTTAATTAATAAGGACAATAAAAATAAATAAGTTTAATGAGAGAATATTCTTGGAGATAAAATGAATAAAGCAAATATATTTAATATTCAAAAGTTTTCTGTGCATGATGGCCCGGGTATAAGAACAACCGTGTTTTTTAAAGGATGTCCATTAAAATGTTGGTGGTGCCATAATCCGGAAAGTCAATCTATTAATAAACAAATGCTTTACGACAGGGACAAATGTGTTCTTTGCGGAACCTGTGTTAGAATATGCACGGAAAAAGCTATAAAAATAGAAAACAATATACTTACGACTGATCCCAATAAGTGCAGCTACTGCGGTAAGTGCGAAATATACTGCATTCCTGGTGCCAGACAAATTGCAGGTAAATACTATACAGTTGAAGAAATATTTTATGAAGTAATGAAGGACAAGGTGTTTTATGAACAGTCAAATGGTGGTGTAACTGTTTCAGGAGGCGAACCGCTATTACAGATTGATTTTGTTGAGGAACTATTAATAAAATTAAAAAAAGAAAATATTCATACTGCAGTTGATACATGCGGGGCAGTAAGCTTTGAAAATATTCAAAGAGTTGCACCTTATACAGATGTATTTTTATATGACATAAAGCTAATGGATGATGAAAAACATATTAAATACACAGGTGTTACTAATAAGCTGATATTGGAAAATCTTAAAAAATTGTCACAAATTCACAATAAAATAAATATAAGAATGCCCATAATTGAAGGTGTGAATTCAGATAAAAAGCATATACAAGCAACAATAGATTTTATAAGAGATTTAAATATTAAAAAAGTAAATTTACTTCCTTATCATGATATTGCTAAACACAAATATAAAAAGCTTAACATTACATACCCTGAAGACAAAATGTTTAAACCATCTGAGGAAAAAATGCAGTATTTTAAGGAAATGTTTGAAATAGAAGGTTACGAGGTTAAAATAGGAGGTTAGTGTTAATGAGAGGTTTTACTGAAAGAACAAAAAAATTAAGACAGGTAAGTGTATCTACTCAACCAAGAGTAAGCTTAGAAAGAGCGCTTTTAGAAACAGAATTTTATCAAAAACATTTTGGAACAGTTGAAACACCTGTTCTTCGTGCTATGAACTTCAAGCATTACATGGAAAACAGAATGCTTTATATCGGTGAAGATGAACTAATAGTAGGTGAAAAAAGCGAAGGACCTCAAGTGGTTCCCACATTTCCAGAGCTCTGTGCACACACAGTTGAAGATATGACAGTTATGAACGACAGAAAATATATTAATTTTAAGGTTGATGAAAAGGATAAAAAACTACAGGCAGAAAAAATTCTTCCTTATTGGCAGAATAAATCAACGAGAGACAAACTACTTGCTTCCATGACACAGGAGTGGAAGAACTGCTATGCAGCAGGGATGTTTACTGAGTTTATGGAGCAAAGAGCTCCGGGTCATACTGTGGCAGACGACAAGTTTTATAACAAGGGATTTTTGGAATTTAAAAGGGAGATTGAAGAAGCAATAGATGCTCTAGATTTCTTAAATGATTTAGAAGCTTATAATAAAAAAGCTCAGCTTGAAGCAATGGCAATTTCCTGTGACGCTATTATTACTTATGGACAAAGATATGCTGCATATGCAAGAGAACTGGCAGAAAAGGAAACAAATCCACAAAGAAAAGAAGAGCTTTTATGGATTGCTCGTAACTGTGATGTGGTACCTGCTCACAAGCCAGAAACCTACGCTCAGGCAATTCAAATGTATTGGTTCGTCCATTTAGGAGTTACTACTGAAACAAATACATGGGATGCTTTTTCACCAGGGAGATTTGATCAGTATTTGTATCCGTTTTATAAAAATGAAGTTGAGTCCGGAACTCTGGAATATGATAAGGCAAGAGAGTTGATGGAATGTCTCTGGATTAAGTTCAACAATCAGCCTGCGCCTCCAAAGGTTGGAATAACATTAAAGGAAAGCGGAACCTACACAGACTTTGCTAATATAAATACAGGAGGCATCAATCCATACACAGGAGAAGACGGTGTAAATGATGTTTCATACATCATCCTTGATGCTATGGATGAAATGAGACTTTTGCAGCCAAGTTCAAATGTGCAGATAAGTGAAAAAACACCTGATGAGTTTTTAAAAAGATCTGTAGAAATATCCAGAAAGGGATGGGGACAGCCGGCATTTTACAATACAGAAGAGTTGATTCAGGAATTACTAAATGCAGGTAAGTCGTTAGAGGATGCACGTTTTGGAGGCTCTAGCGGCTGTGTTGAAACAGGTTGTCACGGCAGAGAAGCATATGTTCTCACAGGATATTTAAATGTTCCAAAAATATTTGAACTTACATTAAACAATGGATTTGATAAATATACTAATAAGCTAATTGGAATTAAGACAGGAAATCCTGAGGATTTTAAGACATATGAGGAATTACAGCAAGCATTCTTTACACAGCTTGAATATATCATCAATGTAAAAATCAGAGGAAATAATGTAATTGAAAAAATATTTGCTGAGCACATGCCAACACCTTTCATGTCAGTCCTAACAACTGGCTGCAAGGAAAGCGGCAAGGATTACAACGCAGGTGGCTCAAAGTATAATACAAGATACATTCAAATAGTTGGAATCGGCACAATCACAGATTGCCTAACTTCGGTTAAGTACAATGTTTATGAACAAAAGCGCTTCACTATGAATGAACTGTTAACTGCCATTGATGCTAATTTCCAAGGATATGAAATGATTCATAACTTGGTATTAAATCATACACCTAAGTATGGCAATGATGATGACTATGCTGATAATATCATGCTTGATGTATTTGCAAATGTGAGAGACAGAATCAGAGGCAGAAAGACGGTTTGCGGAGGAACATACCACATTGATATGCTTCCTACAACATGCCACGTATATTTCGGTTCAGTAATGACTGCTTCAGCAAACGGAAGGTTAAAAGAGAAACCTGTTACAGACGGAATTTCACCAGAAAAGGGTGCTGACAGAAACGGACCAACAGCAGTTATAAAATCCTGTGCCAAGATGGATCACACTTCAACAGGAGGAACACTTTTAAACCAAAAATTCACACCTTCATCTATAGCAGGTCAGGAAGGCATTGACAACGTGTCTGCATTAATAAGAGCATACTTTAAAATGTGTGGTCATCACATTCAATTTAATGTAATAGACAGAAGCACACTCTTAGACGCTCAAAAAAATCCTGATGAATACAGGGATTTGATTGTAAGAGTTGCAGGATATTCAGACCACTTCAACAATCTTGAAAAAGCATTGCAAGATGAGATTATTGAACGTACAGAACAATCCTTTAATTAATAATATTACACCCAAAAGAAGCTCATTCCCCCCATGGGCCTCAATCTTACTTAATTGTAAGGCTGGAAAAAGAAAATGTAAGCAAAAGTTATGGCTTTACATTTTCTTTTTTGTTATTATTAATTTATAATTTTCTTGGATTTTTATATTAATGAGTTATAATAGATATTGTGACTAAATAAGTTATAGTAAAAGATGTGATGTTTATTATTTTGGAGGATATATGTACATAGAATTGATTAAAGCAATAATTTTAGGAATTGTGGAAGGTATAACAGAGTGGCTTCCAATAAGCAGCACTGGTCATATGATTTTGGTGGAAGAGTTTATCAAATTTAATGCGTCAGAAGCATTCATGGAAATGTTTAGAGTTGTTATTCAGATGGGTGCCATAATGGCAGTTGTGTTGTTATACTTCCATAAATTGAATCCTTTTGCACCTAGTAAGACATTGAAGCAGAAAAAAGATACAATGGAAATTTGGTTTAAGGTAGTTGTAGGAGTTCTTCCTGCAGCAGTTTTAGGTATATTATTTGACGACTGGTTTGACGAACATTTCTATAATTATCAAACTGTTGCAGTAACATTAATAATTTATGGTATTTTATTTATTATAATTGAAAATATGAATAAAGGTAAATCAACTAAGATTAAAAATTTTAAAGATTTATCTTATGCAACAGCATTAGGTATAGGAATGTTTCAAGTGTTATCCTTGATTCCAGGTACATCTCGTTCGGGAGCCACAATTTTAGGAGCAATTATTCTTGGAACATCAAGAAATATTGCGGCTGAATATTCATTCTTTTTATCAATTCCAGTAATGTTTGGTGCCAGTGCATTGAAATTATTAAAATTTGGTTTGAACTTTACCGGTATGGAGCTGGCAGTATTAATTACAGGCATGATTGTAGCCTTTGTTGTATCAGTTATAGCTATAAGATTTTTAATAAAATACATTAAAAACAATGACTTTAAAGCATTTGGTTGGTATCGTATTGCGTTGGGTATATTAGTATTAGGATACTTTTTAATATTAGGTTAAAACAATAAATCCGGTTATTTATTAACCGGATTTATTCAGCTATTGCCCTATTTTTCTTTATTGTGCGGTTACATTTTTTCCATTCACATATGTTTGAATTACATGTGTATTTAAAATTTCCTCTTCATCCTCTAAATTGAATAAATCCTTATCCAGCACTATGAAATCTGCAAGTTTGCTGGTTGATATGGTTCCCTTGATATTTTCCTCACCGGATGCATAGGCACCTTCGATAGTATATGCCTTTATAGCTTCATACATGCTCATTTTCTCATTTGGAAGATAAATCTTTTTTTCATCTCCGATAATACTTTTCCTTGTAACAGCTGAATAAATATTTGGCATTGTGTTAAATGGCTCAACGGGACAGTCTGTACCGAAGGATGCATGAATTCCTTTGTCAATCATAGTCTGCCATGCGTATGATGTTTCTGCAAGCTCATTTCCTACTCTTTCTTTTACTATATTCATGTCATAATCAATGAAAATTGGCTGAATAATTGCCAATACCTGAAGCTTTTTAAATCTGTTCAACAGCTCTTCATCTGTTATTTGACAGTGAACTATACCATGTCTTGGATTGTGTGTTGGATCCTGTGTCTTTGCATATTCAATAGCATCCAATGACATTTCTATAGCTTTGTCTCCTATGCCGTGTATTGCAACAGGACAATTGTTCTTATGAGAAATAAGAACCAATTCATTTAGTTCATCCTGAGTAAATAGCTCAATTCCTTTTGTTGAAGGATCATCGTTATAAGGCTTTCTCATTGCTGCAGTTCTTGCTCCTAAAGAACCGTCACTTATAATTTTAATACAGTTTATACGATATTTGTGGTCGCCATAACCAAATTTATATCCCTTGTCAAAGAATTTCTGAATTTCAGATGTAGTCTGCAGTAAACACTGTTCACCTATTCGGATATTTAATTTGCCTTCTTCATCAAGCTCACGAAATGATTGAAATAGCATGTCATAATTGTTATCTTGAGTATTACCAATATCGTCAGTCTGCACAGAGGTTAAGCCTTGAGCTAATGCTATATATTGTGCATCATTGATTATGGCTTTTAAAGTTTCTAAATTCAATGTTGAAATATTTGCCTTAGTAATATCCAATAAGTTTTCCTTTATAACGCCGTTTGGCTCACCATCAGGCAGCAATTCCACAAGACTACCATATTTTTTTGCTGTTTCTTTGTTTAAATTTACTATTTTCATTGCTGCTGAATTTAAAACTCCAATGTGGAAGCAGGTACGCATGATGATTGTGGGAACATCCCCTGTTATATCATCTAAATCAAACTTATTGGGAAATCTTCTTTCATCTTTGAAATAATCTTGATTCCAGCCTTCACCTTCAAGCCAGGACTTGTCGTTTGATTCTCTTTCCTTTAATCTGCTTATTAGTCGTTCTTTAACTTCCTTAATGCTTTTTGCCCCAACCAAATTCACACTTCTAATACTTTTCGCATAATGAATGAAATGCATATGTGAATCATTAAATCCAGGCAGGACCAATTGACTGCCTAAATCTACCTCATTAAATTCATATTTGTTATTATATAAATATTCCCTGGCACCATTTTCTGATCCAACATATACAAATTTATTATTATCAACAACAAAAGCATCTGTCTTAGAGCTGATGTTTTCCATTGTATGTATATTTCCGTTCTTAAATAAAGTTATCAATACTACCCTCCAAACTTATCTTTCAAATTTCTCTTTTGCTAATCCAATTGGAAATTCCATTATGCAGCCTTTAGCCGGATTAACAATTTGGCTTATTCTTAAATTTCCTGCCAAAGATAGAAGAAAGCCACATTGAGCATCAGTAAGATTTGAATGTTCTTGTAAAAACTTGTGCATTTTTCTGGCAGCTGCTTTACTGCTAACATCCAATGACTTATCTGCAGATGTTGTTAAATATTTTTCCGCAGTCACTATAAATGGGGTTGGAATATCATGCCTGTTTTTAAGGACATCAATCTTTACTGTTATATCACCACTCATTTCCAAAGCACAAATTACGGTTTCTCCGTCTCCCTGAACTGCATGTATATCGCCCATAGAAAGCAAGGCTCCTGGAACATTTACAGATAGGTATAAAACAGAACCTACTCCAAGATCTTTTATATCCAGGTTTCCTCCGTGTTCACTGGGTATTTGGTTAGAAATTTCTTCGTTTATAGGAGCAGTTCCTATGACCCCAATCATAGGTTTGATTGGAATACTAATATCATTGTCAAATTTTATTAACTTATCTTTTATTGGGAATCTTCTACAATGACAACCTTCAATTTCATAAACTCCTGCTCCTGTTCGAGCACACATACTACCTTCTAGTGCCAATTCTATATCTTTTATTTCTATTCTCAGCACATCTCCCGGGTCAGCACCATTGATAAATAATGGACCAGTAGCAGGATTATTATAGTTCATATTTATTTTAGAGAATTCAAAGCCGTCCTCTAAAATTTGTTCGCAGTAACAGTCCTGACAGCAAAATTTAACTATATCTCCGCTCTCTGCATAAGCTACAGGTATGTTTTCTGTATTAAATGAAAAATGAATTTTATTTTTATCAATCGTTATCATATAGATACCTACCTTTTTAAAAGATTAGATTTATGCCTCTCTACTAATAAAAGTTTATCTTATAATTAAAAATAGTACAAGGAAAATTTATTAGTTAACAGGTCTGAACTCATATTTATTATACTTGAAAATTGAATACAACTTGATAAAAAATGGAAAAAGCTTTATACTATACTAAAATTATTTGCAATTGCTTGGAGGAATTATGTACAAAATCATGATTATTGAAGATGACCTAACCATAGCAAGGACGCTTAAGAAACACCTTTCAAAGTGGGATTACAATGTAATTTACATAACTGATTTTAAAAATATTATGGAGCAGTTTAAAGAATTTGCCCCCCACATTGTACTTATGGATGTAATGCTGCCGTTTTTCAATGGTTTTTATTGGTGCGGAGAAATACGAAAAATATCAAAGGTTCCTGTTATGTTTATTTCATCTGCAGGTGACAACATGAATATTGTAATGGCAATGAACATGGGTGGCGATGATTTTATTGTGAAACCATTTGACTTAAATGTGCTGACGGCAAAAATTGGAGCAATGTTAAGAAGGGCATATTCCCTTCAAGATCAAATTAATGAAATAGAGCATAATGGAGTTGTATTAAATCTGAATGATACAACACTGATTTATGATAATAATAAAATTGAGCTTACTAGAAATGAATACAAAATTTTACAGCTCCTTATGGAAAGCATAGGCAAGGTGGTTTCAAGAGACGAAATAATGCAGCACCTTTGGGAAAGCGACCAATTTATTGATGACAATACATTGACTGTTAATATGACTCGCTTGCGAAAGAAACTTTCTGAATTTGGGCTTGATAATTACATAAAAACAAAAAAAGGTCTGGGATACTTGGTTGAGTAATATGGGAGAATTTTTATGTATTTTTATAGCATATCTTAAAGGGAAGATTTTTGTTATTGCTTCCGGAATTATTTCTTTATTAATATTCATTATTGTACTTTGGCTTTATGAATTACCACTTGAGCCTATTGTATATGCAGTATTACTGGCAGTTGTTATTTTTTCAATAATTGCGATAATAAGTTTTACATTTTTTTATAAACGACATTTATTGTTATATAAACTGAAAAATAATACTATATTGACTGACTATATATTTCCGCATCCACGCAATTTAATTGAAAAGGATTATCAGGAAATTATAAAAGAAATTGATAAAAATAGATTAAAAATTATAAATGAAAAAAGTAAAACTTATTCTAATATGGTGGATTATTACACCATATGGGCTCACCAGATAAAAACACCCATTGCTGCCATGAGGTTAATACTTCAATCTGAAAAATCTGAAGTTAATGATGAGCTGTTGGAGCAGCTTTTTAAAACTGAACAATATGTAGAAATGGTTTTGCAGTATCTGAGAATGGAAAGTTTGAATTCCGATTTGCTGTATAAAAAATATTCTTTAGATAATATAATTAAGCAGGCAGTGCGAAAATATTCAAAATTATTTATCCGTAAAAAAATAAAATTAAATTATGAGGATTTAGATATTGATATCCTCACTGATGAAAAGTGGTTCGTGTTTGTTGTGGAACAGATTCTTTCAAATTCACTGAAATACACCAATTCAGGAGAAATATCAATTTATATGGATGAGAAACAGCCAGACACATTAGTGATTGAAGATACGGGCATAGGTATTGAACCTGAGGATTTGCCGAGAGTTTTTGAAAAAGGATTCACCGGCTATAACGGAAGAAGTGATAAAAAGTCAACAGGAATTGGTTTGTTTTTGTGCAAACAAATATTAAATAAACTTTCACATTCTGTTAAAATTGAATCAGAGGTTGGAAAAGGCACTAAAGTAAAAATTAATTTTCATGTTAATAAAATAAATTTTGAATAACCTTACCAAATTGTAAGAATGATAAAGAAAATGTAAGCCAAAGTTATGGTAGGTCATTTTCTTTTTTTGATAATATGAACAGGAAGAAAAAATATTGGAGGTAAATATGTCACTATTAGAAGTTAACAATTTAAAAAAAATATATACAACACGATTTGGAGGAAATCCTGTTCAAGCACTTTCAAATGTTTCATTTTCCGTTGAGCAAGGCGAGTATGTCGCAATCATGGGCGAGTCAGGTTCAGGTAAAACAACACTTTTAAATATCCTTGCATCTCTTGATAAACCAACTAGCGGAGAAATTTTATTAAACGGTAAAAATATTGTATCAATTAATGAAAAGGAAATTTCAGCCTTCAGAAGAGATAACTTAGGATTTGTTTTTCAGGATTTTAATTTGTTGGACACTTTTTCAATTCAGGATAATATATTTTTGCCGCTGGTTTTAGCAGGAAAACAATATGAAGAAATGAACACAAAAATAAAACCAATTATAAAAAGGTTGGAAATTGAAGATATATTAAATAAATATCCCTATGAAGTTTCCGGCGGACAAAAACAAAGAACTGCTATAGCCAGGGCTCTTATTACAAATCCGAAAATAATACTTGCTGATGAACCTACCGGATCTCTTGATTCCCGTGCTTCGGATGGAGTATTAAAACTATTTAACGAGATAAATAGAGATGGTCAGACAATTTTAATGGTTACCCACAGTGTAAAGGCAGCAAGCCATGCTAAAAGAGTATTGTTCATAAAAGATGGCAGTATCTATCACCAAATATACAAGGCAAACATGACTAACGAGGAAATGTATCAAAAAATTTCTGACACCCTTACAATGATTGCAACAGGTGGTGGAAAAAATGAGTAGGTTCTTTTATCAAAAGTTAGCAATAAATAATATGAAAAAGAATTCTAAGACATATATTCCGTATCTATTGACATGCATAGGAACAATAATGATGTTTTACAACATGTACTTTTTAGTTGTTGCTAAGGACATAGGAAGTGTCAGCGACAGCGGTTCAGTTAGATACATTTTGTTTCTGGGCGCAATTGTAATAGGAGTATTTTCCTTAATATTTCTATTTTACACAAACAGCTTTTTAATCAAAAGGCGTAAAAAAGAATTCGGTTTATTTAACATTCTGGGAATGGAAAAAAAGCATGTGGCAAAAATTATGTTTCATGAAACAATTATTACCGCTGCTATTAGTCTTATAAGCGGTTTAATCCTAGGTATATTAATAAGTAAGCTTATGATATTGCTTCTATTAAAACTAATATCCTTTGAGGCAACATTTGGCTTTGAGATCCCAACAATCGCCGTGTTGATTTCTATCGGACTATTCTGCGCAATATTTCTCGTAAACCTTATTTATAACATTAGACAGGTTCATATATCAAATCCCATTGAATTGTTAAAGGGTGGCAATACAGGAGAAAAAGAGCCTAAAACTAAAAGATTAATGTCAATCGTAGGTGTATTATGTCTTGGGGCAGGTTATTATATTGCGGTAGTAACTAAAACACCGCTTGCAGCTTTAAATTTATTTTTTGTTGCAGTTCTTTTAGTTATTATAGGAACATATTGCTTATTTACTGCAGGTAGCATTGCTGCTTTGAAAATGCTTAAAAAGAATAAAAAGTATTACTATAAACCTAGAAACTTCATTTCTGTCTCAGGCATGATATATCGTATGAGACAAAATGCTGCAGGGCTTGCTAATATTTGTATTTTATCTACATGCGTAATTGTGATGATTTCCTCTACCATAAGCTTGTATGTTGGCATGGAAGATGCTTTAAGAACTAGATTTCCAAGAAATATTATGGTGACAGCAAGCGATGTATCCGATAAACAGGCAGAGGTATTAGATAAATTAATTGAACAAAAGACATTAGAGTTCCAAGTTGAAAGAAAAGATCCTGTTAGGTATCGTGCGATGAATCTTGTAGCGGTGCAGAATGGTTCGGAATTTATTACTGATAATTTTAGTAATACACCAAATAGTAATTTTATTCTATTAACATTTATGACAAAGGACGAATACAACAATGTTCATCATAAGAATATAGATTTAAACAAAAATGAAGCACTTGTTTTTTCAATGATGGGAAATATTCCTGGGGATGCATTAATTATTAATGGATTTGAGCTGCAAATCAAAGAACATCTTAATTCATTTAGTTCAGCAGAAATATTATCTGATAATCTTACTGACAGTCATATTGTTGTAGTTGATAGCAAAGATACAATAGACAAAGTATTTCAAACAGGTGAAATGAATGAAGGCGATATTGATGAGCTTTCCTATATTTATGGATTTGATGTGGAAACCGATGTGAAAACACAAATTAATTTGATAAACAGCATAAATGACGGCAGAAATGAATCAGAAATTATTGGTTATGCTCAGGGAGCTGAAACTTTAAGAGATTCTTTTTATGCTCTATATGGAGGGTTGTTTTTTCTTGGAATATTTTTAGGTTTATTGTTTATCATGGCTACGGTGCTTATAATATATTATAAGCAAATAGCCGAGGGCTACGATGATAAACAAAGATTTGAAATAATGCAAAAGGTTGGAATGAGCCGTGATGAAGTTAAGAAAGCAATTAAGAGTCAGGTTCTGATGGTGTTTTTCCTTCCATTAATTGCAGCAGTAATTCATATTGCATTTGCTTTTAATGTTATAACAAGACTTTTAACAATATTTAGTTTAACAAATGTACCATTGTTTGCACTGTGTACAATTGCAACCATTGTAGCATTTGGGATTATATATACAATAGTATATATGTTAACTGCAAGGACATATTATAAAATAGTAAGTTAGGAAACATTGTAGAAATTAATTAGCTCTCTATAAAGGGGCTTTTTTTAATAATTGCTAATCTAAAGGTAATAATAAAATAAAATTATTATTTTGGAGGTAAAAGTGATAAAAGTTGGAGAAAAGGCACCGCCATTTAATGCCCAGGCATTTTATAACGGGTCATTCACTAATGTAAGTTTAGAAGACTACAAGGGAAAATGGGTATATTTGTTTTTTTATGGAGGGGATTTTACATTTGTCTGAGCTTCGGAAGTGGCAGCAGTTGCTGCTAAGATTAAAGAATTTGAAGAGTTGGACACTCAGGTTTTATCCTGCAGTGTTGATTCGGTATACACTCATAAGGTATGGAATGACCAGGAGTTAACTAAGATGGCAGGTAATACACCATTTCCTATGATGTCAGATCAAAATGGTGAAATAGGCAAGATGTTTGGAGTCTATGATGAACAAAGCGGAGTAACCTTGAGAGGAACATTTGTTATTGACCCAGATGGAAATCTTCAAAGCATAGAAGTATTGTCACTGCCTGTTGGAAGAAATGTTATGGAAGGATTAAGACAAATTAAGGCGAATCAGATGGTGAGAAAAACAAAGGAAAAAGAAGTTGCACCCGCCATGTGGGAGCCAGGCAAAAAAACCATTAAACCTAGACCGGAGCTTGTAGGCAGTGTATGGCAGGAATGGAACATTAATGATTTATAAATAAATCAAATACGGATGAGTCTTTTGAGGATATCAATAAGATTTGTCCGTTTTTATAAAGTATAATTAGGTTTATTAACAAAAAAACAAATAAATCATATATTGACTATATACATTTATATAGGAGGATATATGTCTACTAATATTAATAAAAATAATATAAACCCTATTAGAAGCGGTTGTACTACTATAGGAAGAATAGCTCCTGATTTTACAGCGTTATCATCTCAAGGCCCAATAACTTTATCTCAGTATAGAGGAAAATGGGTGGTACTTTTTTATGAGCCAGGAGATTATTATCCAGCAGCAACTACTGAAATAATAGCGTTTGAACAATTAAGGAGTGAATTTGAAAAAAGAAATGTTCAATTGTTAGGTGTAACTATAGACAGCAACTTAGCAGATTTAGATTGGTTATATGATATTTACTTAAAAACAGGTATTAAAATTTCATACCCTCTTATTTCAGACAGAAATGCAGAAATAGCACGATTATATGATTTGGTTAACCCTGACAATATTTATGAAACAAGTGTCAGAGATGTGTTTATAATCGGACCTATGCAGAATATTCGTGCTATAATGACTTATCCGTTGACGAGCGGGTTAAATATATATGAGTTATTAAGATTAATAGACTCACTTCAAGTTTCTGATCAATACAAAGTAATTACACCATCAAATTGGATGCTTGGAGATCCGGTTTTAACACTTCCTCCACATACTCTTGATGAATTAATTGCAAGAGTCGATAACCAATCTGAAATGAATATCAATTGCATTTCATGGTATACATGCTATGAAAATTTAGAAGGTTAAATAATCGTTAATCAAAGCCTTAAAATTATTCTAATCTTATAAATAATTTTAAGGCGTTTAGTTTAAATGCTTAGTAAATTTAGCAATTTATATTGAAAACCTTTTAGTATTTAGATACAATATTGTTATCTTATTATATGGAGCGTTATATGAATATAAAACTTAGAGATTCAGGAATTGAAGCTATTGGGAATGTTTATTGGGGAACACACATTGGTAAGTTATATAATTCTAATGATGACTTTTTTAAAGTGGCTTCCCCGTTTATTAGATCCGGATTGCTAAACAATGAGTTGTGTTTAAGTATTTGATTTGGTAGAAAGAGCTAAAATTGAATTTTCAGATATATATTCATAATTTATTAATTATTTATTCATAGAATTGTTCCTTATTATGGTTAACTTTCTAGTGATAAATCAACTTGCCATTAATTGTAGCACGAAAATGAAAACCATTTGTGATATAATTTCATATATTCCATTTGACGGGAGACATATATGAAAAGATATTTCAAATTAAAACACCTTATGTTATTGGTTATCAGTTTTTTTCTGATTTTTCAAGCAATGGATAATATGGCCTTTGCAGATAAAAAATTAAAAGCACCAAACGCGCCTGAAAATTTGGAAATAACTGAGATTACTGAAAGTTCAGTTACCTTAAAGTGGAACAAGCCCAGAAACAGCAGCAACATAAAAAAGTATAAGATTTATAAAAACAGTACATATATAGATTCTTCACTTACAACATCATATACAATCAAGGATTTAGAACCTGATACGGAATACGAGTTTTACATAAGATCTGAATCTGAAAAAAATAACGTTTCATTGGCAAGTGAAAAAGTTACAGTTAAAACTAATACAGATATTATTTCAAACAGCAAAATAATAGGCTATTATCCGGCATGGAAGTCATATTCGGGATTTACACCAGACAAACTGGACGTAACAAAGCTTTCTCATATTAATTATGCCTTTGCATATATTGGACAAGATAACAAAATCAAATTAGGGTATCCCGACAAGGATCCGGAAAATTTCAAAGAGTTAAATAATTTTAAAAATACAAATCCTGATTTAAAAATACTTATATCAGTAGGCGGCTGGAACTGGTCAGGACAATTTTCCGATACAGCATCAACAGATGCCTCAAGAGATGCATTTGCAAAAAGCTGTGTTGAATTTATGGTTAAATATGAGATAGATGGGGTTGATTTAGATTGGGAATATCCTGTTGGTGGAGGACTGCCAACTAATTCAAAAAGACCGGAGGACAAACAAAATTTCACGCTTTTATTGAAGGAAATACGTGAAAAGCTTGATGAGCAGGAGCTTAAGGACAATAAACAATATTTGCTTACAATAGCAGGTGGAGCAAGTCAATATTATTTAAACAATATTGAACCTGTAAAAATTCAAGAGTATGTAGATTTTGTAAATATAATGACATATGACCTGCACGGACCATGGGACTCCTATTCAGATTTTAATGCTCCACTTTACAATAAAGGCGGCGCATCACCCCAATATGAAATAAGTGTTGATTCAAGTGTAGATTCCTGGGTAAATGCCGGTTTTTCAAAGGACAAGCTGGTGGTAGGCGTTCCATTTTACGGATATATGTACCAAGTGAATAACGACTTGGGATATGGATTGCTGCAAAAATTTTCTCAAGGAAAGGCTCTAAATTACAGCTCTATTAAAACAAACTATTTAAACAACCATGAATATGAAAGACATTATGACTCGGAGTCTATGGTTCCATGGCTTTATGACGGTAGTACATTTATAAGCTACGATGACCCACAGTCCATGAAGGCAAAGGCTGAATATATTAAAGGTGAAGATTTGGGAGGAGCCATGATTTGGGAGCTTAGCCAGGATTACAACAATGAACTTTTAAATTCTGTTTATGATGTTTTAAAATAATTATTTTCTCCTAAGAAACTTAGCATTTTTTGGTTTGTATATTATATAGTTTAACATAATGACATATGGAATAATATATCCTGTGAAGGACTGAATAATAGCTACAGCTTTAGAAAATCCAAAGGGCGTCATATCGCCATAACCCACTGCAAACAGTGTCATATAGCTGAAATATATAGAGCGGGTAATTACATCTATTAATCGTTTTTGGTGTGGCACTGAAGAGTAATGGTCAATAACAAACCCAAGACCTACATACTCAAGTATTATATAAATTATTGAAAAAGATGCAGCAATAAAGAAATACAAATTAAATAAAACTGTAATATTATAAATTATGATGGTCTTACGATTCATAATAACTCCTTAAAAGTCTGCTTATAAATTATATGCGGACTTTTAAGTTTTTAAGTCCTATTATTTAATTTTAGGCACTGCTATTTCTTCAAAATTGTCTACAAGAAAATCCATTGAAGTTTTTTGCATTATTAAGATTATTCATGAACTTTCCTTATATTTTTTTTATTATTTTAATAAGTTATTTTATTAATATAATTTTATTGAATAAATCTTCAAATTAATGTAAAATTGTTTAGTAAGTAGAGATTAGAATAGAGTGGTGGTATTTATGTCTAGGCAATTAAAGGCTGATTTAATGTTGTTGCTTGTAACCTTGTGCTGGGGTGTTTCTTATTATCTTGTGGATGTAAGTCTGGAGGATATGGGCTCATTCACATTAAATGCAAACAGATTTCTTATCGCATTTGTTGTTGCAGCACTTATAGCATTTCCAAAGTTAAGAAATGTTTCAAAAAAAACGTTGAAATACAGCATCATATTAGGTATATTGCTAGTGTTTGTTTATATTGGAGCAACATTTGGAATTCAATATACTACTCTGTCAAACACCAGTTTTTTGTGCGGGCTGGCGGTTGTTTTTACGCCTATATTGTCTAGCATAATATATAAAAAGGCACCAGGCAGGAAGCTTACAATGGTAATGATGATGAGCACGGTAGGGATTGCCCTTCTAACTTTAAGGGACAATTTTTCCATAAATTATGATAATTTGCTAGGAGATTTCCTCTCAATAATGTGCGCCTTCATATATGCAATAGATTTGTTGGTTACGGAAAAAGCTGTAGCTCATGAAGATGTTAACCCGTTTCACCTGGGTGTATTTCAGCTTGGTGTTACAGGGGTGCTAAATTTGTTGCTTGCATTCATTTTTGAAAAGCCTCATTTCCCTACAGAGCCTAGAATTTGGGGTTCAGTATTATTTCTAGCAATTTTATGCACCGGAGTAGCATTTATAGTCCAGGCTATTGCTCAGCAATATACAAGTGCATCTCATGTATGCGTAATATTTTCTCTTGAGACGGTATTTGCAGGTATAGTGGCATATATTTTTGCTCAGGAAGTTCTGACTTTCAAATCATATACAGGGGCAGCACTAATGATAATAAGTATTTTTGTTATGGAAATTAATTTTAAGGAATTGATTGAAAAGAGACATAATAAAATTCAACTAAAAAAGGATAGATCTATTTAGATCCATCCTTTAGGCAAAAGGCCTATTTTGAATTTTTCCACGAACCATCTTCAGTACAAACCATTTCGGAGCCATCAGTATCTTGCACAACTGACCCAACAGCATGTTTTTTGTTTTTGTAAATGCAAAACATATTTTTTGGTGCATCGCCAACAGAAGATACTGGTTTTACATTGTCCAGAGTAACTATATCTACAGAAATATTGTCGCCTTGATTTCGATTTTTCATAAAATCAATCCTTTCTAAATTCAATTGACCTTTTCAGCCAATAATAGCATGTGTAATTTAATTAATTTTATAAAGAAATTTTGCAAAATTAAATAATCACTTGCCTAGATTTTCCCAGTGCTCATAGGCTTCACTTAGTTCTATAAAAGCATTTGACTTGTCTTTTGCCATTATTGCACCTCTAAGTCGCGCTATATTCATATCAAATTTGTTTATTTCGTCTTTCTCGGCGCTAAATTGAACTCTTTTAACTACCTTTTGCCATGAATTTGATAATTGATCAGTTTTATCTCTTGCTTCTGACCATCTTTCTTCTTCAATGTCCTTAATTATTAAATTTATTGACGCAGGAATATCATCGTTATTAGTTAAAGGTTTCTTTAAAAAATTATCACTTAACATAACTAATATAAATAAGGTTATTGAAACAATAGGTATTGCTATTGTTAAAAATTTTCTCATGTCAGTCTCCTTAATATGGACCCTTATAATCGCCAATATCTGTTATCTTTTTAATATGATCCTCATACTTGTCAACATAAAATGAACCACCAGGATTTAGTGTAGCCAAAAATACTTCGGAAATATCTTTTATACCTTTTGATTTCAATTGACTTTTTAGCCACTTTTCATCTTTGTCGAGCTGTCGTAAATTTTCTTTTATGAGGATACCATCATAAATAAGTTCTGTACTTATTCCTGTTGGTTTTTTGTTTATTTTCATATCCTTTGCGGTTACTGTCTGATATTCTGCCTTTTTAAGAACAGAAAGCTGACCGTTGGGTTCTATTATTGCAAAATCAACTTCGTTTAAATCAAAGACATCTTTATTTCTTAGCAGTTCCATAATGTCAGAAGCTCTGTACTGCATTTTCCTCAGTGCATCCTCCATGATTTTTCCGTTCATAATAACTATAGTGGGCTCTCCTTCAATATATTTTGCAGCATATCTCCATTTCATAGTTATATATTCCATCAAATAACCTAATGCAGCCCAGCAAGTTAAACCTACCCAGTGTGGCCATGCTCTGCTGGATAAATCTGTGGTTAATTCTGCTGCAATAGAGCCTATTGTAATCCCTAGTGCGTAGTCAAAAAAAGTCAATTGACTTATTTGTTGTTTACCAAGTATCTTTGCATAAATAAGCAGACTGAAAAAGCCGATTATTGATCTGACAACTACAACTAAACCTTCACTCAATTTAAGTACCTCACAATTTCATTTTAATTATTATTATACAAACTTTAATTATTATCCATGAAAAAAGTCAGACTTTGTCTGACTTTAAAATTTTATTGTGAAACAACAAGGCTACAAGGTTGACTGGTCTTAGCTGGACTAATGCAAAAATATAGAACAAAAAATTACTCCTCCTCAGCAAAAAGATAACATGAGGAGGAGTAATATATACATACTTGGATGTATCAATGGAGGAAAAAAATAAGGGTTAATTTATTAACAAGTTAATGATAACATAATTAAAATAGCTTGTCAACGAATAGTTTGATTTTTGAATTTAATATTTGATTCTATTAATTTTATATTCTTATTTAATATAAAATTGTTTATCAAGACGTGAAGATTTTAACACATATTTTTACAAATAACTCCATTTTTTAATATGTCATCAATTAAAATAACCAGCCTTAGCTGGTTATCTATGAAAGGATAAATTCACTTTTCAATAAGGGCTTTGCCCGTCATTCAACGATTTAGTTATATTTATTTTAATTTTCCTCTGCAAAGTATAGGGACTATTTCTAAAACCTCCCCGTCATCAATGAAATATGCTTCTTCATGCAGGTTGACAACCGGACATATGTGGTTTGGAATTATTTCAATTTTGTCTCCTATATTCACTGAATCATGAAACATTTTGTTGTAAATTATGGCATGCTCATCATAAACCTGATCAATATTCACATTGTTATAGTTTTTAATTACTCCTAAACCTTTTGTTGCACACATACCTTGGCTTCTGGTTTGCATAGTAATGCCTTTAGCTCCGACATCTGTAATTACACGGACACTAGTGGGCTTGCTGATAACTGTTGTCATCACTGTGGCAGCACAGCGAGAATAAGAGCTTATATGGTTGCCTTGAGAAGCGTCCATGAATACATATGTACCTGGGCGTATTTCAGTTATACCAGGTAGAATAGGGAAGTCATGCATCATAGTAGGAGTTGCGCCTATGCTTACAGTGTTGCATTTTAATCCATTATCTTCAGCCAGCCTTGCAAAGCTCAATGTTCTTTTTTGACTGGTCATGAACATTTCGAAGCATTCTTCTTCGCTAGCTGAGCTGTAGGAGTGTCCTTCATGAGAAAATATTCCTTGAAAAACAATGTTTTTGCAGGATTTTAAAAATTTAATCAAATCGATGAAATCATTATCTTCAATTATTCCAGAACGATTTTCTCCAACTTCAATTTCAATGAGCACAACAGCCTTTTTATCAGCATTTTCAAATGCTTTCTCAACCATTTCCACTTGAGGTATGCTGTCTATTCCAAAGGAAATATTTGCTTTTTCAGATAACGCACGTATTCTTTTGAATTTTTCTGTTCCTACAATTTCATTGGCAATAAATATATCCTTTAATCCGTTTTCAGCCATGACTTCTGCTTCGCCAACCTTTGCAACTGTAATGCCTTTTGCACCACACTGTTCTTGAATTATTGCTATGTAAGGCATCTTGTGGGTCTTGGTATGGGGGCGAAGACTAACATTATTTCTGTTAGCATAGCTTTGCATTGAGCGTATATTTTCCATCATAATTTTTTTATCAACAATTAAAGCCGGTGTATCAAGTTCCTTATAATTCATAGAGCCTCCTGCTGTTATAATAAGCTGTACTTTAAATTACCTTATAATAAAAAATATGAAATGTCAATATTGAAACAAGGTGAAAATAAATTACACATTAAAAAAATACTTAAATAATAATTACTTAAGTATTTTTTTGATATTAACTATTCTTATCGTCTTTTGAATCTTTAGCTTCAGTAGTTATATCCTCTGAAATTTTGTTGGCGTGCGATTTAAATTGTCCAAAAGCTTCTCCTATTGATTTGCCGATTTCAGGTAGCTTTGATGGACCGAAAATTATTAGCGCTATGGCTAATATTAATATTAACTCTGTTGCTCCTATTCTGCCAAACATACAATCCCCACCTTTAGAACCTTTTTATTTATTATAATATTAATTGTCCATATTTACAATTTAAAAATTAATAAATAAACGAGGATTGCTCCTCGTTTATTTAATTTTAAGCAAATTGTGCGTTTAATAATTCTACCATTTTCCTAGTTACGCCTGCTGCAACACCTGCACAACGAGTTTTTCTTTCATCGCTGCCCATTTCATAGCCTGTTTTTTCCATAAACTTGCCAACAGAATCAATACATAAAATTGAATCTGCAACTGTAGTATCTAATTTCATATCAGGTTGATATATAGGTAGCTCTGCTCCTCTATACCAGTTTTCTAATTCTACCAATATTTTTTTTGCTACATCTGGTTCGCATACAGTACCAATACATAATGCTGCTGCACCTACAGAACCACATAATGCTGCTTGCTGGTATCCTGCTCCAAAGCTTGTGAATGCTGCTACAGGAACTTGGTTGAATGGATATCCAACTTCTGTTGCTAATATGCTGAAGAACCCTTCAGCTACTCCAGAACCTCAGCCACCCTTTTCTTTATATCCTTTGAAAGCTGCTGCTTCTACTACTGCTGGATCTAGTTTCTTATAAGGCCATGGATATGCTGGAGCTTGTGAGGTATCAACATCTGCTGCTGGTGCAGGGCTTGTACATCCTGTAAGCAATCCACCTAATGATCCAACTGCAACTACGCTTGCTGCAGTGTATCCCATGCCTTTAAGAAAATCCTTCCTTGTTAATTGTTTGTTTTCTGACATCTTAGACTCTCCTAATTAATAGTATGATGTTTGTCACATTAATATTGACAGATATATTATAATACAATTTGATAAATATTTCAAGGCTATAAAAATTGCATGTCCCTTGCAAATGTTTAAAAATCAATTGAAATAAAGAGAATATCAAAAATACATTATAAAATAAATTTATAGCAATACTATAAATTCAAAAATAAGGTTATTTAAAATAATAAGATAATTAATAAATAAACAAATGCAATATTTGGTATATTTAAGTAAGTTAATTTTATTTATAAAATTAATTAAAGAAACTTATTGAAATATAAAATTTCATATTATAAAATGAATCATTATTATATTTAAGGAGACAAGCATGGGTGAAAAGAAAAAAGCATTAAAGGCTGCATTTCCTCATACAATTCCTGTCATGACAGGATATATTGTTCTAGGTGCTGCATATGGTATTTTGATGAATAGCAAGGGATATGGCCTAATATGGGCGCTTTTGATGAGCTTGATCGTGTATGCAGGTTCTGCTCAATATGCAGCTATAACATTTTTGACTTCATCATTTAATCCTGTCTATGCATTGTTCTTGACCTTGATGGTAAATGCCAGACATATTTTTTATGGATTATCTTTGATGAATAAATTAAGGGATACAGGAAAATTAAAACCATTCATAATTTATTGGCTCAGTGATGAAACCTTTTCTGTTTTGTGTGCTGCAGAGCCGCCCGAGGGAGTCGATAAAAGCTGGTTTATGTTTTTCATTGGCGTTTTGGATTACTTCTATTGGTCAGCAGGAACGATTATTGGAAGTATGCTTGGAAATGTGATTACATTTAATACAAAGGGTCTTGACTTTGCTTTAACTGCACTATTTGTGGCTATATTCATTTCTCAGTGGAAAAGTCAAAAGAATCATGAACCTGCTATAACAGGTGTTGTATGCACATTTATGTGCTTAATCATATTTGGTCAAAATAATTTTGTTATACCTTCAATGATAGCAATAATATTAGTATTAACATTTATGAGAAATAAAATTGAAGGGGAGACGATTAAATGATACTTACTTCTGTTCAGACGATAATTATAATAGTGGTCACGGCTGTTGCAACAATAATAACCAGGTTTTTACCATTTGCATTGTTTACCAATAAAAAAGAAAGTCCATATATTGATTATCTTGGCAAGGTGCTACCCTATGCAGCAATAGGACTTTTGGTTGTTTATTGCTTAAAGGGAATTAGTATAGCAGGTGCTCCTTATGGAGCACCGGAAGCCATTGCTATAGTAGTCATTGCAATCTTGCATTTTTGGAAGGAAAATACTTTGCTCAGTATTGGAATTGGCACTGCAGTCTATATGATTTTGGTGCAGGTTGTTTTTGTATAAAAAAAGCGTCAAATTAAACTGACGCTTTTTTTATTCTAGATTTTTTAGAAATTATTTTACCTGATACATTCCGTTGCTTTCCATATATTTGAATATAGCTTCACCATGTTGCTGTTCTTCTTTTTGAATGTGATTCAAAATATTACGAACCTGAGGATCTCTAAATTCAAATATAGCAGTATTATATGCTCCAGAAACATATTTTTCCGTCATAAGCATATCTGTACACAAATCCTTGTCAGATGTGTTAAAGTTTTGTGATTGACCTTTAGGCATAAAACTTGACTGTTGATTCATCTGCATTTGACCGCTACGTTGCTGAGTTTGCCCAGACTGCATAGCTGAAGATTGCGAATTCTGACTGGCTACACCAACCATTTGTTGAGATCCACTGCCTTGTTGAGATCCACCGCTTTGTTTGGAACCGGATTGTTGCATTTGTGGCATTTGACCTTTTAACAATTGATCTAAAGTGTTATAGTGTTCCTGTTCAACTTGACCATTTTGTTTGAAAATATTCTTTAACTGCTGGTCCTGTGCTAAGCTTGCATAATTTGAATATTTTTGTACACAAATTTGCTCGTGATTTTTTTGATCTTCTAATAAAGTTCTTTCTTTTTGTGAAAAATTCATATAAACACCTCCTGTTTTATTATCTTCAAAATAAAAAAATATATCCTTTATTTATATGAAATATTAGTTTTGATTGTAAAATATTTAAAATTGATTGAATAACATGGAAATTGAGGTATAATATTAATAATATAAAATTTTAAGGTAGGATACAAACATGAAATATACAGTTGATAAAACTATTTTTAATTTAAATCCGAATATTAAATTTGGAATATTAATTGGTCATAATATACAAAATTCAGAAACATCTCAAGAGGATGTAGCAAGATTAAGAAAAGCAGAAGCAAAAATGAGAGAGGAAATTAAGGTTGAACAGCTGAGAGAATTGAACAATGTAGCACTTTACAGAGATGTGATGATTAAATCAGGCCTTAATCCAAACAAATATCCTCCATCAGTCGAAGCTATGTTTAAAAGAATTATTAAGGGAGGAGAACTGCCAATCATAAATGCTTTGGTTGATTTATGTAACGCTGTGTCTATAGAAAACAGCATATCTCTTGGTGGACATGATTTATATGATATTCATGAGGATTTAGAAGTACGTTACAGCAAAAATGGTGATATTTTCTTGCCCTTTGGTGCAGAAGAATATGAAAGTGTCCCTGAAGGGGAGCTTGTGTTTACCAGCGGAAATGTGGTTCAAACATTGAAGTGGGTTTGGAGACAAAGCGAATTGGGTAAACTGACTTTAGACAGCCATGATGTATTTTTCCAGCTTGTAGGTTTTGAATACGAAGAAGGATCCCCTCTTTTTAAAGCAATGAAAGAAATAGAAGCATTAGTATATGACAGATTTCATGGAAATTGCACAAAATATTTAGTTGATATTAACAATCATTATATTGAATTTAATTAAGAGTTTTTACATACCCCCAAAATTCACTCCATATGTACGAAAACTATTATGTATCTATGAATTAAAGGTACATAATTTTATTATATATGGAGGTAATATTAATGAAGAATAAACACATGGTACGAATTTTATCACTAGTGGTTGTATTGAGCATGATATTCACAACCGTAGCATTTGCAACACCAGAAAATAAGAAATTTGAAAAGGATTCAAAAAAGACGGAACTAAAAGATGAAGATTATAATCAAGCTTTATTGTCTTTGATAGAAAAGGAAATTGTCAAGGGCTATGGTAAAGGTGATTATGGTTTAAGCGGAAATGTTAAACGCGGCGATGTTATTGTTATGATCATCAGGGCATTAGATTTAGAGGATGATTATGATGCTAAAGAGATTAGTGAAAACTATCTAAACATGATGTCAGATGATGAAGATGATTTTGATGATGTTAATGATAAATCAGCTTATTATTATGGGCCTATAAAAATAGCGAAGAAACTTGGAATAGCTAAAGGTGATGGAAGGTATTTCAAACCTAACAAGCCAGTAACAATTCAAGAAGCTATTTGGTTAATAGAACGTGCAGAAGATATATTAGATGATGATATAGATATAGATTTAGGCAAAATAGAAGAATTGGCAGAAATTTATGCCGGTGAATTAAATGATTTTGCAAAAAGGCGTGATGTATTCTGGATGCTATATTATGTTCTTGATGGAGCTGTTTCAGATGATGATGAAGCCGAAGAAACTGAATTAACAGACATAAAACTTGATATGAATGATGATAGTGAATTAGCCTTTTCAGACAGCTGGTTTAACAGAGCATTTAATGTTTTAAAAGACGCTGATTCTGATGTAGAGGATTTAGAATATGTTGAATTTGAGCTTCCTGCAAAAAATGGTACGTTGTATTATGATTATGATGAAGATGAAGTTAGAAATACATTAGTTAATGAAGAAACTAAGTATTATATAGCAACTGAAGATGATGATGATAAAGAAATTAAAAATATAACACTTGTTCCAAAAACTTATTTTAGTGGAACTATAACAATAGAATATAATGCTTTTGATGAAAATGGCGTTTCATATCAAGGTTTTATGAAAATAACGGTTGATGGGGATGAAGAAGTTCAAGAAATAAAAACAATAACATTGACCATGGATGAAGATGATGTAGAAGATATAGATTTTCTTGGTAAACTTGAAGAAAAAGTTGACATAATAGATAATAGCCTTTTTGATAAACTAGATTATGTAAAATTTACATCAATTGATAGAGGAGAATTGACAATAGATTATGCTGATGATAATAATGTAGGGGTTGAACTTAACAAAATTTATTACTTTGATCATATTGATGACGATTTAACTCTTGAATATACAGGAACAAGGACTGTAAATATTCAATTTACAGTATATGACATTGAAGCTAATGAATCATATGACGGCTTAATAAAAATAACAAATTAATATATAAATAAAAAAGTCTTGATAATTTCAAGACTTTTTTTTAGATATCTATACTATTTTAAATGACCTTGGCTTTTTTCTTTAGTAAAGAATTCTTTAGTAAGCTTTAATACTACAGGGCTTAATGCAAGAAGTGCTATTAAGTTCGGGAATGCCATTAAAGCGTTTAAAGTATCAGCTAATGACCATAAGAATTCAAGTCCCCCTATTGCACCAACTAATACTGCTGGAACCCATATAATTCTGTATATCATATTGACTTTAGGTCCAAACAAGTATTCAGCACATCTTTCGCCGTAGTATTCCCAACCGATTATTGTTGAATATGCAAACAATATGATACCTATTGATACTATATATCCGCCACCTGGCAAAGCTACATTGAATGCAGTTGTTGTAAGTGCAGCACCTGTTTCACCGGTTTCCCAAACACCTGTAGTTATTATTGCAAGAGCAGTAATTGAGCAAATAACCAATGTATCTGCAAATACTTCAAACACTCCCCATAAACCTTGACGTACTGGATGGTCTGTAGTTGCTGCAGCGTGAGCTATAGGTGCACTACCAAGACCAGCTTCGTTTGTGAATACACCACGAGCAATACCAAATCTAACTGCATTCATTATTGTTGCGCCAGCAAATCCACCAACTGCTGCATGACCTGTGAAAGCACTTGAGAAAATTAATCCAAAAGCAGCAGGGATTTTTGAAATATTCATAAATAAAATTACAATTCCACCAATGATATAAATAGCTGCCATGAAAGGTACTAATTTTTCGGTGAAAGCACCGATTCTTTTAATTCCACCAATAATAACTAATGCAGTTATAATTGATAATACAACTCCTGTAACCCAAGGGTTAACATTGAATGATGTTTGTAATGCTGCTGCAACAGAGTTTGATTGAACCATGTTACCAATACCAAACGCAGCGAAAGCACCAAATACTGCAAATAATATTGCGAGCCATTTCCATTTTAAACCATTAGTTATATAGTACATAGGTCCGCCAACGAAACGACCGTCTTCCGTTTTTTCTCTGTAATTAACTGCAAGTACAACTTCTGCAAATTTAGTAGTCATACCAAGTATTGCTGCTAACCACATCCAGAAAATTGCTCCAGGTCCACCTAATGCTATAGCTGTAGCAACACCTGCAATATTTCCTGTTCCAACTGTTGCAGCAAGAGCTGTTGCAACTGCCTGGAATGCTGTTACTTCACCTTCGCCTTTGTTTTCTTTAGAAAACATTTTAAGAAGTGTGTTTTTAAGAATGTAGCCCATTTTTGTGATAGAGAAGAATCCTGTTCTAAGTGATAAGTAAAATCCTGTACCGACTATTAAAATAAGTAGTATCGGTCCCCAAACAATACCATTAATGGCATTGTTAATGTTCATAATTGCTTCCATGCTTAGCCTCCATATTATGTTATAAATTAAAAAATGTTATATTACTTTTAACTGAAATACAACATTTTATACAGTATAACATGTAATATTTTAAGACACAATGGTATAAAATGAAAAAATGTTCATATATATGAAGTTTAAGTTACATTATGAAAGTTACGTTTTCTCGTGATATGAATTTTATTTAGTAAATCAAATGCAAGCTTTTTATTTTAACAATTTATTAATATGCAGTTATTTAACTAACGAAATAAAAAAGTCAAAAAAGGTCGAAAAATACAAAGCATACGGATTGTCTTTTAAATGTCGACACTTAATGTCCACATATCATTGTAAAACATATAACAAAGTGCAAAATTTTATTGTTTTAAAAATATTTTTTAAAAAATCAAATTTCATATATGAAATAATTTGCATATCCAATCAAGGTAACTATCCTAAAAAGATACATTTATTGTTATTTTTCCTTCTGATAATGTTATAATCTGCTATTTCTTCAACAAATGCAAAAAAAATTTTTATTTATATATATCTTTATATTCTGGGTGTTTTTCAAACCAGTCTACTGCATAGGAGCATGTTGCAACGGCTTTTTTGTTACTATTTTTTAAATCTTTTGCTAAAGCAGTGAGAAGTTTGTCAGCAATACCTTGACCTCTTAAACAGCTGTCAACAAATGTATGATTTACACATACCTTATTATCAGATACCTTTTGGAAAGTTACTTCTGCAATTGTTTCACCTTTTTCATTTTCTAAATATATTCTGCTATCTTCATACTTAAAGTCCATAATACCTCCAATTAAATAATTATTTTTCTATTAATAACAATATATTAATTATTATGCTAAGTCAAATAAACTTTTATTTATCAAATTTAAGTTTATTTTTTCGGACAAGCAGGTATAAAATAAATGATAAAATAGTAATATGTTTGTAACATTTGTTACAGAATTAAAGAAAAATTTGCTTTATCATGTAAACATAACGAGCACACAATAAAAATTAAAATAAATTAAAATTTGGAGGAAAGATTTAAATGGAAAACGCAATGTTTTGTTATCAATGTCAAGAAACAGCTGGTTGCACAGGCTGCACTAAGGTAGGGGTTTGTGGAAAACAACCAGATACAGCAAATTTACAGGACTTACTTATTTATACTTCAAAAGGATTATCTGAAGTAACAACTAAATTAAGAAGTGAAGGAAAAGAGGTTTCAGCTGACGTTGATCACTTAATTACTTTAAACTTATTTACAACAATTACAAATGCAAACTTTGATAATGATGTATTTAAAGATAGAATTAATATGACTTTAAGAGTTAAAAATGATTTATTAAATCAATTATCAAACAATAATAATTTATCAGAGGCAGCATTGACTGATGATATAAATGAAAATTTTGAAGAAAAAGTTGGAGTGTTAGCTACTAAAAATGAAGATATAAGAAGCTTAAGAGAATTAATCACTTACGGACTAAAAGGATTATCCGCTTACATGAAGCATGCAAATGTATTAGGATATGATGACAAAGATGTTAATGCATTTATGCAAAGTACTTTGGCTAAGTTATTAGATGATTCATTGGGAGCTGATGAACTCGTAGCTTTAACTTTAGAAACAGGTAAAGTTGGAGTAAGTGGTATGGCATTATTAGATAAAGCAAATACTAACACATACGGAAATCCTGAAATCACAAAGGTTAATATAGGCGTTGGTAAAAACCCAGGTATATTAATTTCAGGTCATGATTTAGGAGATTTAGAACAATTATTAAAACAAACTGAAGGAACAGGAGTAGATGTTTACACTCACTCAGAAATGTTACCTGCTCACTACTATCCACATTTAAAGAAATACAAACATTTAGTAGGTAACTACGGAAATGCTTGGTGGAAACAAAAAGAAGAATTTGAATCATTCAATGGACCAATAGTAATGACTACAAACTGTATTGTGCCTCCTAAGGACAGCTATAAAGACAGATTGTTTACAACTGGTTCAGCAGGATATCCAGGATGCAAGCATATTGCAGGAACAACAGGATCAGAAAAAAACTTCTCAGAAGTTATAGAGTTAGCTAAAAAGTGTCAGGCTCCAACTGAAATAGAAACAGGAGAAATAGTAGGCGGATTTGCTCATGAACAAGTATTTGCATTAGCTGACAAAGTTGTTGATGCAGTTAAATCAGGAGCAATCAAGAAATTCTTTGTAATGGCAGGATGTGACGGAAGAGCAAAATCAAGAAACTACTACACAGAATTTGCTGCTGCTTTACCAAAAGATACTGTAATATTAACAGCAGGCTGTGCAAAATATAAATACAATAAATTGGATTTAGGCGACATCGGTGGAATACCAAGAGTATTGGATGCTGGACAGTGCAATGACTCATATTCATTAGCATTAATAGCACTTAAGTTGAAAGAAGTATTTGAACTTGAAGATATAAATGAATTGCCATTAGCATTCAACATCGCATGGTATGAACAAAAAGCAGTTATTGTATTGTTATCACTTCTTTATTTAGGAGTTAAAAATATTCACTTAGGACCAACATTGCCTGCATTCTTATCACCAAATGTAGCTAACGTATTAGTTGAAAACTTTGGCATAGCAGGAATCGGAACAGTAGAAGACGATATAAAAATATTTTTGGGAGACGAAACTGCAACTGCATAAACATGTATTTATTTTAACCAATTAGAAATAATAACAAATAGATTATATAGGAGGTTATCATGAGTAAAGAAATCACTAGGGACATGTATATTGGTGAAATATTGCAGATGGATCGTGGATTGGCTGCTATATTAATGAACGCAGGAATGCATTGTTTAGGATGCCCATCATCTCAGATGGAATCAATTGAAGATGCAGCAGCAGTTCATGGATTTAATGTTGATGAATTGCTTAAACAATTAAACAATTACTTGAAGTCAGCAGAATAAGAAGACATAGTTAATGAGCATGAAGAAATTCATGCTCATTTTGTAAAAAGATTTTTATATGGAGGAAATATGAGTGCATTTTTAGGACCAATACATTTTTGGTTGTACAATAAAATTAAAATACAAAACAATATAGTAGAAGACATTTTAGATTTATCTGAAAATATTGGTTTAAATTTCAGAAAAGACCTTTATGAGCAGTATGGGGACGGAGATTTAAAACCACTAGATGAAGTAATTGATGTTGGAAATATTCATGGCTGGCTTCAAAATCAAATTTCTATGGTTGAATATAAGCTAGCATATGTTGTGACTGAAATATTAAACAAAAATCCAGATAGTATTGAAGAAATAAAAACAATATTTAAACATAATGGTGCAAAATATTCAACATTGAACAATGCATCAACAATGGAAGAAGCGTTTAAAGCAATTAATGATACTATGCTGGATGGAATGCCATGCGATCACGTTAATGCAGTGGTTAATCAAGATGAAAAAGAAGCTGTGTGGAAAAGATATGAATGTGTTCACAGCAAATATTGGGATGCAGCTAAGGGTGATGTAAGCATTTACTATGCGCTTAGAGATGAGTTTATTGAAGGGTTATTAAGTATTGCAAATATTAATTATGAAAAATTAAATGATACAACTTATAAAATATCAAGGGGTTAATTATGAATAGTGTAAAAGTAATGGTAATGGAACATGAATATATATTGCGCATGCTAACAGTTGTAAGAAAAGCCAGCTTTAAAGTGATGAAGGGTGAAGAAATCAATTATGAAGACTTTAACAAAATGATTGAGTTCATTCGCCAATATGCAGATAACCATCATCACGGTAAGGAAGAAAAATTCTTATTTAAGGAAATGCAGACTAAATTAGGCAAGCTTGGGGAAAACTTAATAACTCATGGAATGCTTGTGGAGCATGATTTAGGCAGACTATATATGAGTGATTTGACTGATGCGCTTCAGAGAGTTAAAAATGGGGATGAAGAAAGTAAGCTTGATGTAATAAGCAATGCAGTAGGTTACACGAATTTATTGAAAAGACATATTAATAAAGAAAATGATGCAGTTTATAATTTTGGAGAAACAAGACTTCCAAAGGAAGTTATTGATGAAATTAACTTAATGACTGAGGAATTTGAAAAAGAAGCAGAAAAGAAGGGTACACAAAAATATTTCATAGACATGCTTGAAAGCTTGGAAAAGAAGTATTTGTAAATGAATGATTCAATGAATTTGGTAAACATAAAAGCTGCTTAACAGAATTGCTAAGCAGTTTTAATTATGTAATAATAAGGTTCTCTCCCCTAAATTTATCTCACATAATCAATAGAAAAGTAACCTTTTTAGTATTGAATTATATAATTAAAAGAGGTACTATACTTTATGGTGATTAAAGTAAGGAGGAAGAAATGAATAGGTTAATTGAAAGGATTTATTCCAACAAAAATATGGTTTCCGCAGAAAATATAGTTGGAGAAATTCCTTCTGATAGAGAGGTTTATAAGACTGCGTTGGAAGTTGCATGGCCGTCAACTTTAGAAGCAGTATTGGTTCAGCTTATTTCTTCAGCAGACCTAATAATGGTTGGGGGTCTGGGAGCGGTTGCAATTTCTGCTGTTGGAATAACTACACAGCCCAGATTCATATTGCTTGCAGTAATATTTTCTCTTAACATTGGAGTTACTGCAGTTGTAGCACGAAGAAGGGGTGAAGAAAACAGGGAAGAAGCAAACAAGACATTGAGGCAATCAATAATAATATGTACCATATTGTCGATTGTTTTGTCTGCATTGGGAATAATTTTTGCAAAGCCGTTGATTTTATTTGCTGGAGCACAAAGTGATGTAGTTGAAAGCGCAATAATATATTTTAGAATTATATGCTTAGGCAATTTTTTCACATCGCTTAGTCTTACAATCAATGCAGCTCAAAGAGGAGCCGGCAACACAAAAATATCAATGAAAACAAATGTTGCTGCAAATCTTGTAAATTTGTTTTTTAATTATTTGCTAATCAATGGTCATTTTGGATTTCCTGCAATGGGAGTAGCCGGTGCAGCCATAGCTACTGCTATAGGAAATTTAGTGGGATTTTTGCTTTCAGTGAAATCAATAACATTTGCACATGAATTCCTGCATATTGAGAAAAGGCAAGACTGGAAGCTTGAAAAACAAACAATTACAAGCATTTTAAACATAAGCGGCAGCGCCTTTGTTGAGCAGGTGTTTATACGTGTAGGTTTTTTCACCACCAACAAGCTTATTGCAAGCTTGGGAACAGTTGAATTTGCAACACAACAAATATGTATGAACATAGTAAATATTTCATTTGCTTTTGGGGATGGTATGGGTATAGCTGCATCAGCATTAGTTGGACAAAATCTCGGTGCTAAAAGAGCTGATATAGCGACCATTTACGGAAAATCTGTACAAAGGATATCTTTAACAGTTGGCGTTATGTTTGTATTTGTGTTTATTTTAGGAAAGTCGTTTCTGGTATCATTATATACAAATGATGCTGCAGTTATTGCAGCCGGTGCTAGAGCAATGCTAGTCATAGCATTTACTTCGCCAATTATGACATCTAACGTAGTAATTTCCGGTTGTTTAAGAGGAGCAGGAGACACTAAATTTGTAGCGTACACTTCATTTGTGAGCATAGGAATTGTCAGACCGGGAGCCACATGGCTGTTTTGCTATCCCTTGGGGATGGGTATGATAGGTGCATGGTTTGCTTACGGTGCAGACCAGTGCTTAAGATTTATAATAAATTATGCAAGATTTTTAAAAGGCGATTGGACGAAAATTAAAATATAGTTTAAAAAATAGAAACGGAAGCGATCATTATCCCGTTTCTATTTTATGTTTTTAAGTGTTTGCTTTTTATTTTAGTTCTTTTAGACTGTCTATATCTGTTACCAAAATTATTCTATGTCCTTTTAGCTTAATAAATCCGTTGTCTTGGAAGAGAGAAAGCTTACGGCTTAATGTTTCCTGAGTTGTTCCAATTAAGGATGCCAAGTCTCCCTTGCTTACTGGCAGAGTTATTTCATATTCTCCCTTTTTATTAATTATCTGGTGTTTTTCAATTTCAAGCAGCAGATAATTTGCAATTCTTTGCTCCACATCTTTTAATACTATCTGTTCAATCAACTCCTCGGACTCTTCAATTCTCTCAGTGTATTTTTGCAGGAATTTCAATGATATTTCAGGTTTTGTAAGAAGCAGCTCTCTTATTTTCTGTCCTTGTATAATGCATATTTCAGTATTTTCTAATGTTTCAGCAGTATTGTTATGGACTGTTTTGCTGAATAAAGACAATTCACCCATAAAATCACCGGGCTGTAATATACGGATTATCTGTTCTTTGCCTACAGCTGAAATTTTAGAAATTTTAACCAAACCCTTATTTACTACAAATAAATTATCAAATGAATCACCTGGCATAAAAATAATTTCACTTTTTTTATAATTTTTATGATTTGATGAATTTAAGATGCTTTCCTTTTCATCCTGTGTTAGGTCTCTAAATATAGGAACAGTGTCTATACAATAATGTTCATGGCTGCAGTGTGTGCATGTGTTCATATTATCCCCCGTTTCGTTTTTCTATATCATATCAATTATATAATTTTTTATCAACTTTAAATAATTTTTATTTATAGTAGAAAAATAAATTCTATGTAAACCTTGATATATAAAGCTATATGGATTATAATAGTGAAAATAATTTTTTATAGAAAGGTAGTGGTGTTAGGGTTGGAAAAAAAGCTGGCATTGTATGGCTTTAATAATCTTACGAAATCGCTTAGCTTTAACATTTATGATGTATGCTATGCAAAAAGCGAGAGAGAACAAAAAGAATATATTGAATATATTGATGAACAATATAATTCCGAGAGACTTACACAAATATTGTGCAAGGTAACGGAAATAATAGGAGCACATATTCTCAATATTTCAAAGCAGGATTATGATCCTCAGGGTGCAAGTGTGAATTTATTGATTGCTGAAGCTGCATTGGCTCCAGAAGAAATTGATGAATCATGCAACCATGGAAAGCTAGTATGCGATAAGGCGTTATATCAGGAAACGGTTCATGCTCATTTAGACAAGAGCCATGTTACGGTTCATACATATCCGGAGTATCATCCCAATAAGGCAATTTCTACATTCAGAGTAGATATAGATGTGTCAACATGTGGTAAGATTTCTCCTCTTAATGCTTTGGATTATTTAATTGACAGTTTTGATTCTGACATAATTACTATTGACTACAGGGTGCGAGGATTTACAAGAGATTTAAACGGAAAAAAATTCTTTATTGATCATGATATTAAATCAATACAAGATTATATAGATAAGGAAACATTGAAAAAGTATGACGCAATTGATATTAATGTTTTTCAGTCTAATACATTTCATACAAAAATGCTGATAAAGGATATAGACCTGCAAAATTATCTTTTCAACAAGGATGTATATGAGTTGCCTCCAAAAACAAGACTGGAGATATCAGATAGCTTGAGAAAAGAAATGATTGAAATATTCAGCGGTATGAATATATTTCAGGAGGAAAGTTAAATGGAATTATGGTTTACGGAAGAGCATACTAATAACGTTAGATTTTCTATAAGAGTTGACAGACATATTGAAAGCTTGCAGAGTGATTTTCAAAAAATAGATGTTTTTCAAACCCCGGAATTTGGAAAGGTTCTTGTCATCGATGGATTTATTATGCTCACTGAAAAGGATGAATTTATATATCATGAAATGATAACTCATGTGCCTATGTCGATAAATCCAAATAGTAAAAGTATATTGGTTATAGGTGCTGGAGATGGTGGAACGGTAAGAGAACTGACACGCTACAAATCAGTTGAGAAAATTGATATGGTTGAAATAGATAAAAAGGTTGTAGATGTATGCATGGAGCATATACCTCAAACTGCCTCAAAATTAAATGATAAAAGAGTGAATTTATATTTTGAGGATGGGTTGAAATTTGTAAAGACAAAGACAAATGAATATGATTTAATCATAGTTGATTCTACAGACCCTATTGGACCTGGTTTTGAACTGTTCACACAGGAATTTTATGAAAATTGTTTCAATGCATTGAAGGAAGATGGAATTCTTGTAAATCAGCATGAAAGCCCATATTACAAAAGAGAATCAGAGGCAATGCAAATAGCTCATAAAAAAATAAAGACAGTGTTTCCTGTGGCTCGTGTTTATCAGGCACATATTCCAACCTATGGTTCAGGCCATTGGCTATTTGGATTTGCTTCCAAGAAATATGACCCTATTGAAAACCTCAATGAGGATAAATGGAATTCACTAGGAATAACTACAAGATACTACAACGCTGCTCTACATAAGGGAGCATTTGCACTTCCAAATTACGTAATAAACTTGCTTAATAATGCGTAAAAATAAAAAAGACGAATCCTTATCTTATATAAGGATTCGTTTTTTTACTTTACACTTAAAACTTCATAACCTAAATCAGAAATAGTCTTAACAATTTTATCTGAATCTATTGAAGCTTCGTCATATTCAACCTTTGCTTTGCTTGAGTTGAACAATATATTTACTTCAGATATACCATCCTGCTTCTTTAATGCAGTTTCGATTTTCTTTACACAGCTTGGGCAGCCCAGTTCTTCTAATTGTATTGATATTTTTTTCATAAAGCACCTCCGTTATTTTTATTATATTCATTTTACAATAGTAATTCAAATATTTCTTTGATTTATATCAAAATTAAATTAATTTTATGCATTGCATTAAGTGGACAATTCTATTATAATATATTGCAATGAGGTTGTTTATTATTATTTAAGCGGGTGATAGATATGAAAATAAAAACAGTTGCATTGATTGGAATGGGTGCTGTAGGCACAGTGTACGGCAATTTATTATATAAAAAATATGGTTCTAACTTTGCCGTAATAGCAGATGAATCAAGAAAAGAAAAATTAAAGAAAAGTGGTTTTACTTTAAACAGCAACACCTTTTATCCAAATATTATATCCAATGGCGATAATAATATTAAATATGATTTAATAATATTCTCTGTAAAGAATTATCAGCTTGAAGGAGCCATTGAAGATGTTAGAAGCTTCGTAGGTAAAAATACCATATTGATTACATTTTTAAATGGAGTAACTGCAAGATCAAGAATTCATGCTGCTTTTCCTGACAACAAGGTTCTTTATGGACTGTCTATGAAAATTGATGCCATAAGAACTGAAAATGGAGTTATCAATACTGTAGATGGAGAAATCCATTTTGGGGAGGCTGATAATACAACACTTTCACAAGAGGTACAGGCTGTTGTAGATTGTTTCAATGATTCAGGAATAAAAAATATTGTTTTTTCTGACATGATAAGAATGGTGTGGAAGAAATTTATGCTTAATGTTGGTGTCAATCAGGTTACGGCGGTTACTAGGGCGCCTTACGGCAAGGTTACCAGCATTGACACAAACTTGACACTGTTTAAGGAGGCAATGATGGAAGTGTTGACCATTGCCAAGGCAACAAACATTGATTTAAGAGAAGAAGATATTGATGAGTTTGTGGAACTAATGAGCCATTTTTCACCTAATAGCAAGACTTCAATGCTTCAGGATGTGGATGCAAAGAGAAAGACCGAGGTTGATTATTTTTCAGGAACAGTTATGGAAATGGGAAGAAAGCTTAACATACCCACACCTGTAAACCATGTGCTTTATTGCATAATCAAATCTTTAGAACAATTATATTAATATAAAGCAGGGCTGAAAATGAAAAGAAAAAAAAACGAACAAAAAAATGAGAAAAATTTAACAGTAGTAGAACATTTAACGGAACTTAGAAAAAGACTTATTTATTCAAGCATAGTACTTTTAGCGGCAATAGCTGTTACCTATAACTTTTCGGAAATTATAGTTAAACATATAGTTGAAATTGGGGGCAATATAAATTTTGTTTTCATTGCTCCAGCAGAACTATTGATGTCGTATATAAAAATTTCAGTAATTGGAGGTTTTGTTGTTTCTGGACCGTTTTTAATGCTGCAGATTTGGCTTTTTGTAAGTCCGGGACTGACAAAAATCGAAAAGAGAACAATTGCAGCTTCGCTTTTTATCGGTGGAATATTTTTTATAATCGGAGTTGTATTTGCTTATATAATAATACTTCCCATAATGCTTCAATTCTTTATGGGCTTCCAAATAGAGCAGATTGAAGAAATGATAAGCTTCAGCAATTATTTGTCATTTGTTATCAACACATTGCTGTCATTTGGAATTATATTTGAGCTTCCGATTATAATGGTCATACTGACAAAATTCCATATCTTAAAGGTGAGCTTTATAAAGAAAAACAGAAAATATACAATCTTAATCATATTTATAATCGCAGCAATATTGACTCCTCCAGATGTTATTACTCAAACATTGCTGGCAGGTCCTATGATTTTGTTGTTTGAAATAGGAGTAATATTTTCAACAATAGTTGAGAAAAGGGACAAGAAGGACAATATGGAAGAGCTGGAATAAGTCTAAAATATTTGACAACCACATAAGCAAGTTATATAATAATATAATAATCAGTTAATCATGAACAGGACAGTAATGTCCTGTTTTTTAGAATAGGAGAAATTATGAAGAAAAAAGTTATGGTAGCTATGAGCGGTGGAGTGGACAGCTCTGTTGCAGCAGTTTTGCTTAGAGACCAAGGCTATGATATATGCGGTGCCACATTAAAGCTTTTCAGCAACGAGGATGTGCTCACTTCTTGCAGAACAAGAACCTGCTGTTCTTTGGAGGATGTGGAGGATGCCAGAAGCGTATGCTATAAATTAGGCATTGAACATTTTGTTTTTAATTTTGGAGACACATTTAAGGAAGAAGTTATAAAGAAATTTGCCGATAGCTACGCTTCAGGCAGCACCCCAAATCCTTGCATTGACTGCAACAGGTACATTAAGTTCAGCAAACTCATTAAAAGAGCTATTTTAATGGAAAAGGACTATATAGCAACAGGTCACTATGCACAGATACAATTTGACAAGGGAAGCGGAAGGTACCTTTTGAAAAAGGCTGTTGATCAATCAAAGGACCAAAGCTATGTTTTATATGTTCTAAACCAACATGACTTATCAAGAACGCTGCTTCCATTGGGATCTATGTACAAGACCGATGTACGAAAAATAGCTGAAGAAAGAGATTTGGTAAATGCAAGGAAGCCTGACAGTCAGGATATATGCTTTGTGCAAGACGGAGATTATGCAGGGTTTCTTGAAAATAAAATGGGTGTAGAATCCAAGGCAGGAAGCTTTGTAGATGTTAGTGGAAATATAGTGGGAAGACACAAGGGTATAATTCATTACACCGTTGGACAGCGCAAGGGTCTAGGTGTTGCATTAGGAAAACCTGCATATGTTATTAATAAAAACAAGGACACTAACATTGTTACATTAGGCAATGAGGAAGATTTGTATACTGACAGATTGAATGCAGGGGATATCAATATGATTGCTGTTGAAAAACTTACTTCTCCAATACATGCAACAGTTAAAACAAGATACAGCCAAAAAGAAACTGAAGCATTGCTACATCCTGTTGATGAAGATAAAATTATTGTAGAATTTAAAAATAAACAAAGAGCAATTACACCTGGTCAGGCTGTTGTATTTTATGATGGCGATATAGTCATAGGCGGAGGAACAATTATTAATTAAGAAATGATTGCAATAAAAATGGCGATGGTTCCATCGCCATTTTATGTACATATTATTCTGGTGAAAACTCATCTTTGCTAACTCCGCAAAGAGGGCAAACCCAATCTTCCGGCAAATCATCAAATGATGTACCAGGAGCTATGCCGTTGTCTGGATCTCCTTCAGCTGGATCATATACATAACCACATGCATCACATACATATTTCTGCATAATATTTCCTCCTTAATTTTTTTAAATGCTTAATACTATTTTAACTTAATAAATATAAAAGTCAATAAAAAGGTAGGAGATTCTATCTTTATGAAATTGTATAATTTTATAGACACAAATAATTTTTATATATATAATAATGTAAAAACTACGAGTCGCAATATAACTAAATTAAATGTCCCCCGCCTCTATAGGCGGCTGGTGCCACTTAATTTTTTCAGTGGGAGTTCAATCTCCCACTGAAACCGTTGAATGACGGGCAAAGTCCTTATTGAATCCATCAAATTATGTTATAAAATGAGGTAGACATGGCAATAAATAAGGTTGTGAAGGCTGCATTGAAGGCGATATCCTACAAGGACATCGATGTTAAGAAAAATTATCTATTTCACAGAAATTTTGTAAACTTAGCACACAGGCATTATTTGAAACCATTTTTTAATACATGGGATTGTACAGTTGATTCAGATGGCCACAGCATTCCTGTAAGAATTTATTCTCCGGAGGAAAAAGGAGATTATCCTGTGCTTTTGTTTTTTCACGGTGGAGGCTGGGTTACCGGCAATATTGATTCATATAGCAAGGTGTGTGCCAATATGGCAAGGATGACTAATCATGAGGTTGTATCTGTTGATTACAGACTTGCTCCTGAATATCCCTTTCCTTCAGGATTAGAGGACTGTTATCAGGCGGCAAAGGCATTCATGACCAATAAAGATATAAATGATAAGGAAGTTACGTTGATTGGAGACAGCGCAGGAGGAAATTTGGCAGCTGCCTTATCGCTTTTAGCAAGAGATAGAAAAGAATTTGAGGTGAACAAACAAATATTAATATATCCTGCAACTTACAATGACCACACTGAAACCTCACCGTTTCAATCAGTGCATGAAAATGGAACCGACTATTTGCTCACATCCAAAAGGATTTGTGATTACATGGACTTGTATAAAAGCAAAAATGAAGATATATACAATCAATACTTTGCACCTCTCATGGCAGAAGACTTGACAAATCAGCCGGATACGCTCATAATTACTGCAGAGTTTTGCCCCCTCAGGGATGAGGGAGAACATTATGGCAAGAAGCTTAGGGAAGCTGGAAATAATGTTGACATATTCAGAGTAAAGGATGCCCTTCATGGATTTTTTACTCTTCCACCAAGGTTTCCTCAGCTTAAATTATGTTATGAAATAATTAACTCTTTTCTTAACAAAGAGGTGAAATAGTTGAAAAATAGAAAAGTATCAGAATGGAACAAATTAGACAATGCAGCGAAAATATTTCCCCCAAACAGTAAAAACAGCGATACCAAGGTATTCAGGTTTGCTTGTGAGCTGTATGAGGTTGTTGACAAAACTGTTTTGCAAAATGCATTAGATATAACAATTGAATTGTTTCCATTGTATAAATCCGTGATAAAAAGCGGCTTGTTTTGGTATTATTTTGAACGAAGCCATTTTAAACCGGAGGTTATAGAAGAAAACATACCTCCATGCACAACCTTGTATGACAAAAACAACAAGACGCTTCTTTTCAGGGTTATGTATTACAGAAAAAGGATAAGTTTTGAGGTTTATCATGCTTTGTCAGATGGAGCAGGTGCGCTGCAGTTTTTTAAAACTCTGGTATTTCACTACATAACAATGAAGCATGAGCATAAATTTAAAGACAAGGTTCCAGTTTTAGACATAGATGCGTCAAAAAATCAAAAAATGGATGATAGCTTTCAAAAGTATTATTCCGGAGCTAAATCTAAGGTTAAAAAGAAGAATGAAAAGGCATTTAGAATTCGAGGTCCAAAAATCCCTGAATATAGAATAAACGTTATTGAAGGAATAATTCCTGTTGATAGCATGCTGGCAAAGGTCAAGGAATATAAAACGTCCCTTACAATTTTTATGGCTGCAATTTTAATGTGTGCAATCAATGAAGAAATTCCTGTAAGACTTAAGAAAAGACCAGTGGTGTTAAGCATTCCTGTCAACTTAAGAAATTATTTTTACTCGCAGACAGCGCGAAACTTCTTTGGAGTAATAAATGTGGATTATAATTTTTCGGAAGGCACTAGCGAGCTTCAAGAAGTTATAGAAAGCTTAATAAACAGCTTTAAGGAAAATCTGACTCCCGAGCATTTGGGAAGAAGGATAAACAAGCTTTCATCGCTGGAGCATAATTATATGCTGCGGGTAATTCCACTAGCAGTAAAGGATATTGCTCTAAAAATAGCAAACAGCATAGTTGACAAAAGCTATACTACTACGTTGTCCAATGTGGGAATTGTAAGCATGCCTGATGAGTTAAAGTCATTCATATCTTCCTTTGACATATTTGTCAGCACAAACAAGCTTCAGGCATGTGTGTGCTCATTTGAGAACAAGCTTAGGATCAGCTTTACATCTGCATTTGTCTCTACCGAAATTCAAAGAAGATTTTTCAAAACTCTGACTGATATGGGGATTCCAGTTACAATTGAATCAAATATAGTACATGAAGAATAGAAGGTGTTAAAGTGAAGCATTGTAATAGCTGTAGGGTAGATGTGGTTGGAAACAGAAAAAACTGTCCATTATGTCAAGAACTGCTTACAGGAGAAAAATATGAGGATGAGGTGTTTCCTAAAATTTCATTTGTTTATAAAGAACATGGCTTGTTTTTTAAAATAATGCTTTTAGTTTCCATAATAGTTGCATCCGTTTCAGTTTCAATGAATATATTGCTGCCTCAGGGCGGTGCGTGGTCATTGTTTGTTCTTGGAGGGCTGGGCTCTGTGTGGGTGAGCATGATTTCTGCCATAAACAAACGAAACAATATTCCGAAAAATATTGTGTATCAAGTAATGATTATTTCAGTTATAGCAGTAATATGGGATTTTCTTACTAGATGGAAGGGCTGGTCTATTACATATATTATACCTCTTGTGTGTTTTTTTGCAATGATATCAATGGCTATAATATCCAAGGTACGAAAGCTGCATATAGAAGATTATATTTTATATATAATAATAGACGCATTGTTTGGATTTGTACAAATAATATTTATTTTCACAGGTGGGCTGACAGTTCTGTATCCTTCCTTGATATGCATTGTAACAAGCATAATTTCCTTGTCCACAATCCTCATATTTGAAGATAAGAAGCTACTGGCAGAAATCAAGCGAAGGTTACATTTGTAACCTTCGCAATGAACATTGTTCATTATTTCATTGTTCAATGTTCACTGCTATAGAATAGCTCGGCTATTCTATAGCAAATGAATTTCATTTTTTCTGCACAATTCCTTCATGTCTTCAGCCCATATGGAAGACTGAACTTCACCTATGTGAGCTTTTTGAAGGAAGAACATGCAAATTCTTGACTGTCCGATACCACCGCCAATGGTAAATGGAACTCTTTCATTTATAACGTCCTGATGGAACGGAAAATCCTTTTTGTACATTTGATTTCTTTCCTCAAGCTGTTTCAGCAAGGAATCCTTATCGACTCTGATTCCCATTGAAGAAAGCTCAAGAGCAATGTCAAGCGTGGAGAAATAAAACAATATATCTCCATTTAAAGACCAGTCGTCATAGTCTGCTGCACGACCGTCATGAATGGTTCCGTCTGATAGTCTTTTTCCGACCTCCATTAAAAATACCGCTTTTTTGTCCTTTGTAATTAGATATTCTCTTTCCTTAGGAGTTTTATCAGGATAAAGCTGAAGAAGCTCTTCTGTGGTTATGAAGAAAATTTCCGCAGGGAGCTCGTTTCTTAAAAATGGATAAAGACTTCTCAAATATTTTTCAGTTGATTTAAATGCATTGTATATTTGATTTACAATATATATTAATGTTTCCTTGTTGCGATCATCTTTTTTAACTATTTTTTCCCAATCCCATTGGTCAACATAAATTGAATGTATGTTATCTAAATCTTCATCTCTTCTTATTGCATTCATATCAGTGTAAAGACCTGTGTAAGTATCGAAGCGGTAGCTTCCAAGAGCCATCCTTTTCCACTTTGCCAGTGATTGAACTATTTCCACATCATATTTTGTATCAAGCATATCAAATCTAACTGCTCTTTCAACACCATTTAAATCATCGTTTAAACCTGATTCCGGCCTTACCATTAATGGTGCTGATACTCTTATGAGTGATAGGTTTTTTGAAAGTTCACTTTCAAAAAAATCCTTTATTTTTTTTATTGCAATTTGTGTTTCTAAAAGAGAAAGCTTACTCATGTAGCCTTCTGGAATTATTAGACTTTCTAATGACATATTACCTCCAAATTATATACTTAAATTATTTGTTTTTTTATTTATAATTGACAACATCAACAAACAACCGATCAATGACAACGGCGCTGCATAAAATGCTGCATATGTTCCTAACACATCATTTAACACTCCTGTTATGTTGAATAACACAACATACAATATATTGCTTATTGTTATAATCAAACCAATTGCAAATGAAGAATTTTGTTTGAAGGCTGAATTTATTATAACCATCAAGGTTGGAAAGGTCAGTGATATAAAGAAACCAGAAACTGCAATCAATACAAGTCCTTCTTCTTTCAACTGAAGCCCTGCCAAGATGCACAGTGCAGCTAAGAATAAAAACAATATTAACCCCTTGGAATCGCCCAATCTGTTCATTATAAAGCCACCAAGCAGCCTTCCAAGCGCAAACATAAGAAAAAACATGGATGCAAATTTAGCAGCATCTCCGGGGCTCAAGAGATATGATTCTCTCATATAACTTATAAACCAGGTAGTTATAACCGTTTCAGAAATAAGTCCAAAGGTAACAGCAATTACAAACATATAAATTAACGGATTCTTGTACAAATCATTTCTTTTTAATGATAGCTCGCTGGTTACCTGCATGCTAGGAGTTTTAACGAACAATGTTAATATTACTGATACTATAAAAAATATGCTCAAGTAAAGATAAATAGTTCTCCAAGGCACACCCTGCGAAAGCAGCTTTCCATAAGCGTTTTGACCCACAAAGCTTCCTGCTCCAAACATGAAATGTGTTATGTTCATCAATATTGATTCAAAGCCAACCGAAAGCACGGGAACCATTGAATCTATTCCAATGCATAAAAATTGACGCCCTATGCCATATATAAAATAAAATAAGCCCAGCATATATATATTTTGTGTAAAGGGTGCAATCATTACACCAATAGTGGAAGCAACTGAACCGATTATGTACACTGTTTTGTGACCGTACTTTTCGCAAAATTGACCGCCAAGGAAGCTTCCTATGATGTTGCCCAATGTATTAAGACTCAATATCAAACTTATAACTGTGTTGTTTATTTTGAATTCTTCAATGAAAAATGGTATGAAATTGCCACGTGATGCATCAAACAGAGCCAGTGTAAAATATAAGTAGAATAAAGTGAATATTAAAAAACTTTTTTTGCCCTTTGCATTCATTGTTAATCCTTTCATCCAAAATCAATAATGTTATACTATCACAAAAAAAAAATATAGTAAAGTGAAATAAGTTGACTAATTTTATGCAAGAATATAAAATTATTTTAAAGTTTTTATTATTCAAAGACAAATTCACAGGAGATAATTATGTTCAAACAGACAAGATATGACTCTGATAGATTGTATTTAAGAATATTAAAACCCCAATATGCCGGAGAGGTTTTGGAATATTACAAAAGGAATCATAATTTTTTATCACAGTGGGAACCAAGGCACCCAAAGGACTTTTACACCTTAGGTTATCAAAAAAGAAAATTAAGCATGGAATACAGCATGTTCAAGGAAAATTCACTTGTAAGGTTTTGGATTTTTAAAAAAGAAGACAACAAGCTTATAGGTAACGTGTGCTACAGCAACATTATCATGGGTAACTTTAAATCATGTTTCATGGGCTATAAATTAGATAAGGATGAAATAAATAAAGGATACATATCTGAAGCAATTACAAAGACAGTGGAAATTATGTTTGAGGATTTTGAACTCCACAGGATAGAAGTAAATGTAGTACCCAGAAATGCAAGAAGCTTAAGGGTCATGGAAAAGCTTCAGTTTGAACAAGAAGGTTTTTCAAAAAGATATCTTGAAATAAACGGCAAATGGGAAGACCACGTTCATTTTGCAACCTACAACGACAAAATGTAATGCGAACAATTTTTATAAGAAAGGTGGTGTGGGTGACTTAAAGTATTTCACAAAACAATAAAAAGAAAATTGTTAATTAATATTGTAAAAAAGTAACCTTTTGAGATATACTATTCAATAAGGGCTTTGCCCGTCATTCAACGGTTTCAGTGGGAGATTGAACTCCCACTGAAAAAATTAAGTGGCACCCGCCGCCTAAAGCGGCTGGAGACATTTAATTTAGTTATAAATGAATCAATTAACAAAAGTAGTAGTATTGTTACATTAGAATTTAAAATAAAAAATAGAAGAGGTGCATTATGAAATTCATTGATTTAAGAAGCGATACAGTTACGGTGCCTACTGATGAAATGAGACAAGCAATGGCGACCGCAGAGGTTGGTGACGATGTATATGGAGATGATCCAACTATAAATAAGCTTGAAAAATTAGCAGCTGAGAAGGTTGGCAAGGAAGCAGCAATTTTCGTTCCAAGCGGCACATTTGGTAACCAACTTGCATTGTTAACTCATACAATAAGAGGGCAGGAAGTTATAATAGGAAAAAACAATCACATAGTTGTACATGAGGTTGGAGCATCTGCAGTAATAGCCGGTGTTCAGCTAAGAACCCTGGAAACCATAAACGGAGCCATGAATCCTAAGGATGTAGAAAAAGCAATTCGTTCACAGGATATTCATGAGCCTGAAACAGGGCTCATATGTGTTGAACAAGCACATGGATGCGGGGCGGTAGTTCCTTTGGAAACATTAAAGGAAATAAAACAAATAGGAGAAAATCATTCCATCCCTGTTCACATGGATGGAGCAAGAATTTTTAACGCAGCAGCATCTCTTGGTGTTGATGCAAAGGAAATAGCAGCATGCTGCGATTCTGTTATGTTCTGTTTGTCAAAAGGATTGTCAGCACCTGCCGGTTCGATGGTTGCAGGCAGTAAAAAATTCATTGACAAAGCTAGAAAGAACAGAAAGCTCATGGGTGGAGGAATGAGACAGGTAGGTATCCTTGCTTCAGCTGGAATCATTGCACTGGAAAAAATGACTGACAGACTTTATGAAGACCATGAAAATGCTAAATATATGGCTGACAAGCTCGAAGAAATTCCAGGCATTAAAGTCATAAGAGACAGACTTGACATAGATATGGTATTCTTTACTATGGGAGAAGAAGTAATTCCTGAAAAACTGTTTGTTGAAAAGCTCTATGAAAAAAATATAAAAATAAACGGGTCAGAAAACGGAGAATACAGATTCGTTGCACATCTATGGGTTTCAAAGGAAGACATTGACTATGTAATAAGTTGTATGAAGGAATTGATTAACAAGTAATAGTTAAAAATACAATCTTTGCTGAGCAAGGTTGTATTTTTTTGTTTGATTTAAGCATAGTATTATGATACATTATTATTAATATTATAATTATTACTAGTTATTTATAACTATGATTTTTCATAGGAGGTAAAAATGAGCCAAGATTTTGCAGAATTATATGGCGAGTATTTAAGAGATGAATCACGTCAAGTCGGTACAGCAGAAAGTATAGCATTTCCTAAAACAGAACAAGAAATAGTATATTCCGTTAAGGAATGTGCTTTGAAGAATATACCAATAACGACACAGGGAGCACGTACCGGACTTGCAGCTTCAGCAGTTCCTTTTGGAGGACACATAATCAACTTAAGCAGGATGAACAATGTAACAGGAGCAAGATACGATAAAGAACAAGATAGGTTTTTCTTAATAGTGCAGCCGGGGGTGCTTCTAACAGAAATAAAGAAATATTTGCTGAATAAATCCTTCATAACAGTGAATTGGGATGATGAGTCTATAAAGGCATTAAGATATATGGAAAAAGGGGAATGGTTTTACTCTACTGATCCTACAGAAACCTCAGCTTCCATAGGAGGCATGGCAGCATGCAATGCTTCAGGTGCAAAAAGCTTCAGATATGGCTCAACAAGAGACCATGTGGAATCCATAAGAGTGGTACTTGCAGACGGCGATATTTTAAGCTTAAAAAGAGGGCAATCCTTTGCTGAAAAAGTTAAATTCAAATTAGTTACAGAAGGCGGAAGAACTATTGCAGGAGAGCTTCCAAAATACAAAATGCCTAATGTAAAGAAAAACACTTCAGGCTACTTCAACAATCCAAACATGGACATGCTGGATTTGTTTATCGGCTCTGACGGAACATTGGGAATTATAAGTGAAATAGAAATAGAATTAAGCAAAACTCAAAAATCAAACTGGGGTGTGACCATATTTATGTCTGATGAAGACAAGGCTCTTGACTTGGTAAGAGTACTCCGTGGTGAAAAGATTTTTGACCATATAGAGAGCTTAGGGCTAAATCCATCCGCCATTGAGTTTTTTAGTAATAAGGCATTGGAAATGCTACGACAACAGCAAAAAACAAACCCTGCCTTTTCATCAATACAGGAAATCAAAGAAAACTATCATACGGCTGTGTATATTGAAGTTGAAAAAGACAGCGATGATGAAATATGGAAAGAGATAGAAAAATTAGGAGATATCATTGTTGAGCTTGGCGGTGATGAGGATGATACATGGGTTGCCAACAATCCAAGCACATTGGAGAAGCTTCACAGCTTCAGGCATGCATGTCCTGAATGCGTAAATATGCAAATAGACGAAGCTAAGAAAAAAGATTCAAGAATAACAAAATTAGGGACAGACATGTCAGTTCCGGATGAAAAGTTAAAAGAAGTAATGAAAATGTATAATGAGGATATAGAAAATAATAATCTTCATGCAGTTATATTCGGTCACATAGGCAACAACCACCTGCATGTTAACATCATTCCAAGGAGCATGAAGGAATACAACAAGGGTAAATTGTTATTTTTACAGTGGGCTGAAAAAATTGCAGCAATGGGTGGTGCTGTTTCAGCTGAGCATGGTGTAGGAAAATTGAAAGTACCATTTCTTCAAAAGATGTACAGCGAAAATGAATTGAATGAAATGAGAAAACTAAAAGAACTATTTGACCCAGAACAGCTGCTGAACCGAGGAACTATATTCCCTTACAAAGCAAAGGAGGATGTTCTATGAAAATCATAGTATGCATAAAGCAGGTGCCAGGAACCAACGAAGTAAAGATGGATCCTGTAACCAACACCATCATCAGAGAAAATGTGCCTGCTATAATAAACCCCTTTGATACCTATACCATAGAAGAAGCTGTTCGCATTAAAGAAAAGTATGGTGCCGAAATTATCGGGCTGAGCATGGGAATTCCTGCAGCAATAGAAATGTTAAAAGAAGCAATATCCCTACGAGTTGACAATGCAATGCTTTTAACTGACAGAAAGTTTGCAGGGGCAGATACATTGGCAACCTCCTATGCGCTCAGCAAGGGAGTTGAAAAGATCGGTGAATTTGATTTAATCATTTGCGGTAAGCAGGCTACTGACGGAGATACTGCTCAAGTAGGACCAAGCCTTGCCAAGACATTGGGTGTAGCATATGCAACCAACATAAGCAAGATAATCGAGATTAAAAAGGATTTTATGCACTGCATGAAAATCACCGATGACGGCTACGAAGAAATAGAAATAAAGCTTCCTGCTCTCATAACTGTTGTAAAAGAAATAAACATGCCAAGGCTTCCATCTATAAAAAGCATGAAGAAAGCAAAAAAAGCTGAAATAGAAATTGTTACTTCCAGCGATGTGAATGCTGACGAAGACAGAGCCGGGCTAAAGGGCTCGCCCACACAGGTAAAAAAGACATTTGTACCAATACATGAGGTCAACAGTGTTAAGCTGGAAGGAAGTTCTCAGGAAAAGGCAGATAAGCTGGCTGAAATACTAGTCAATATAGAAATTTAAGGTGGTGAAGGAATGGCAAGCATAAAAATTATACAAGAAAAATGTGTCGGCTGCAAAATATGCGTAGGTTCATGCCCCTTTGGAGCTATTGAGATAAAGGACAGGAAGGCGTTTATAGGACCTAATTGCACACTGTGTGGCTCATGCTCAGAAAGCTGTAGGTTCCAAGCAATAGAATTTTTAAAAGATGAAGTTGTAAAAAATGATTTATCAGAGTATAAGGGCATATGGGTTTTTGCAGAGCAACGTTACGGAAAATTAAAGTCCGTTGCATTAGAACTGACAGGCAAGGCTAAAGAACTTGCAAAGGATTTGCAGGTGAAGGTTACAGCTGTGGTTCTAGGAAGTGAAGTGAGTCACCTTTCAAAAGAACTGTTAGCATACGGTGCTGATGAAGTTATGTTAATGGAAGCAGACTGGCTCAAGGATTTCAACGACCACGTGTACGGCGAGGTAATGATTGATTTAGTTAAAAAGTACAAGCCAGAAATACTTCTCATTGGAGCAACTTCAAATGGCAGATCCTTGGCTCCGCACATTTCATCAACTTTGAGAACCGGATTGACTGCTGACTGTACTGTTTTGGAAATTGACAAAACGGAAAGACTTCTCATGCAGACAAGACCTGCCTTTGGGGGGAATTTAATGGCAACCATATTGTGTCCTAATCATCGTCCACAAATGGCCACAGTTAGACCTAAGGTGTTCAAACCGCTTGAGCCGAATTTTAACAATCAAGGAAAAATAACCATGCTTCCTCCCCCTAAACCAATAGAATCCTTTGTTAAAAAAATTCGTGACTGGGATAATGAAGATGGATTAAATTTGGCAGATGCCGATATAATCGTAAGTGTGGGCAAGGGAATAGGAAGTCAAAAAAACATTCAGCTAGCTCAGGATTTAGCTGATGCCTTAGGAGGAGCTCTTGGTGCTTCAAGGCCGGTAGTTGATTCTGGTTGGATGCCATACAGCCAGCAAGTTGGGCAGACAGGAAAAACAGTGGCACCTAAAATATACATTGCATGTGGCGTATCAGGAGCCATACAGCATTTGGCAGGGCTTGCAGACATTGAAACCATTGTAGCCATTAACATCGACCCAGATGCACCTATTTTTAAGGTTGCTAATTACGGAATAGTTGGAGATGTAAAAGAAATTTTGCCTTTGTTGACAGAAAAGATAAAAATACAAAGGCAGAGCATAAAATAGCATTATATTAAGCATATTCCTCATACCACAAGAGAGATGGCACAAGCACTTAAGATTGATCAGTCCACTATTGTAAAAAAAATGCATAAGTACTTTGATGATTAATTTCATCAATTGATTATTGTTTTCATCATTATTAGAAGTTGCTTAATATTTTAAAGGCATTGATATAATTCAATGCCTTTAATTATAATTAAATTTAAATAATTTTTTAATAAAATCATTTTGGCATAAAAAATGCATTAATGGTAAATATATAATATTACATTAAGTGTTAATTTAGCAACAATTAGTGTGGCGTTATATAACAGTATATTTGGAGGTATTTTTTATGAACTATCATGTTATAGCAAATTCTGGTGCACTATGGATAAGCTGTATACCAATTGTATTGATTGTAGCAATTCAAGCAATCATCTTTTCAAAAAAGGCAATGAGCAGTGCTCATTTGGTTGACCTAAGCATCCATGATGCAAAAAAGGCATTTAAGGTAGGAGCTTTATCTGCTATTGGACCTGCTCTTGGAGTATTTGTAGTTATGCTTGGCTTGATGGCAGTTATCGGAGCTCCTCTTGCGTGGCAAAGACTTGCAATCATAGGCGCAGCACCTACTGAATTAGCAGCAGCAAATATGTCAGCAAAGGCTATGAATATTGAATTTACAAGTCCGGACTATGGATTAGTACACTTTTCAAATGCTGCTTGGGTTATGGCTTTGAACGGAAGTGCATGGCTTTTTACTACTGGTATGTTTTCTGATAAGCTTGAAGGTATAACACAAAAAATTGCTGGAGGAAATCCTAAGAAGCTTGGGATATTAATGGTTTCAGCAATGTGTGGGGCATTTTCTTATCTGTTTGGAAAAGAACTTATTAAAGGGCTTGATCCAAAAACAGTTCCATTTATGGTATCCGGTATTGCTGCTGCGATTGCAATGATAGTACTGGACAAACTAGCAAAAAAATATCCTAAGATGACAGAATATAACTTAGGAATTGCTATGATTGTTGGCATGGCAACAGCAGTTATTTATACTAAGCTATAATAAGGAGGAATATTATGACTAATATAAAAAATAATGAATTATCCTATGAGGCTGAATTTACAAAACCTATAATTAAATATGGCAGACTAACTAACTTAATAGCAATTCCATTTTGCTTTTTACCTGCATTAGTACTTTTGTTAATATATGATGCTTTTTCAGGAATCAATAATATATTGACAGGCTGGCTTTACATTGCATCTGTATATGGAATTTATGCAATAGTTGAACCTATTTCATTTTTTCCTGTTTTAGGGTTACCTGGTACATATATGTCATTCTTGGCAGGCAATATAGGAAACATGAGAGTTCCTTGTTCTGCAATAGCCCAAGAATCTGTTGGAGTAACTCCTGGAACCAAAAAGGCAGAAATAGTATCTACACTGGGAATTGCAGGCTCTATAATTACTAATTTAATTGTTGTAACAGCTGCTGCAGTTGGTGGTGCAGCACTTATGAACGTATTTCCACCAATAGTATTAGAAGCTTTTAATTATGTTTCACCAGCTATTTTTGGCGCCATATTTGCTATGTATGCTGTTAAAAATATAAAGTATGGAATTTTTGCAATGTTGGTTACATTAATTATGCTGCTAGTAATAAAAACAATACCAACTTTTATAATGATTCCTGTGGCAGTTTTCTCAACTGTAGGTTTTGCTTTTTATGATTATAACAAGTCTATGAAAAAGTAGACTTTAATAGGAGAATATTATGGAAATTAAAGAATTAATTAATGAAGTATCTGATGAAGTTATAAAATGGAGAAGAGACTTACATCAAATTCCAGAGGTTGGTCAATATCTGCCCAGTACAAGCAAGTATGTTTGTGAGCAGTTAGACAAAATGGGTATCGAATATGTTTTAGGTGTTGGACTAGAGTCTGCAATAGTAGCAACTATAAAAGGAAAAGGCAAAGGTAAATGCATTGCATTAAGAGCGGATATGGATGGACTTCCCGTAAAAGAAGAAACAGGACTAGAATTTGCTTCACAAAACGACAATATGCATGCATGCGGACATGATGCCCATACATCAATACTTTTAGGAGTTATAAAGGTTTTAAGCAACTTAAAAGATAAATTTAATGGAACAGTAAAATTTTTGTTTCAACCTGCTGAAGAAATATCCGCAGGAGCTCAGCCAATGATTGAACATGGGGCTTTAGAAGGAGTAGATGCAATTATAGGTTTGCATGTAGGGCACATTTCAGATGACATAACTAGCGGAAGTGTTATGTTAAATACTTCTTCAATGATGGCTTGTCTTGATAGATTTACAATGAAGGTTAAAGGGCTGGGCTCACACGGTGCATATCCTCACAGTAGTATTGATCCTGTAGTTATTTCTGCTCAGATAATAACAGCTTTACAGGAAATTATAAGTAGAGAATTAAATCCTGTAGAACCAGGTGTTATTACAATAGGAATAATACAAGGTGGCACAACCTACAATGTTATTCCAGGAGAAGTCTACCTAGAAGGGACAGCACGTGCAGTCAATCAAAAAACAAGAGAATATATTGCTAGACGTATTGGTGAGATAGGAGCAAATATAGCATTTGGCTATAGAGGAACTGTTGATTATAAATACTTCCATGGTGCACCGCCTTTAGTTAATGATGAAAAATTCACGTTAAAAGTTTATGAAAGTGCTAAGAAAGCTGTAGGTGAAGATAAAGTTCATTTAACTAACAAACCGGTTATGGGTGGAGAAGATTTTGCATACTATTTGGAGAAAGTGCCGGGTACATTTATATTCTTAGCAAATCCATTGGATGTAGATGGTGTGATGTATCCGCATCACAACTCTAAATTTGCTATAAATGAAGAATACTTTGAATCAGGTGTTGCGATTTTTGTTCAAGCAACTTTGGATTTCTTAAACAGCTAACTATAGGGGGCGGCGTTATGGTAATAAATGTAGAAAGGTTAAAACATAATTTTGATAGAATTACTGAAATAACGGCAACTGAATTAGGATGCACAAGGTTTTCGTTCAGTGAAGAGGATAAAAAGGTAAGAAAAATACTCACTGAAGAAATGAGTACTTTGGGGATGGATGTATCAGTAGACTTCATAGGAAATATCCGTGCAAAATATAATCCTGACAATTTAAATTCAAAGTCAATATTAATAGGTTCTCATATTGATACTGTGAAATTTGGAGGCAGATATGATGGGTTAACTGGTGTATTGAGCAGTATAGAAGTTATGAGATATATTAAGGAGAATGATATAAAACTCAACCATCCGATTGAAATAGTAATTTTTGCTGAAGAAGAAGGCTCTAATTTTGGTGTGACCATGCTGGGCAGTAAATATATAGCTAAAAAAATAGATGAAGATTATCTTAAAAATTTATATGCTGACAATGGCATATCTGCATATGAGGTTATTTCAAACTGCAATTTCCTGTCAGGTAAAACAAAGCAATCATATATAGATGGCAAAAATGAATGCTGCATGATTGAGTTGCATGTGGAACAAGGAGAAATACTTGACAAGGAAAAGATAGAAATTGGAATTATCCAAGCTATTGCAGGGATGAAAACTCTGCAGATAACAGTTGAAGGAACCTCGAACCATGCAGGCACTACGCCTATGGTTATTAGAAGAGATCCTGTTGTAGCAAGTGCTAAAATAATTGATAAAATAGCAGATGTTCCAAAAGATTTAAATATGAAAACAGCTGTTACTACAGTAGGAAAATTGTTTGTATCTCCAAATTGTTCTAATGTTATAGCATCAAAGGTTATTTTCAATGTTGATATAAGAGATGTAATCGAGGAAAATATACAAATTATTGCAGAACATATTATTAAACTTGCTCATGATGCAGGTGTAAACCAAAATGTTGAAATATCAGTGGCAGAGCTGGGGAAATCAAGTGTAGTGCAAATGGCGGAACATTTAGTGAATACAATAGAAAACTGCACAAAGGAGCTGGGACTATCTTACATAAAAATGAATAGTGGAGCAGTTCATGACAATGCAATGCTCAACGGTATAATAGATACTGCGATGATATTTATACCAAGCATCAATGGAATAAGTCACAGTCCATATGAAGATACTGACTTTAAGAATATCATTTCAGGCGTGAGGGTTTTGCTTAAGTCTGTAATTTCCTTAGCTGTAAATGACCAATGTTAAATTTGACATATGAAGAAATCCTGCCGTAGTTGACAAGGACTGTTTCTTTAGCTTAGGAACAGTCCCATTAAAATTTAAGTATTATTCTTCAAAAAAACTATAAAGCTGCTCCATTTGCTCGTAGGTAAGCATACCCACATAGCCTCGTATTGCTTCACCCTTTTTATTGACGGAGATTGATGTAGGGTATGATCTTATGCCATAGGTATTGGCTACGTTCATTTTTTCATCAAGCACAACAGTTAAATCAAGGTTGTTTTCTTCCATGAATTTTTGAACAACTTCCTTAGATTCGCCCACATTGACAGTCAATACCAGCAAATCGTCCTTATGAGCTTCTTGCAGCTTCTGCAAATCAGGCATTTCTATAACACAGTAGCCGCACCATGTAGCCCAGAAATTCAATATTACGTATTTGTCTCTCATTTCGCTTAATTTTATTTTAGTGCCGTCGAGTGTTTCAAGTTCGAAATCTGGAGCTATTATTGCATCATTATTAGTTTGTTCATAATTAGTATTGCTGTCTTCATTATTTTGTTCAGGTTCATTTTTCTCTGAACAGCCTGTTGCAATTAAGGCAACAAGAACAATCATTAAAATTAATTTTTTCATAATCTCCATCTCACTTTCTGTTATTCAAGCTGATACCCAAATATCAAATAATTTAAACAAATATTTGAATGCCTGTTCTACTTGTTTTTGTTTTAAAGGTTTGTGGATAAACAGAGGATATTTTTTTAAATGCCAGCTCTAAGCTTTCATTGTCCTTGAATAATCCAAATACTGCAGAACCGCTTCCTGTCATCATTGAACTCAGGGCTTTGTTTTGTATCATTAAATCCTTTATGCTATTTAACTCTGGATAAAATTTTTCAACAACTTTTTCAAGGGTATTGGAGGTTGATTTTGCTGCTTCTATAAAATCACCGGTATTAATATAACTTATGATTTCATCGTTCATATATGAATTATACAGATCAGCGCTTAAATTATTGTAAACAAATGCTGTTGACATTGAGAAATTAGGCTTTACTATTAATATATAATTCCATACAAAATCATTTAATTCAGTGAGTTTATCACCGATTCCTTCTGCCAAGTATGTTCCGCCCAATAAGCAGAAGGGTACATCGGCTCCTACTTTAAGTCCAATTTCAAGCATTTCACCTTGTGTTAAATTTAAATTCCAAAGTATGTTTAAGCCTCGTATCACTGCTGCTGAGTTGCTGCTGCCTCCGGCTAATCCTGCTTCGGTAGGTATTGTCTTATTAATTTTTATGATTACACCAGTCTTTATATGATATTTTTCTTTTATGAGGGCTGCTGCATTAAAGCATGTATTTTTTTCATTTACTGGTATGCTTGGATTGCTGCATTCAATAATAATTTTATCATTTTCAATGAAATCAATAAATATTTCATCATGCAGTTCAATTGATTGCATGACGGTTTTTATTAGATGATAACCGTTAGGCTGTCTACCTTCTATGTCCAAAAATAAATTTATTTTTCCATAAGAATACAGTTTTATCATATTTACCTCATAAAACATCATGTTTTTAATAATCATTATATAATATATAGAATTATTTAACAACATAAAAAAATTTTAAAAAAATTTATAAAAATATGTTTATTAAGATAATTAATGGGTATAGCTATATTACAACATAAGTTTTACTAAATTTTACTGATGCAATTTAAGAAAAAAAGAATTTGAATTTTAATTTTAAGACCATAACTGTGAGATACACGGGGTTAGCTTGCTTAAGCTGTAACATTAAGCTACTTGAACGAGAAGTCTCCACTTCTAAAAGTGGTGGAAGCATGTCACACTTAAGAACAACTTAAAATTAATAAAGAAATAAAAAACAAATTCTGAAATTAAGAATTGTAAAGGTAACAAATCAGTACATAGATTTAGTAAGATGAGTGTTTATATATAAATGTTTACGGAAGAGGTGATTCCCCCAAAAGCAGAATCAGAAAATTTAAATGAATAGCACCCGGTTTTCTAGTGTGAAGTTGAAGAAAACCGGGTGCTATTCATTTTTTGCATTAAAAAAACCTGGAAGCCCAGGTCTCATTTAAAATAAATTCTTTTTCAAAAGCACAAATCCGACTATGGCAGCTGTGAAAACTGACATTCCCATTACAATCCAAAATCCGAAGGGAGAAGTGGCAAATGGAATATTTATAACATTCATTCCAAAGAAGCTTGAAAACATTGTTGGTATTGCCATCAAAATTGTAATTGATGTCAACAGCTTCATAACAATGTTTAAGTTGTTTGAAATTATTGATGCAAATGCATCCATTGTTCCGCTTAATATTCCGCTGTATATGTTGGCCATTTCAATAGCCTGCTTGTTTTCAATTATTACATCTTCCAATAAATCTTCATCTTCAGAATATTTCTTAATAATATTGATGCGCATTATTTTTTCAAGAACTACCTGATTTGCTCTTAATGAAGTGGTTATATAAACCAATGATTTTTCCAAGTCCAAAAGCTGTATAAGCTCTTTGTTTTTCATGGACTGATGGAGCTGTTTTTCAACATAATTGCTCATTCTGTCTATTTGACGCAAGTAAAGCAGGTATCTTTGAGCATTTTTGTAAAGTATTTGATATAAAAACCTGTATTTTTTATAAGTATAAAATGTACGTATGCTATTTTTTTCAAATTGATCCAGCACTATGGAATTTTTAAGACAAACAGTTATAATGTTTTTGTCTGTCATGATAATTCCCAGCGGTAGTGTTTCATAAATAATGTGGTCATCAGTTTTTTCTACATATGGAGTATCCACCAGTATTAATACCTGGTCGCTTTCTGTTTCCAGACGAGCAGATTCTTCTTCGTCCAACGCTGCTCTTAAAAAATCTCTGTCTACTGACAATTCGTCTTCGATGCGATCTAGCTCTTCAGGTGTGGGATCAACTAAGTTAATCCAAGCTCCGTCTTCTATTTCTTCCAACGTAAAAAGCGTATCGTCGATTGATTTGAATATATCAAGCATTTTTCACCTCAATTTAATAATAGATTTTCTCTATTACTAAATTGATGTAGCTATCCGTAATAGAGAAGTATTCAGTTTTTTTTGGCATTTTAATTGTTTGACCGTAGGGACCTCGTCCATTACCTTCACATCCTTTAAATTTGTTAATTGCCTTAATTATAATATTCTATTTTTTTGCTAAATGCAAGATAAAAATAAAGTAAATTAAAGAAAAAGCACATAATTTTTATGTTTATGGAAAACATAAAGGCAAATGAATAAATTTTACCTACTTTTCATTTAATATAGTTTAGAAGGTGATTTTTTGACTGTAAATTCCGTGGCACGCGTTAAGGGATTGGTTGAAGGGTGCGTAGGACAAAAGGTTAAATTTAAGGTTAAAAAAGGGAAAAGCAGGTCGCAAATGAATGAAGGCGTAATTGCTGACACATATCCTTCAGTATTTACGGTATATGTGGACAGCAAGGGGCTTAGAAGGATTGTATCGTTTAATTATATTGATATTCTGACAAATTACGTTGAGTTTTTCATATGTGATGATACTGAAACAAGAATCGTGTAAAAAACAAAAACATAAGGCAGACTGAAATTCATTAAAATAAATAATGAACTAAGTTTTGCTTTATTTTTTTTATACTATTTGATATACTACAAGTTGAATCTTTACTGGGAGCAAGACAGTGAAAAAAATTTTTAGTTCTTTATCCATAATATTTCTCATAGCCTTAGTTTTTTACATATATGCACGGTTTGTGGAGCCTAATTCTTTGAAGGTGCATTATGAAAATATAAAAAACAGCACAATCAACAGAGAAAGCAGCAGCTTAAAACTGCTTCAGTTTTCTGATATGCATGTATCGGAATTTTTCGATGAAAAAGATATAAAACATGTTGTACAAAAAATAAGTGAAGAAAAGCCTGACATAGTTGTTTTTACAGGAGATTTATTTGAAGAATACAGCTCTTACGAAAACAAAGACAGCATAAATAAAATTTGGGAAGCTCTGGGAGAAATAAATGCAAGCATAGGAAAATTTGCTATATATGGCAACCATGACTATGGTGGAGGAGCAGAGCAAATTTACAAAGAGATAATGGAAAATAGCGGGTTTGTAATTTTAAAAAATGAAAAAATTGCTTTAGATGAATATAATGTTAGTATTATAGGCATGGATGATTCTATATTCGGAAAATACGAAAAAAGCAAGCTGGTAGAACTGCTTGATGAAGAAAGCTTCAATATTGTACTGAGTCATGAGCCGGATGTAATAGATTTTTTGCTTGAATACAATATAGATTTGTTTTTGTCAGGCCACAGCCATGGGGGACAGGTAAATCTTCCTTTGGTGAATTCGCTTCCATTATTGGCTAAAAAGTATACAGGTGGAATTTACAGCTTTAACAATTACAGGAACACCACGCTTTATGTGAATGTGGGATTGGGAACCTCCAAGCTTCCTTTAAGGTTCATGGCACCACCAGAGCTTTCGGTGTTTGTTTTAAATAATCAATGAACAATACATTGAACATTGAACAATTAATGAAAGGATTTGTGCGAGCACAAATCCTTTTAAAATATTCTTATTAAAATAAATTATTTTGCCGGAACTTTAATAATCTGGTCTGGGAATATTAAATTCGGATTAGCTAAACTGTTGTATTCAGCTAATGCTTGCCATGTAGTGTTGTATTTTTCAGCTATTCTCCATAATACGTCTCCTGATACAACTATGTAAGTTACTTCTGTTGTCGGTGCAGGAGCTGGTGCTGGTTCAACAGGAGCAGGTGCAACAACAGTTTCTTTTACTGTTATTCTGCCGGAAATGTCGATACCTTTAGTTCCATTAGTGTTCAAATAATTTGCAAATATTTCTTCATATGTTCCAAACTCAGCTATAGCAGGATATTTTTTAAACATTTCATAACCGTCTCCGCCAATTCCTAAGAAATCATTGATGGCAACTGTATATTCTGATGTCTTTTCCAATGCTTTATCGCCAACAGTTACTTCGACAACTCTTGAACCAACAGGCTGTGCAGGGTTAAATACAAATTTAAGTCCGCTTACTTGCATGAAGGCACCTTGTGCTGCAGGATATCCGCTAACTGAGTGCTCTAAAACCGCCAATAAATCTTCCCCTGTAATTTTCTTAACCTGGATGGTGTTTCCAAATGGGAATAATTCAGCTACTTTTCCAAATGAAATATCTCCAGGTTGTATATCAACTCTAATATTTCCGCCGTTTACAAATCCAACATCAGCGCCTGAAGCAGTTCTAACTGCGTCGGCAGATAAGTTACCAAGATTAGTTTCTTTTGTTCTGACATTTGCTCTTACACCATCTAAATATATATCAGTCTTAGCAACAACTTTATCAAATACTGGCTGATTTGCTAATTTTATATCACCTATTAATTTAGTTAATTCAGGATCTGCTGCTATATTTGCAGCTACTTCTGCTTTAAGAAGCTTTGCAGTTTTGCTTACAACTTCACCGTTTTGAACTTCTATGTTAACATAACCTAAATTTTGATCATAATTTCCTGTTTGAGCAATCAAAGTATTATTAATAAGATTACCTGTTTCTAACAATGTATGGCTGTGTCCGTCAATTATAACATCAATGCCTTCAACTGCTTCAGCTATAGCTTTAGAAGTTACAACTGAGCTTTCATCTAATCCAATGTGTGCCAATGCTACTATAACATCAGTCTTGTCTTTTAGTTCTTCAACCATTTTCTTAGAAGCTTCAATAGAATCTTCAAAAGTTAATCCTTCTACATTGGTCGGACTTGTTTTATATGCTGTTTCTGGAGTAGTAAGACCAAAAATTCCAACCTTTACTCCGCCTACTTCTTTAATAACGTATGGTGTAAATACATATTCGCCTTTTTCATTAAAAATGTTGGCACTTAACATTCCTACCTTTGTCATGTCTTTTAATTCAAGAAGTCTTTCTTTGCCATAATTAAAGTCATGATTTCCTAATGTCATATAGTCATATCCTGAAGCTTCCAATACTTTTATAGCATTTTCGCCCTTACTGATATTAACTATTGGCATGCCGTGTAGTGTGTCACCGGCATCCAGAATCAATGTGTTAGGATTTGCTGCCTTAGCTTCCTTGATTAATGTAGCTATCTTTGCAAAACCTAATTCTTTTTCAGTGCCCTCTAGTCTTGCATGGGTGTCATTAGTGTGGATAATAGTAATTTTAGTAGTTTCAGCATCTGCTGCAAATGCAAAGCTGAAGCTGCTTAGAATTAATAATGCTACTAATACTAAACTTATTACTTTTTTCATTTACTTTTCCTCCTAATTTTTTATGTTTTACCATAATTTAATTATACAAGCAGTGTCTTACAATTTCAAGTTAACAATTATTTTATTTTATAATATTAATTTGTTTAATAAATATAAAAAATATTCGAAATCTGTTGACAAAGACATTAATCTTTTATATTATAAATACAATTAAAATTAATATTTACGATGAAGAGAATTAGTAAATTTACATGGTCCAAAGAGAGAAAATCATTGGTGTGAGATTTTCGGCCCCCTGTATTTTGAACCCGCCTTGGAGTATTTGGGAGTAACAACCCAAAGGGCAAAACCCTTATATAAATGAGATGCTGTTGATTTATTTTAACAGCAATTAGAGTGGTACCGCGGATAACCGCCTCTTAGCATAGAGGCGGTTTTTATATTTGAAAGGAGAAATTATGTCAAAGAAAGAAAAAGATTTTGTAAAAGAAATAACACCTATGGAAGAAGATTTCAGCAGGTGGTATACAGATGTTATATTAAAAAATGAGCTGGTTGATTATTCACCAGTTAAAGGCTTCATGGTTATAAGACCATACGGCTATGCATTATGGGAAAAAATTCAGGCATTTGCAGATGAAAAATTCAAGGCAACAGGGCACAAAAATATGTACTTCCCGTTGTTGATACCTGAAAGCTTGTTGACAAAGGAAAAAGAACACGTTGAAGGCTTTGCTCCTGAAGTGGCATGGGTTACTCATGGCGGCAATCAGGAATTAGGAGAAAGATTAGTAGTAAGACCAACTTCTGAAACAATTATATGCCACATGTATGCAAAGTGGTTAAACTCATATAGAGATTTGCCTTACCTTTACAATCAGTGGTGCAGCGTTGTAAGATGGGAAAAAACAACAAGACCTTTTTTAAGAACATCTGAATTTTTATGGCAGGAAGGTCACACTCTTCATGAGACAGAGGAAGAGGCACAGGCAGAAACTTTGCAAATGCTTGATATATATAGACAGGTAGCAGAAGATTTAATGGCAATGCCTGTTGTGGTAGGTCAAAAAAGCGAAAAGGAAAAATTCGCGGGTGCACATGCAACATATACAATGGAAGCATTGATGCACGACGGCCAGGCATTGCAGGCAGGAACATCACACAATTTGGGTCAACATTTTACAAAGGCATTTGAGATTAAATTCCAGGGAAGAAACGGACAGGAGCAACATCCATACCACACTTCATGGGGTATTTCTACAAGGCTAATCGGCGGACTCATCATGGTACACTCAGATAACAGAGGGCTTGTTCTTCCACCAAGGATGGCACCTACTCAAGTTGTTATTATTCCTATTGCTCAAAAGAAAGAAGGAGTGTTAGAAAAAGCTAATACTCTTTATGACAGTTTAAAAGCTAAAGGAATAAGAGTTGAACTTGATGACAGCACAGAAAACTCACCAGGATGGAAATTTAACCAATATGAAATGAAGGGTTATCCAATCCGTATAGAAATTGGACCTAAGGATATAGAAAATAATCAAGCAGTTGCAGTAAGAAGAGATAAGCTTGAAAAAGAATTTATTTCTTTAGACAATATAGACAATACAATTTTTGAAATGCTTGAAACCATGCAAAAAGATATGTTTGAAAAAGCAAAGGCTCACAGAGAGGCAAACACATATGTGGTTGAAGACTATGAGCAGTATAAAAAGAATCTTCCAAACCGTCCTGGATTTGCAAAAATGATGTGGTGTGGTGATAGGGCTTGTGAAGATAAATTAAAAGAGGAAACAGGAGCAACCATCAGATGCATTCCATTTGAACAGGAAGATTTAGACCACAAATGCCATATTTGCGGCAAAGAAGCAAAACACATGATTTATGTAGCAAGAGCGTATTAAAGACAATGAACATTGAACAATGAATAATGAACAGTTAAGGAAAGGATTTGTGACTGGGCACAAATCCTAATTTTTTCACTTACAGTATAAGCGACTGACACCAAATCAAAGACTTGGGTTATCTGCTTATTTATGCTTTGAATTTTATAAGTCTCATTGCATTGAGTATAACTACAAGTATACTTGCTTCGTGGATGAACATTCCTGATGCTAGGTGAACACCGCCTAATAGGACGCCAGCCAATAGTACAAACACAATTGCAACTGCTATAAATATATTTTGTTTCATGTTTCTTATAGTAGCTTTAGATAAAGAATATGCATGAGAGAACTGAAGCAATTTATCTGCCATCAAGACAACATCTGCAGTTTCCATGGAAACATCTGTTCCGCCTTCGCCCATTGCTAAACCAATATCCGCAGTAGCTATTGCCGGAGCATCGTTTATACCATCTCCTGCCATTGCAACCATTCTGCCTTCGTCCTTTAGTTTTTTAACATATTCAACCTTGTTTTGAGGAAGAAGTTCAGCATAAAATTCATCAAGCTCTAATTGCTTGGCTACAAGCTCAGCAGTGTGTCTGTTGTCTCCTGTCAGCATTATAATCTTCTTGATTCCGTTTCTTCTCATTTGAGAAAGAGCTGTCTTAGCATCATCGCGTATTTGGTCAGCTATGGAGAATATACCCGCTATTTCGCCGTCAACTGCCGCAAATATTGCTGTGTTGCCTTTCTTTTCACGTTCTATTGCATATTCTGATATTTCATTTGATAAGCTCACATTTTCTGCATCCATTAATTTTCTGTTACCAACAACCAACAATTTACCTTCAACGTTAGCAATAATTCCATTACCTTTAATAACCTGGCTATTTTCAGGTTCATTGCTTAAATCAATTTTCCTTAAATTTGCTTCCTTAACTATTGTTTGACCTAAATGGTGCTCTGAAATTGTTTCTGCTTCAGAAACTAATTTTAAAAGTTCATTTTCTTCAATATTATTAAATACCTTTATATCAGTAACTTCTGGTTTGCCCTTTGTCAATGTACCTGTTTTATCAAATACTAAGGTATCAACCTTAGAAAACCTGTCCATTACATCTCCACCTTTTATTAAGACACCATTCTTAGCACCGTTACCTATACCTGCTACGTTAGACACCGGAGCACCTATAACCAAAGCACCAGGACATGCTATTACAAGGAATGTTATAGATAAATGAAGATCTCTTGTAACCAAATAAACTACTATTGACATAATAACTATTGCAGGAGTATAAATGTTAGCAAATTTGTCTAAAAATCTTTGTGCCTTTGATTTAGCTTCTTGAGCTTCTTCAACTAATTCAATTATTTTAGCAAAAGTAGTATCATCACCGACTTTTTCAGCTACCATTTCTATATATCCGTTGTCTACAATTGTTCCGCTGAATACCCTATCATTTTCTTTTTTAGAAGCGGGAACTGATTCACCGGTTATAGCTGCCTCATTTATGCTTGCTTTACCTGATACTATGATGCCGTCGACTGCAATTTTACCACCGGAACGAACGATGATTCTGTCACCAACCTCAACTTCGTCTACAGGAACATTAATTTCCTTATTATCCTTTATAACTGTTGCCTCTTGTGGAGCCATTTCAATTAAGCTTTTTAATGAAGAACGAGTTTTTTCCAAAGTACGAGCTTCTAAGTAAGCACCAAAGAGGAATAAAAATGTTACTACAGATGATTCCGTGTACTCCTTCAGATATAATGCACCTATTACAGCTATTGTTACTAACAGTTCTATGCTGAAGGCTTTCATTCTAAGCGCTTGCCATGCTTTTATAGCTATAGGTATACCTGCTAATACTGAAGCAATTATTAATAATACATCTCTTACATTTCCCATATCTGCTAATTTCATAATATATCCTAATGCGATCAATATACCTGAAATAGCGGTTATATGATTCTTATGACTGTTTATTTTTTTTATCATATCAATTTCTCCTTATTTATTATTATGTCATGATTATAAATTAAAAAAGTTATAAAAACATTGATTGAAATCAAAATTTAAAATGTTTTAAAATTTTTCTTATTTCCTTATTATAACTAAATTAAATGTCCCTCGCCTCTATAGGCGTCGGGGGACATTTAATTTTTTCAGTGGGAGTTCAATCTCCCACTGAAACCGTTGAATGACGGGCAAAGCCCTTATTGAATTTAAAATATCATAACACATTTAAATGCTTTTGGCATAAAAGCTCAAAAACGCTAACAAAAACAGATACCAAATGTTATTTATTATTGCTAATTATCATGATATAATATAAATACTTTAGAAAGGGGCAGGAAATTAAGTTTCCTAGATGACAAAAGTATGTACAAAATTATGCAATTGACAAAAAAATTTGAATCAAGTGAAATTATTGGATATGTGATGATTTTTGCAGCTGGAATACTATGGGGTACCATAGGGCTGTATGTAAAATTATTGAGTGGTGTTGGAGCAAGCACTACATTAATAGCATTTATGAGATTATTTACGGGATTTTGGATCCTTGTTCCTGTTATGCTTTGTATGGGCGGAATAAAAATGTTCAAAATTGACAAGAACGGACTGAAACATTGTTTAATGTTAGGCTTATTGTCTCAGGCATTATTTAATTATTGTTACATTATTAGTATAGGAAGTGTCGGGGTGGCTACAGCATCCATCCTTTTATATACCGCACCTGTATTTGTTTGCATAATGTCCAGAATAATTTTTAAGGAACAAATCGGAAAACTTAAAATTTTTGCTTTATTAATAAATATTGTTGGCTGCTTTTTAATGGTTACCGGCGGAAGCTTATCAAATTTCAAAATATCTGTCTTAGGAATATTCTCTGGAATAGCGGCAGCTTTTTTATATAGTTTAGTAACTATAATCGGAAAGATTGCATCAGGCAGTATTCATCCGTTTACTGTTGTATTTTACAGTTTTTTATTTGGATGGTTGACGCTTGGCATCATATCTGCACCTTGGGAATCTATCGCGACCGTATCTGGACTAAAGTTTTGGATGTATTCATTTGGGTATGGACTCATTCCAACAGTTGGTTCATATTTGCTATATATGGGGGGCTTGAAAAAGAAAGTGGAAATATCCAAGGTTCCTATAATTGCTTCAGTAGAGACAGTCGTTGCCACATTGATAGGAGTTATTGTGTTTAAAGAAAAACTTAATATCATCAATGTGCTGGGAATTATTATCTTACTGTCATCTATTGTTATCATGAATATGAAGTTTAAGGAAAAAGTGTAAATTGAAAAGTAATTAATTCCCTCTGGAGATAATTAATTATTTTACAAAAAGCACATCCCTTAATAAGTATGTTAATTTATATAAGCATCAATCCGTCCAAATCCAATATTTTAATTTTTTTGCCGTTCTTTTTTATAAGACCTTCATCTTCTAGATCCGTCAATTTACGGCTTATGGTTTCAGGAGTTGTACCTAAATAGGAAGCTAAATTTACCTTTGTCATTGGCAATTCAAATGTGTTAGAATGATTTTCTTCTGCACATTCAGCCAGGTATAGAGCAATACGAGTTTCAACTCTTTCAGTTGCAAAGCGTGTTGTTTGTTTGTGTGAGTCTTTAAGTATTTTTGAAAATTCATTCAATAATTTTAGCGAGATTGTAGGGTACTTCAGTAAAAGTTTTTGCAAATCCGAACGCTTAAAAATACATATGGAGGTATTTTCCATAGCTTCTGAATATGATTCGTGAGTTGATTCACTAAACAAGGATAGCTCACCTGTAAAATCCCCAGGCTTTAAAATTCGAAGCAGCTGTTGTTTTCCGGATTCTGACAAGTTGTATATTTTTATTTTGCCTTCATGCACAATATAAAGGGCATCAGACTGTTCTCCTGCATGATAAATTATTTCACCTCGTTTGTATGAAACAGTATGAGTAGAAGCATTAATTTCATCCATTTCTTCCTGTTCTAAATGATTGAATATGGGCACTAAGGAAATACATGAATGGTTGTGATCATGTTCATGACTATGATTATGTGTTTCATTTGAATGAATCATATTTTCTCTCCTTCGATTACTTGTTTTTATATTTTATTATTATAATAAAGTATGTTCAATTCATTTATTTGAAAATTTATTTTACCTTTTTTAAAGCTAAATGTATTTGATTTAAATCAAATTTTAAATATAAAAAAATCAACTTTAAAAAATTAAAAGTTGATTTTTTTAATATTAAATTATTAATGATGATTGCATTGCCCATTAGAAAAAATAAACCTTGATTTTAATCAAGGAATTAAAAAATAAATTATCGGGGAGGAGTGATTGCTTTTCTTTATATTTCAAACTTTTGAACTTGAATAATCATGCAGCCGCCGACAAAACCCCTTTTAACCTTATTCCCCATACCCTTCTAAAATTGCTGTTCCTTCTGCAATTAATTCTCTGGCATCATCCAGATTTTCATGTGCCTTTTGAGAGTTGTGGAATCCCTCTCCATTTTCAACAAACACAAAATCCCACTTAAATTGTGCATTTCTGTGGATGTCTCTCAGCTGTTCTATAACTTCGTCTGGCACATCTCCATCCTCAATCGCTTTTGCCAATCGATTGATGTAATCAAGAAGCTCATCACTTACTTCATTAGTTTTGTTGTACACTGATTCTTGAACTTTTTCTACTCTGGTTATGATGGCTTCGGGTTCTCCACCATGACAAGGAATACAAGATTGTTTTATACCTTCTTCTGATAAAAGCGGGCTGGTCCAGTGATGAGATTTAAGGTTTTCTTCTCCCTCTATTCTCGGCATATGGCAATCAATACAGGTTAAACCTTGAGCATCGTGTATGCTTCCTGTAAAAGTCTCAAATTCAGAATGCTGTGCTTTTAATATTTGTGCTCCTGTAGTCGGATGTTCATAATCCCTAAAGTTTATTTCATCATAGTATTCAAGCATGCCATCTGTATCTATTCCATTATGCCAAGGTAAAACTACCCCATTGGTCTCAGGATCCAAATAATACTCTACATGACACTGTGCACAGGCTAAATTTCCTGGCTTTTCTTCTTCAACAAAAGTTAAACCTTCTGTGAGATGTGCCCTGGTTATGTTTACTTCTCCAGGAGTATTTCTGTGACAGTCATAACAGCTGATACCTTCCATTTCAGGATTTGTTTCCACAAATTCAGTGAATGAAATCTTGTTGACACCTTCACCTTCATTTTCAAGTTGTACGTTGAAATCTGCAGTCTTGCAAGCTAAACAGCTGGCTCCGCCTTTTGGTCTGGAAGTATTTATTACATCTTCCAGAGCATAAACATGACCTCTTGCTCTTGCGTATTCTTTGCTAAATCCATATCCATCGTAAAATGTCTTAAGATTAGGATATTCTTCAAGGTAGTCAACAGGCATAGAACCTCCATATGTGGTTTCTTCCATTTCAGCATTAGTCATAAAAGATGCATATATGTCCGGATGTTGATCTTTCCATTCTTCTGCTCTTATTATCTTACCATCACCTTGAGCACCAATATCTTGATCGCTTTGCTGACATCCTACCGTGAGTATTAGTAATAATGCAAAAGCTACAATAATACTAATCTTTCTTTTAATATTAATCTCCTCCTTTATATAAAATTTTGTTACTTACAAAAATTTATCTTTAACATATTTCACAAGCATGACAGGATGCTTGTATAACATTTTAGGACCTGAGTACCTCATTACAGTCCTGATTTTTTCCCGCATTTCAGGTTTGTAGCAATGCACGGTACATTTGCCGCAGACGGGCTTTTTATCATCAAATATACAATTTTCAACCCTGTTTTTTGCATATTGTGCTAATTCCAAACAATCATCACACAATTCTTTTCTGCCGTGATTTCCATTACAATAAATTTTTATCATAGCTGTTACAGTGTTTACATCTTCACTTAATCTATCTTCTTTCAAAAAAACTCCTCCTAATTCTCAGTTCATAATTTATAATGTCAATTGTAGCTGTGAAGTCCGGGTAATAAAACATTAACTCCAACAAATGTGAATATAATACTTACAAAGCCAATTATTGAAAACCATGCAGCAGATTTTCCCTTCCAGCCTCTATTAAATCTCAAATGTAAATATACCGAATAAATTAACCAGGTGATCAATGACCATGTTTCCTTTGGGTCCCACGTCCAATATCTTGACCATGCATACTTAGCCCAGATGGCACCGGAAATAATCACTATGGTCAACATCAAGTATCCAAATGCAATGACCCTGTAGCTTAAGTAATCACAAACTTCTTCATCTGGAAGCTTGTTGTTGAAGTTGCTATTCACATTTTTCTGATTGAACAGATACATAATTGATAAACCACAAGCAACTGCAAAAGAGCCATAGGATATTATTGCTGAGCCTACATGAAAATAAAGCCAATTGCTTTGCAAAGCTGGCATCAGTGGTTTAATGTTTTTTGGGAGAACAGATGCATATCCCATCATTAAAACTGCCAAAGGCATTATAAATGCGCCCATTGACGTAAATTTGTAGCGAAAGTGGATGACCAGGTAGCACAAAACAATACCCCAAGCAAAGCAGCTTGCAAATTCATATTGATTGCTGAAAGGAAGCCTTCCAGACTCAACTATTCTTAAAATCATTGCCACTGTATGAACAATAAATCCCGCCATTGATAAACCAAATGCAACTTTTCCTACTTTGTCATTCTTACCTACAAGAAAAACAAAGAAACTCAACATTGCTACAATATATATTATAAATGAAATGCTAAAGTCCACTTCTTCGTAAAAAGTTATATCCATCATACTGCTCTCCTGCTCTTATTCTTTAGTTCCTTCAATATATGTTTAATTTTTACTGTGTATCCCCAAACATTTTGTCTTGCAACCGGTATTATGGAATCAGACGAAAGCAATATGTACTTTGGATAAAAATAAAATGACAACAGAATTCCCAAAGTCAAAACAGCGCATCCTAGCAAAACAAAATAATATCCGAAGTCTCTCCTATAAGTTATGCCGGTATAAAGAACAGAGTCAACAAATTCAATTTTTATGCCATTGTACTCAATAGGCTGACCCGGAGCAACTATGTGTGAACTCACATATTCTTCCCCTTTATAAAGCATGACTGCATAAGCAGGTTTATTTTTTTCCAAAGACACGCTGACGGGATTGCCCTTTTTATCCATACTGAAATCCGGATAAAATCCATATAGAAGTACGGTTAAATCCTCAGGATGGTAATAATCATAAAAGTTGTCCTTTATGACGCTTTCATATAGCAAGACATTATCTTTATCCCTAATATTCAACTTGCTTGCCCAACCATAATATGACTGGTAAAAATCAATGCCATTTAAAGAAAGAGGATTGTTCACCCATATTTTTTCTTCATTAATTTTCTCATTTTCTTCATAAATGGAAAGTTCACTGTAGTATTGTTCAACTGAACCATCTTCCCTTAAAGTCATATAGAAATCATCAAGTACGAGAGAAAAACCATATTCATCAAAATCAGCCCTTTCTCCACGTATTAAATTTATATACCCTTCTTCAGCAAAAATGTTGCTTATGACACCTCCCAATATGATTATGATGATTCCCAAATGAGTAATTGAAGAACCTATGTATCCCACCTTATGTTTTACAGCATATTCTCCATTTTCTGTTTCAATGATTTTAAATTTTTTCTTCTTTAATACTTCTTTAAATTTTTCAATATTTATATCTTCATAGTAAAGGTTTTCACTTTCCTTTGATTTTGCCGGAATATAATCATCTTTCATTTTCCTTAATTGAGAAGGTAAGATCTTCAAGGTACAACCCACTAAATTTACGGTAAAAATAAAAACTATAATCAAGAATATTTTTGAGCTGTACACATGGTCAAATCCCAAAAAAATCATTAAGCTTCCAAATACTTCATACTGCTCTAAATAAAATTTCATGTCCATTCCTTGTGGTATAACAGTACCTATTATTGAATAAACAGCTATAATCAAGAACAAAACAATTCCAAATTTAAGACTTGTTAAAAAGTTTGTAAATTTCTTAAGCACTTTCATCCTCCGGTTAAAGTTTTGTCATATAAAATTTCCTACTTATTACAATTGTATCAATCATTCCCATAATTTGCAAGAAAATATAAGAAAACGTGAAGTAAATGCTCCACGTTTTTCAATTGACTTTAATTCTATTTGTTCTTTACTTATCACAAATTGGTTAACTTAATGACATTGCCGGATTAACCTTAGTATTTTTGCGCTTCAATTATAAATGAAGCAACAAAATCTTCAAGATTCCTATCATGAGCCCAAGTTTTTAATATCTGTCTGCTATTATCTTTAGGTAACATTTTTATATTATTAAACCCTCCATTTTCAAGCATTCTTTTAATATTATCTATGTACTCAGCTCCAGCGACGCAACCTGCCATCATAGACAAATCCCGCTTTATATCTTCTGGTAATTCAGCTGTTGCTACAATATCTTTCCTTGTTTTTAATCATATCTAATCCTCACCTTCAATTTCGCAACATTGGGTCAAAACTTCCCTGAGTTTTTCACGCGCCCGCTGAATTCGTGTTTTCGAGCCAGACAAAGAGATATTTAACTTCTTAGAAATTTCTCTATGTTTCATTCCTTTGAATTCGTACATTTCAATAGGTTCTTTGTATTTATCAGGAAGTTCATACAGAAATAATTTCAAGCATGTAAACATTTCATCATTCATATTTGTATTTTCTTCTCCATTTTCCAATATACTTTCTATATTATCTATTTGTAATGCAGAATCTTTTCTTTTTCTATAATAGTCGATGATTGTATTATTTGTAATTTTATACATCCATGATTTAATTTTGGTTTCATCATCCAACTGTTCAATATTTCTATAAATTTTAATAAATACCTCCTGTAAAATATCTTCTGCTTCATATTCATCTTTTACTTTTGCCTTAATAAAATTTAGTAGTTCATTTTTAAACTTGTTCCAAACAGTATTAATTTCACTATCTTTCATTTTTAACTACTCCTAGCATAATTTAATAATTTCATTCTAATATAATAATTTGTATAATTCTTTGATTAATATCAAAATAAATAAAATAATTAAAAAATCCCAAGTCAAAATAATATTTGTTTTAAGATGATATAATGAGGGTATAACATTAAAAAAAGAAAAAGAGGTGCTATAATGGTACAAACAATTTTAGCTTTAGTAACAGGATTGGTGATAATGGCGATTCTTCCAAAAAAGGCATATGCACATTGTGACACAATGGATGGACCTACAGCAAAGGACGGACAAAAAGCACTTGAAACAAATAACATTAATTTCGCTTTAAAATGGATTGCTCCTGAGTATGAAGAAGAATTAACAAGAATATTTGAATTGAGTTTGAAAGTAAGAAAATTAAATAAGGATGCGGAAGAACTAGCTGACAGATATTTTCTAGAGAATTTAGTTCGCATTCACAGAGCAGGGGAAGGAGCAGGTTTTGAAGGATTAAAACCTCATGGGGTGCCAATAGATGAAAAAGTTGCAGCGGCAGATAAAAGTATTGAAATTGGCAACTTATCACCACTAGAAGGATTAGTAACACATGAAGAAATGCATGAACTTGAAAAAAGGTTTGAGAAGGCAATGTCACTGAAAAATTTTGATGTTAATGACGTAGAAGCAGGAAGAGAATATATAGAAGCATATGTAAGCTTTTTCAAATTTGCAGAAGGTGAAGAACACGAACATGGACATCACAATGCACATGAACATCACAGCCACTAAATAGTTAGATAATAAAAAAAGATAATCGATGAAAATCGGTTATCTTTTTTTATTAATATAGTTAAGCGAAGCCATATTCTAGCTGTCGCTCCTTTTGTATATACAAAAATATCACCCATTGAATTAACAAATAGGTAATATTTATTGTGCAGAAACCAGGTTGTCAGGTACCCAACAGCAATTTGATTGCATATTGGGTGTAGAATTTTATTTATCTAAAAGGTCAAATCGATTGAAAGGAAATATAATATATTTAGCTTTTCCTAATATATCTTCTGCCGGAATAAATGGGTCGTTCCATGAGCGACTGTCATATGAGTGCTCACGATAATCTCCTAAGAAAAAATATTCCCCTTCCGGCACTTTATAATTTCCTTCACGATTGTCCGGATATTTTACATAGTATTCATCTAATTTATCATTATTTACAAACACATTACCATTTAAATCTATATTTATTTTGTCATTTGGCAATCCGATAACTCTCTTTATCATTGTTTCATTTAGCTCATCAGAATGAAAAACCAATATATCTCCTCTTTGTATTGAGGATTTATTATAAATTCTTGTTGTAACAATCCTGTCTCCAATTTTTACAGTTGGATACATGGATGCACTTGGTACAATAACAATAAAAAAAACAAAATAGTATAATAACATGAAAATTACCATGACACCTACCATAAAACTTAGAAACTTTTTGATCAAAATTTTATCCTCCTTTTTAAAGGGGCAATTTAGCATTGCCCCTTTAATAGTCATTATTTTGCAGGAATCTCAAATACTTGGCCTGGATAAATAAGATTTGGGTTTTTAATATTGTTTAATTTCTGAATTTCTTGATATGTTGTACCATGATTTTCAGCAATTTTCCAAAGCATATCTCCAGATTTCACTGTATAAGTTACATTTTCTTTATGAGCAGCATTTTCTTCTTCATGAGCATTTTCTTCGTGTACAGCTTCTTCGCCATGAGCTTTTCCATGAGCATGATCTTCTTCACCTTCGGCAAATTTGAAGAACATTACATAAGCTTCAATATATTCTCTTCCTTCTTCAACATTGTTTACGTCATAGTCTTTTAAAGCCATAACTCTTTCAAATCTTTCTTCAAGTTCAGGAACTCTTTCTTCTTCAATCAACCCTTCTAAAGGTGATAAGTTACCAACAGCGATACTTTCATCTGCTGCTGCAACTTTTTCATCAATAGGTGTTCCATGAGGTTTTACTCCATCAAATGGTGCTCCTTCACCGGCTCTGTGTATTCTTACCAAGTTATCATAAAAATATTTTTCAGAGATTTCCATAGCTTCCGGACTTAAATCTTTTACTTTCAGGCTAAGGTTAAAAGCATCTGTAATTTCTTTCTCATATGCAGGTTGAACCCACTTCATTGCATAGCTTACATTACCGCTTTCTAATGATTTTCTGCCATCTGCCACTGTTGGACCGTCCATAGTGTCGCAATGGGCACTTGCCGTTAGTGGTAATATTACCATTAATCCTACTGCAACTACTACTGCTGCAATAGATGTTACTAATTTTCTTGATTTCATATTTGTTTCCTCCTAAAATTTATTTGGTTTATGGATTAATCTTAATGCATAATGAAATATAAAACATTGACCAAAATCAAGTTCTAAAATATTTATAAAAAAGTATAAAAAAAGATGTTTCTTTTATTAAAAGAACATCCATTCAATATATTGTTAATTAAATAAGCATCAATCCGTCCAAATCCAATATTTTAATTTTTTTTCCGTTCTTTTTTATAAAACCTTCATCTTCTAGAACCGGCAATTTACGGCTTATAGTTTCAGGAGTTGTACCTAAAGTTGATTTTTTTTTAATATTCATTAAATTATTAATGATGATTGCATTGACCATTAGAATGTTTTTTTAAGTGGAACAATTTAGCGTGTGCAATGATATTTGTAGTGAAGAATAATCCTGCTAATGCCCAAGGCAACCAGTTTGTTGAAGACTTCTCTTCATTAGTATCAGCTGTGGTTTCAGCTGAAACTTCTTCAGTTTCATGAGATAGTTCTTCCGTATTTACTGCTTCACCGCTATGAACTGCTTCACCATGATGTTCTTCTTCTCCTTCTGCAAATTTGAAGAAGCTTACATATGCTTCTATATATCCTCTTCCTTCTTCTACATTATTAACGTCAAAATCTTTCAACTCCATAACTTTTTCAAATCTTTCTGTAAGCTCTGGCATCTTTTCCTCTTCAATTAATCCTTCTAATGGAGATAAGTTACCAACCGCTATACTTTCATCTGCAGCTGCAACTTTTTCATCTATTGGAGTTCCTGAAGGCTTTAAACCATCAAATGGAGCACCTTCTCCTGCTCTGTGAAGTCTTACAAGTTCGCTGAAGAAATATTGTTCAGCAAGTTCTTTTGATTCTGGACTTGAGTCTTTAGCTTTCATGCTTAAGTTGAATTTTTCTGTAATTTCTTCTTCATATTCAGGCATTACCCATTTTAGAACATGGTTTATGTTGTTCTCGTCCATAGCCTTAATACCATCTGCAACAGTAGGTCCATCCATTGTGTCACAGTGAGCATTTGCTGTTAATGGGGAAAATACTATTATACCTACCGCAACCGCTGCAGCTGCAAAAGTTGTAATTATTTTCTTTGAATTCATTATTGTTTCCTCCTAATATTTTTTAATTGATTATGAACCAATATTAATCTCTATTCAAAAAATAAACCTTGATTAAAATCAAGGAATTAAAAAATGTTTTAATAAAATTTGATTTAAATCAAAGCTTTAGGTAATAATTTTTATATAATAAATGTACTAAAAAAACTAATTAGGAGATTAAGAAATGATTGAACAAAATTTTAAAATGAGTTTAGGAAGTAATGAAAAAGCTGTAGAAAAAGTAATACAGGATGAAAATGTTCATTACCTTCATATGGTTTTTAACAAAAATGAAGGATTACCTGAGCACTTTTCAAATTCTAATGTTTATATGACAGTGTTAAGAGGTAAGTTATCAATTCAACTAGATGACCAGGAAAATCATGAATATACTGAAGGAAATATTTTAAAAATTCCTTTTAAGACAAAAATGAATGTGAGAAATTTACATGATGAAACACTGGAATTAATTGTTGTAAAAGCACCAGCACCTAAAAATTAATATAAGCAAAAATAAAAGAAGATTTGTGAAGTTTTACAAATCTTCTTTTTATTTTTGTTTAGTTGTAGTTTCTTAAGTTCTTATTCAAGTCTATTTACGAATTAAACCAAATATTACATTCTTATTACAAATTGGACATAAAAGTGCCTTACAACCATCTATAAATGTAAGAATACCTTACAAATGCCTATTTATTGACTATTGTATTCGTTATACAAAAAAGCTAAATTTAATACACGGTGAACGTTAGGGCTAATGCTCTTAATCACTGAACTTAGATAATTATAGGAGGATAAGATGAAAAAAGTTTTATCATTAGTTTTAGCAATGGCTATGATTCTTTCAAGTTTTAGTTTTGCCTTTGCTTTACCATCTGATGTTGAAGGAACTGACTACGCAAACGCAGTAGAAAGACTTGGAGCATTAGACATAATTGTAGGTTACGAAGACGGAACATTCAAACCTGACAATTCAATTACAAGAGCTGAATTTGCTGCAATTGCAATTCGTGCATTAGGTATGGAGGATATTGCAGTAGATTCAGTAGATAACACAAAATTTGCTGATGTGAGAGGTACTCACTGGGCAAGCGGTTATGTTAACTTAGCAACTGCTCAAGGAATAATAGTTGGATACCCTGACGGAACATTCAAGCCTGAAGCTCAAGTAACATATTCAGAAGCAATTGCAATGATAGTACGTTTATTAGGTTATGAACCTGCTTTAAACAGCAATGTATGGCCTTCAAACTATTTAACAAAAGCATCTGAAATCGGATTAACACTAGGTGTTAAATTCAATTACAATGATCCTGCAAAAAGAGGCGTTGTTTCAGTATTGGTTGACAAGGCATTAGACATTGATTTAATGGATTTAACTGAAGTTACATCAGGAGACCAAACTTGGACAATTACAGAAGACACACTTCTTACAAAATACTTAAATGTATATGAATTAGAAGATGCATATGTACTTGAAACTCCAACTCACTCATTGGGAGATTTAGATGCAGATGAAATAATCATCAGAGATGAAGAGGAAGACACTTATACATTTAAATTATTGGAATCAATTGATGCTGATGCTCTTTTAGGTCATGAAGTAACTGTATTCGTAAAAGATATGGATACTGACGGCGATTTAGAAGATGATGATATAGTTATATCATTGCAGGATACAACTGATGCAAGAGATGTTATAGCATGGGACTGGATTATTGACATTCAAGATGAAGACGGTGATTATGACTTCACAGATGAAGATAATACAGTTGAAGTATCTTTAGATGATACTGATGAGACTTTTGATGTAGCTGAAGATGCAATAGTATTCTATAACTACGAAAGAGTTGAAGACCTTGAAGCTATGACTATAGAAGGAGTAGGCAATGGATATGTAACTTTAGGTGAAGTTGCAGGTAAGTTTATATTAAATGAAGATGATGATATCATGTTCATGGATATGGTTAACTATGATGAACCTGTTGTTATTACTGATGTAGATTTAGAAGATGAAAGAGTTAAATATTTCTTATATGATGAAAATGAAAGCTCATTGAAACTTGACGGAGAAGAATACCTTGTATTCAAAAATGGTGATTTAGCAGATTTAGAATCTTTGGCGACAGATGATGTTCTTTATTTCTGGGAAGCAACAAGCGGAGAATTTGTATTAGACGCATATGATTATAAGATTGAAGGTACTTTGGATTCTGTAGATTCAGACAACAATAATTACTGGGATTATACACTTGTAGTAGATGGTAATAGCATATCAGTTGGACCTGCATTCACAATCAGTACTGATGAAAATGATACAATTGATTCATTAGCAGAAGATCCTAAAACTGAAGTTTGGACAGCAGATGATGATAGACTTTCAGATTTGGAAGACATGGTTGGCGAATATGTAACAGTTTACATTGGCAAGTACTATGAAGAAACTGACGGATGGAACTATGGACGCCATATAACTACAGGAGTAGATACAGGTGAAGACAATTACTTTGTAGTAACAGAACAGCCATGGTCATCAAGAACTGCAGGTTACAAATATTATGTAGAGCTTCTAAATGAATATGATGATGAAATAACTTATGAATTCACTGAAGATGAAACTGAATTCAATGGTGATGAATTAGATTTATCTATAAGTGATTATGAAACTGATAATGTAGACGGATTTAATGTGGATGACGAAGATGAAGAGATTGATGTTACTGCAGAATTCCCTGTAGGCACATTAGTAGATGTTGAATTTAACAGTGACGGTACAATTTCAGCTATCGATGTGGTTGATGAAATTGTAGATAACGATGTTGATGCTGCAGATATTGATGAAGACTATGATAGAATAAGCCTTGATGATGGAGATTACGGAACATACTATGTAAGTGATGAAACAGTATTCTTTGGATTAGGTGTAAATGATTCTGATGTAGTTACAAGTGCAGACGCATATACATGGGAAGACATTGCTGACATAGAAACAGATAATCTTAAAGTAATCGCAAATGCAGATGATAATGAATTAGAAGTTGCTGTGTTCTTCTATGATGATGATGCTGATTTCACATTAGGTAAAAATGACTATGGTTATATTTTGAAACGTGAAATCAGAAGCGATGGATTGTGGATATTTATGGCTGTAGAAAATGAAGTTGTTGAATACTTTGCAGGTGATTTGACTCAATCAACTCAAAACAGCTTACAAGAAAAAGTTCTTGTTGAATTCACTGCAAGCGGAGAAGATTTAGACGATGCAGAAGTTATAGCAGGAGAAAAATTCTATGCTGATTCAGATGAAATGACAGAAGCTATGTTAAATGTTGCAACAATAGAAGTTACAACAGGCTCTGGTATAGAATATGCAGCTAAATTTGATGGCAATGAAATTGTTATAGATGATGAAGATGCAGGAGATGCTGATGGTACTGTAGTTGCTACATTCGATGGAAATATTGACTTTGTAACTGGATACAATGGTGTTGATGGCTATCATGATGGTGATGACACGAATGATGGAGATGTGACATTTGCATTCGATAAGTTCGAAATAGTAAGCGGTGGAGTTGATACTAAGAATGGTATTATTGAAGTTATGGCAGTTGGAACTGACGAAGACGAAGATAAGACTTGGTTCGTAGATGTTGACAAATACGGCAACGATTCATTCTACTATGATACAGATATATCACACAGAAATCTTGAAGAAAAGATATTATCTATTGAAGATTTAGCAGATGGAGACATGGTTTACATCTTTGATGTACCTGAAGAAACAGTTACAGAATACATCGGAATTTACGACAGATAAGATTAATTAAAAAACCTGCCGATGAAAATCGGCAGATTTTTTTAAACTATATGTAAGTTAGCACTTACAAAGCTAAAATTACGAGGTGATTACATTGATTAAAAAAATAGGATTATTATTGACAGCAATGCTTATATTAACTTTCGGCATAACTTATGCTGAAGAGCAGTCTCAAAATAAAACATATAATCTTTCTATGGAGGAAGCTGTTGAACTTGGCTTGAAAAACAATGAAGCTGTGAAAATTGCCCAGCTTGATATTGAAAAAAATCAGGTTATTTCCAAAAAAGCTGCGTCATTATGGTCAAAAGCGCCTGAAAACTCCATGATTGAAACTAAACTGTTGTCAGATGGTTATTATAAAAGACAATCTGAAATGGCAGCTAAGATGTCAAGAAAAAGCAAGGAATTACTTGAACAAAAAATAAAGATGGGAATTAAGAACAGCTATTATGAAATCAGCCGCAGCATAAAAGATATTGAAGTAAAAGAAGAAAATGTATTGCGTGTTATGGAGCAGCAAAGAATTGCAGAAGCTAAACTTAAGATTGGTACAGGTATAAAACAGGAAGTTTTAACAGCACAGGCAGCTGTTGAAGAGGCTAATTTATTATTGGCAAATGCAAAGGATGATCTGACATACAAGAAAATGGAATTTAACAAGCTTTTAGGTATTCCATCGGATGCAACAGTAAACTTTACTGAAGATGTTATAAGCAATATTAGTTTGAAGGCAACTGAAAACATAGATTTAACCCCTAAAGTTTCAGAGGCGCAAAAAAACAGAATAGAAGTTATTCAAGCTCAGGAAAATGCCGAAGTTTCCAAACTTTATTTTGATATAGTATCAAATTACAGCGCAGAAAACACATATGATTATAGAGCAGCAAATTACGAAAAAGAAAAAGCTAATAACGAATTAAATGATGCAAAGCAGAATGTGGAATTAAGTGTCAATAATGCTTATTTAAATATGCAAAAAGCTGCTCGTGCTGTGGGTGTTTATGAGAAAAATATTGCAAGTCTTGAGGAAGCTTACAGATTGTCTCAACTTTCTTACGAAGCAGGAGTTGGTGTCCAAATGGATGTGTTAAATGCACAAAATATGCTTTACAATGCAGAATTGTCGCACGTTCAATCTTTACACAACTATAATTTAGCTAAACTTAAGTTTACAGCATCATATGGAATCGGTTATTAGAATATGAGGCAGTTTATGAAAGAAGAAGATACGAGGGAAAGAATATTAAATGCAGCTAGAGATGTATTTTCCAAAAAAGGATATACCGGTTCTACCACAAAGGAAATCTCCCTTGTTGCAGAAGTTGCCGAGATTACATTGTTCAGGCACTTTGAAACAAAGAATAACCTGTTTTGCGAGACCATATCAAAATTTATCGTCAAGCCCATGTTGAACTTTAGCACAATAAATACAAAAGTAAATTCAGAGCAGGTTATTCAGAAAATAATTGAGGAAAGAACATACACATTGAGGAAAAACAGAGAATTGTTTATTTGCACTTTATATGAAGCTCAACTTAATGATGAAATAAAAGAAATGCTTAAAAGCATATTTTCAAAAGTCTTTGATGAAATCATACATCATATGGGAGATGGAGACTTAAAGTCAGGCGAAAAGACAATTGAATATATTGCTCAAATTATATTATCAACTATTGTAGGTTTAATAATATTTGAATCTTTAACAGGTAGCGATACCTTTAAAGATTCAAAAAAGTTATATGAAACAATAAAAACATTAGTATAGAAAGATTGGAGAAATCATTTATGAATAAAAAAAAGCTTATTTTGATTGTTGTAGTTTCATTAGTTATTTTGTCAGTGGTTGTTAAAAACATCAATTCATCCTCAAGCAGCAAGGAAAGTGTTGCAAAGGAATCAGAACTAGGGATCCCCATAGAACTTGAAGCTGTTGCCAAGGGTAATCTGATTGAAACTATAAACTACGTGGGCACAATTGAACCTAAAAGTTCTACAGTTATATCACCTTCCATAGCAGGACAGATAACTCAGGTTTATGTTGAAGAAGGAAGTTTTGTCAAATATGGCGATATTCTGGTAAAGATTGATGACAGCCAGCTTAGGGCAAGTCTAGAAACTGCACAAAAGAAGCTGGAAACATTAAATACAAACTATAATTATTTGGCGAGTGAAATCAATGATTTTTATGAAACAAATCCGCTTATTAAACAACATGAAACAGCAAAGTCGAATTATGAATATTTGAAAAGTGAAAGAGATAATTATGCAAGTTTGTATGGTGAGGGAGCAATCCCTAAAACAACATTTGACAAATTAGAACAAGAGACAAATAATGCATACTTAAAATTAGAAGAATTAAAGGCAACAATTCAAAATTCTTATGATAACTTGATTCATGAAAAAGACATGGCAGCAAAACAAATGGAGGAATTAAATTCATCAATAAATGAACTTAACGTAAAAATCCAAGACACAGTTATTCAGGCGCCAATAAGCGGTATTGTGAAAATGATTGAAGGCGATGTGGGAGACTTAGCTGTAATTGGAAAACCTTTGGTTTCCATTGATGATAATGAAGAACTGATTGTAAGGGTTAGCGTATCTGAAAGCGACATTAACAGAATTTCAGTTGGTGGCAAAGCTGTATTAATAATAAACGGTTTAGATGGTGAAATAAATACAATAGTCAATAAAATTATTCCTAATGTAAATCCCAACACCAGAATCGGTTTAATTGAATTAGGACCAATACAAAATGAAAAATCATCCATGTTGTTTTCTGGCAACAGCGCAGAAGTTGAAATTATAGCAAACGAAGCAACAGACAAATTAATTATACCTAAAAATTCCATAAAGAATTTAAACAACAAGAATATAGTTTATTTGTATATGGACGGCATAGTTAAAGAAGCTGAAATAGCAACAGGCATTACTGTGGGAGAGAGTACTGAAGTAACTAAGGGGCTTAAAGAAGGAGATAAAATAGCAACCACAAATTTATCCAAGCTTTATGAAAATGCAGCTGTTTATGTTTTTAAAGGAGAAGAATAATGAATATAGGCAGATTTTCAATTAAAAACAAATATTTCATATTATCTGTTGCTATAGCAATAGTAATTTTTGGAATATATTCAAGAATTTCATTAAAGACTCAATTGTCTCCGGATACTAACGCCCCTACAGTAACCGTAATCACTCAGTATCCAGGCGCTTCTTCTCAAGATGTTGTCAAAGATGTTGTTGAGCCAATGGAAGATGAATTTGGCAAGCTGGAGGGCATTTCCAATATAAAATCCACAAGTCAGGATAACATTGCAGTTATAACGTTGGAGTTTAGCTATGCAACTAATATTGACGAGGCAGCAATTGACATACAAAATGCTATCAGTAGAATAAGAAACAAATTGCCTTCGAATATGGGTGAGCCGAAGGTATTAAAATTCAGCACTTCGGATAAGCCGGTGCTAACATTGAGCTTAAACAGTAATTCTGTTGATTTAAGGACAGTAAGACAAATAGCTGAAGATGAAATAGGTTTCAGTTTGCAGCTTTTAGATGGGGTTGCTTCTGTTGATATTTTTGGTGGATATAAATCCTTGGTAAAGGTTAATGTGGATAAAAACAGACTTACTTCTTACGGATTAACTTTAGAACAAGTATCTTCCATACTTGCCCAAAACAATATTAAGGCACCTGGAGGAAAATTAACAGATGCCAACAAGGAAGTATTAATAAGAATTGAAGAAGATTTAAAAACCACTAATGATATAGAAAACATAAGAATTCCGTTGAAGGATGGAAATATAATTTATCTTAAGGATATAGCAGAAGTAGAATTTACTACGGAAGATTTGGAAAGCAATTACAGGTACAACGGAAATAAAGGTATTGCGCTATTAGTATTAAAAAGAAGTGATGCCAATACAGTGGAAGTTGTTGAGGACATCATAAAAGAAGTTGAAGTATTAAAAGATAAATATCCATTTATTCAATTTGAAATCGCACAAGATGACTCAATATTCACGAACCAGATGGTTGACAATATGTCATCCAGCGTTTTGATGTCAATGGTTTTTACAATAATACTTATAATGCTTTTTATTTCCAATGTCAGCCAGTCGTTGGTAGTGTCCATGTCAATGCCGTTGGTATTTTTAACTACGTTGGCTCTTATGAAGTTTTTCGATATGAAGCTAGATATGGTTACTTTGTCAGCGTTAATTCTCAGCATAGGATTCGTTGTTGATGGATCCATAGTAGTTGTTGAAAATATCGTAACCCATAGAAATCAAAATAAAGATATAATTGCTGCTGCCATTGATGGAACTAATGAAATAGCGATGGCTAATATTGCAGGCGCTACAACAACATTGGTTGTTTTAATACCTCTTTTGTTTATTGAAGGTTTTGTAGGGGAAATGTTTAGGCCTCTTTCCTTAACAGTTATATTTGCAATTGGCTCATCTATATTAATTGCCTTATTCATTATACCCTTGTTCACGGTAATGTTAAGCAAATTTAAATTTGCAAGAGCTGAAAAACTAATCGATAAAATTTCATCACCTTGGAATGAAATGATGGATAAGTTAAGCGAATTTTATATAAGAGTATTGAAAATAGCTTTGAATAACAAGTTAAAAACCATATTAATTGCATTAGGTCTTCTTGTTTTAAGCGGCAGATTTTTAGTTAACAATGGAATGGAAATGCTTCCTCAGTTCGACAGCGGAAAAACATATGTATCTGTTGAAATGGAGCCAGGAACAAGAATAGAAGAAACAAGCAGGGCTGTAGAATATATTGAAAACTTTTTAGCAAAAGAAGAAATCGTTATAAATTACGATGCACAAATAGGTTATGAAAGAGATAGTAATATGCTCAGCGATTTTGGAGTAATGGGAACAAATCAGGCGTTACTTACCATTAATTTAACAACAAGATTGGAAAGAGATGAAACGATATGGGAATTCCAAGAAAGATTGAGAGAAGAAATAAAAAAAATTCCAGATATAAAAAGATATTCTGTTAAAGAACAAGGCGGAACGGCATCATCCAGTGCCGCAGCTCCTATTGACATAAAAATAAGCGGTGATGATCAAGAGATTCTTTATAGCATTGCTGACAAGCTGCAACAAGAAATTGACAAAGTCGAAGGAACAACTAATTTATACAAGAGCTTTAACGTTGATAACTTACAAATGAACATTATAATGAATGAATCTCGCATTCAGGAACTTGGGTTGACAAATGCTCAAGTTGCTAATCAAATATATAACTCAATGGAAGGAATTGTAGGAACTGATTTGGATATTGAAGAATCGGAAAATGTGGGAATTTCAGTTGAATATATGGATGAGTACAAAGAGTCTGCTGACAGCCTTTTAGACACATATATTAATACTCCTTTGGGTGTGAAAGTTCCTTTAAGAGAATTGGCGGATATTGAGTTAAATGAAAGAGCAAACATAATTACAAGAGAGGATTTGGAATACACCATAGACATATTGGGATACACTCATTCAAGAGCTTTCAGCCATATAACAAAGGATATTAACAAGATAATCAAAGATTATCCTCTGCCAAGCGGTTACTCCATGGAACTGACAGGAGAACAGCAAAGTATGTCTGATTCAGCAAAAGACATGATGTTTCTTTTATCACTGTCCGTTATATTGGTTTATTTAGTACTTGTACCACAGTTTAAGTCATTTTTACATCCTATAACTGTTATGACATCAATACCTTTGGTAGTGATTGGTATAGCTCCTGCATTAGGATTGACTGGAAAGTATATTTCAATGCCGGTACTTTTGGGATTTATACTTTTAGTAGGAACCGTTGTTAACAATGCTATATTGCTGGTTGAATTTATTAATGAGAAGAAAAAAGAAGGGGTTGAACTTAACGAAGCTATATCTCAAGCAGTAAAGTTAAGATTCAGACCTATTATGATGACTGCTATGTCTGACATAACAGGTATGATTCCTTTGGCAGCTCAGCTGGCACTGGGTTCAGAGAGATTTTCTCCATTAGCTATTGCAGTAATTGGAGGTATGGTAGCAGCTACATTCCTAACCCTTGTAATAATTCCGGTAGTCTATGCATCTTTTGAAGAGGCAATAGATAAATTTAACAAAGCTTTAGCAAATTAAAAAAACCCCCCTAGACTAAATAACTAGGGGGATATTTTTGTCTAGGGGTATATTATCTTTAGAGGTGACTTAGTTAGTTGCTTCATATTCTTTAAGAACAGTTAGTGTAGCAGAATTTAAAGTCTTGTCCAACATTTTTACAATTTCATCAGGATTTTCTTTCATGCCGTTGTTCACCCATTGAATTATTACGGATGTTAATGTAATTGTTTGTAGATTAGCTAAAAAATTTATTTTATCCTCAGGAATATCAATATCATTTGAAGCTTTTGATATTTGATTTTTACTGAATTTATATAAATCAGGGTAAATAGCTTGTTCAAAATATTCGCGTCCCACAGCTTGAATAGTATAAGAAAACATGGTTTTGTTTTCCCGAATAAAACTTAAGATACTCTTGATAACTTTTTCCCAACTGCAATTTTGACATTCATTTAATAGATGACCTAGTTCTTTTTTATAAGTCCAATCTAATAATTCAAAAATATCCTGAAAGTGGTAATAAAAAGTCTGTCTTGTTAATTTACAATCACTGACAATGTCTTTTACGGTTATTTTATTTAAAGGTTTTTTGCTTAATAATTTTTTTAAAGAATCAGAAAGTACAAGTTTAGTCATTTCTGTCATTATTGAATGTGCCACATTATCCTCCTTATAACTGTAGTATTAAATATCCGCTAACAAGTATCCTTTACCTCTTATAGTTTTTAAATATTTATTATCAGGATCAATTTTGTTGCGTAATCTTTTAATAGCTACTCTTAACATTCCTGCATTAGCGTAGGCAATGCCCCATACACAGTTAATAATTTGTTCGTTTGTTAAAATTTTTCCCTTATTATCTATGAAAAGCCGAAGCATTTTAAATTCCCTGGGCGATAATTCGATTTTTAATTCATTATTATATGCTTCATAGGTGTCTATATTTATTGTTAAAGAAGCATAGTTAATTACATTTTGATTTTTTTTAATTTTTAGTTCATTATTTTTTAATTTTTCCAAAAAATCTTCAATGGAAATTTGTTTATAAGTATTATCGTTACCTGACATTTCAAATATTATGATAGTGTCTAGTTTTTCCACTCTCTTGTTTAAGTTATCAAAGGCTACGCTTTCCACATAAATCCCCTCACAATCAAATGTAAGTCCTTAAAATTATAATAGCGAGCATATGTTACAAGCTGAGCTTTTACATAGCATCGCTATCATATCCCCTTAAACAATTTCATAGGAGTTATGGGGAAATAAAGAATTTTAATTACTTAAAAGTATTCTCAATTAAAATTATATATTTTTAATGATATAACACAATAGACAATGTAACTGATTTGACAATTAAACTTACACAATCAATTATTTGTATGTTTAATTGTCAAATTAAATAATTTGTAAAACAACTAACTCTCAAAATGCAGTTCATTCAGTAATTCCACATCTTTAATAATAATATATTTGCTGTTGAAATCAATAAGACCGTCTTTTTTCATTTTATTTAACTCGCGAGAAAGAGATGTACGTTGGACACCAAATTTTTCAGCTAAATCTTTTTTGGTCATGTTTAACTTTATCTCTGTACTGTTTTGAGCATAATATTCAAACAATAAAAAATCGATGATGCATTGTCTGAGGGTTTTCATACTTAAAGACGTTATTTTATCAGATAATATTAATGCTTTGCTTGATAGAGATTGGAGAAAGCCAATTAAAAAACTTTTATTGTTTTGGCAAAGCATTAATATAAGCTCTCGATTTATATGTAATATTTCTACATTACTTTTAGCTATTATTGTCATAGGATATATATTTTTAATTGAAAACAACAAATTTTCTCCAATTATATCACCATTTGTGAAATCATTAATTGACAACATATTTCCTTCTGAATCTATTTTCTGTATGGAAATTACCCCATCTAAAATAACATCAAGACTTTTACACTTTTCATTTTGCATGTATATTATAGAATTCTTGTTATAGTTTTTAATTATGTAATTATTGTTGGCAAAGATTTTCTTTAATTCATTTTCAGAAAAACATTCAAATAAATTAACATTTTTAAGTAGTTTGTTTAAATTCTCCATTCTTATTTTCCTCTCGTGTTAATAAATACTTGATTATTATAATTAAAATAAAATTTTTAAAGTGTTACCTTGGTAACTGTTTTAAATATTAATTTGTATTATATTAGAAAAATAATGCTTAATCAATATTATATGGAGGGAATTATGATAAAAATATTAAATAAAATTAAAGAAATTAAAAAATTAAAATTGCTTATTATGCCTGCAGTTATAATTATAGTGCTTATATCTATATATATTTTTAACAGCTTACAAAAAAACGACTCAGCAATTGTATATGCTGATGGCGGCACATATATTGAAGCTTCAGGTGTTGTGAAGAACAGTTCTGTATCTTTAAGCAGCGAGGTTACCGGAACAGTTGTAGAAAATATGGTAAAAGAAGGAGACAGCATTAAAAAGGGTGATGTAATAGCAGCTATAGATAATACAACCTTAAAAAATCAATATGATCAAGCTTTAATAAATTTCCAAGTAACAGAAAAAAACATAGAAGCTCTTGAAAACAGTATAAGTAGTCTGTCTTTGCAAAATACTGATGTTATTCAACAAGCTCAAAATGCATATTTAGCATCAGAGGCAGAATATCAAAAAGTGATGGATGGAGCTAGCACAGATGAAATAAAACAAGCAGAAGAGGCTGTTAATCAAGCAAAAACAAATTTTGACTTTATGAAGACAAATTTAGAGAGAAATACTGAATTATTTGAACAGCAAATAATTTCACAAAGTAAGTACGATGAGGCATTAAAAAGCTATAATGTCAGTGAAGCACAATATAATGCTGCAGTTTCACAGCTGAATTTAATAAAATCAGGTCCGACAAAAAATACTATCAAGGCTGCTGAAAACAAAATGTTGCAGGCAAAAGCAGGATATGAGCTTGCCATTTCCAATGGCAATACTCAGCTCAGTCAGCTACAAGGACAGCTTGAAGTGGCAAAGGTACAATTAGAACAATCAAAAAATATAATAGAACAAACTAAAAGAGAATTAGATAAATTAACAATAAAATCACCTATTGATGGAATTGTTAATTCATTGTTAATAGAAAATGGCGAATTTGTTTCAATGGGTAAATTAGTAGCTGAAATATATAATCCTGAAAATGTTGAAATAAAAGCATATGTATCTGAAGCAAATATAGGACATATAGTAGTGGGGCAAAGTGCCAATATATTCATCGATTCTCACAATGACAAAACTTATTCAGGAAAGGTAACAAGAATTAATAACACTGCAGAATTTACACCCAAGAACATCCAAACCAAAGAAGAAAGAGTAAATACAGTGTTTGAGGTTACTGTTGAAGCTTTAGATTCTGAAGGTGCAATAAAGCCCGGCATGCCTGTGGATGTAAACATAAAGATTGATTAATAAAGGAGCAAAATAATGGAATATGATATTCAAATATTTTCTCTTACAAAAAAATTTGGAAATATTACTGCTGTAGATAATTTAGAAATACAAGTTGAGAAAAATACTATTTTTGGTTTAGTTGGTCCGGACGGAGCTGGCAAGACAACAACAATGAGGATGTTATGTTCGCTTTTAACTCCTGACAGCGGCACCGCTCAAATAGGTAAACATGATATTTTGAAAGAAAGTGAAGAAATAAAACAGCATATTGGATATATGCCTCAAAGGTTTAGTTTGTACGGGGATCTTACTGTTTTAGAAAACCTTGAGTTTTATGCTGAAGTTTATCAAATACCAAAGAAGGAAAGAAAAGAGAAAATTGAATTCTTATTGGGGTTCAGTAATCTCACAAAACACTCATATAAATTAGCAGATCAGCTTTCAGGTGGAATGAAACAAAAATTGGCATTATCATGTAATTTAATTCATACGCCTAAATATCTGCTACTCGATGAGCCTACTATTGGTGTTGATCCTGTGGCAAGAAGAGAATTTTGGAAAATACTTTTTGAATTGAGAGAACAAGGCACAACAATATTTGTCAGCACACCTTATATGGATGAGGCTGAAAGATGTGATGAGGTAGGCCTTATGGACAAAGGCAGAATAATAAAGAAGGACACTCCGTTCAATATTATCAATAATTTCGATAAGCACATTTTATGTGTTTACTCTGATGAAAATCACATAGCAAGAAATCTAGCACATGAAGAAGAATATGTCCAAGATGCTTATATGTTGGGAGAAGAACTTCATATTGTGGTAGAAGATTTTGATTATGCTTCTAAGAAGTTAAAAGAAAAGTTCAAAAATAAAGTTTTAGTAAATTCTATAAAGGAAGTAGCTCCATCTTTGGAAGATGTTTTTGTCAATATTATTAAAAGTGAAAAGAGATGAGGACGTTATGGAAAATGCTATTGAAATAAATAATTTAACCAAAAGATTTGGTGATTTTGTAGCTGTTAACAATGTGAGTTTTAACGTAAAAAAGGGAGATGTGTATGGATTTTTAGGCCCTAACGGCTCAGGAAAAACAACTGTCATAAGAATGATTATGGGATTAATAACTCCTACTTCGGGAACAGGAAAGGTTCTAGGTTTTGACGTTGCAACTGAAAATGAAAAAATTAGGACACATATTGGTTATATGTCTCAAAAGTTTAGTCTATATGAAGATTTAACTGTGGAAGAAAATCTTGATTTTTATGCCGGTGTCTACAATGTGCCAAAACATAAAATAGAAGATAAGAAAAAAGAAATATTGGAAATGGCAGATTTGGTGGGAAAGGAACATATGATAACATCAAACCTGTCAGGAGGATGGAAGCAAAGACTTGCACTTGGATGCTCTATTATCCATGAACCGGAAATTTTGCTATTAGATGAGCCAACAGGTGGAGTTGATCCCATAGCTAGAAGACAGTTTTGGGATGTTATATATGATTTATCTAAAAAAGGTGTAACCATATTAGTTACGACCCATTATATGGACGAAGCAGAGCACTGCAATTTTATAGGGTTTTTGTATTACGGAAATATACTGTCTTTGGATACTCCAAATGCTATGAAAGAAAAAGTAATTCATGGGGACATAGTAGAAATTAAAGTTAATAATACATTAAAATCAATAGAATTATTAAAAACAAAAGAGAAAGTCAAGGATGCCTCTGTATATGGTGCAGGAATTCATATTTTGACTGAATCAAATTTAGATTTAAATGAATTGAAAGATTTTTTAATAGACAACAATGTGGATGTTTACGGCATAAAAAAGGTAAAACCTACATTGGAAGATGTCTTTGTTTTCCTTGTGGAAAAGGAAAGAACAAAATAAATTAATATGGAAGTGAGAATATGAATTATAAAAGAGTTTTGTCCATAATAAGGAAAGAATTTTTCCAAATAAAAAGAGACAAAAGAACTATAGCAATAATAATTTTGATGCCTATTATGGAATTATTGCTGTTTGGTTATGCAGCATCTACAAGCGTTGATCACATTCCAACGGTAGTGTATAACAATGATATAGGCAGTGAAAGCAGGGAGTTATTAGACAGCCTTGTAAATTCCCAGTATTTTGATTTAGATTACTATGCAAATAGTGTACAAGAAATTGAAGAATATATTGACAACGGTGATGCCAAGGCCGGAATAGTAATTCCCCCTGAATATTCTCAAGATTTGAAAAATGGCAAGACTGCACAAATACAGCTTATAGTTGACGGTTCAGACCCTACAACGGCTCAAACCATATTATCAAGTGCCGGTGGCGTGGTTCAGTCCATGTCTGTTGAAATTATACAAGAAACAAGGGGGGTATCTATGCCGCAGGTTTTGGATTTAAGAAGCAGGGTTTGGTACAATCCTGATATGAGCAGCATTAACTTTAATATTCCCGGTCTTATTGGTGTAATATTGCAGACAGTTACTTTAATGCTTACATCCTTTTCAATTGTCAGAGAAAGAGAAAGAGGCACAATGGAGCAGCTTATTGTAACACCAATAACAAAAATGGAGCTTATGGTAGGTAAAATTGTACCATATGTTATTATTGGATTTGTGGATATTGTACTAGCTCTTGCTCTCAGTGTTTTTTGGTTTCGAGTTACCATTGCAGGAAGCATAACTTTGCTATTATTATTCTCAGTAATATTTTTGTTTGGCTCCTTGGGTATCGGTCTTGTTATTTCAACTGTGTCAAAAAGTCAGCTTCAGGCAATGCAGCTATCAATGTTTATGATAATGCCAAACATATTGCTTTCAGGATATATGTTTCCAATAGCTGCAATGCCTGAATTTATAGGAAAAATAAGCACGGTGTTGCCGTTGACATATTTTATTGAAGTTTTAAGAGGTATAATATTAAAAGGAAATGGATTTGCACAGTTGTTTGATGAATTTATAATCTTGACTGCATTTGGTTTAGGATTTTTGATACTTGCAACTGTAAAGTTTAAAAAGAAAATAGAATAAAGGAGATTTTATGGCATCAACAATAGCATTATACGTAATAGCCGCAATAGCTTTAACTATATCTTTTATGAAAGACAAGAAAAATACAAAAATTGCTCTAAAAAAAGCATGGAAGTCTTTTGAAAATATTTTGCCTCAATTTCTTTCCGTATTAATCTTAATTGGGATAATATTAGCCATAATGACTCCAGAACAGATTTCTCATATTATTGGAAAAGAATCAGGATGGGTGGGTGTAATTCTTGCATCTATAGTAGGAGCAATAACGCTTGTACCGGGTTTTATAGCATTTCCATTAGCTGCAGCTTTGGTAAAAAGCGGTGCAGGATACATGCAGATTGCAGCATTTATCTCAACTTTAATGATGGTGGGAGTTGTGACAATTCCTTTGGAAATGAAATTTTTCGGAAAAAAAGCAGCATTAATCAGAAATATAGAAGCATATATATTTTCTTTGATAGTAGCTTTGGTAATGGGGGTATTTTTATAATGGAAAAATTAATAAATGTAATCAAAAGATATAAAATATTTGTCTTGCTTATGGTAGCAAATGCCTTAATAGTTGTTTTGTATCCAGAAACAGGAATGCGTTCAGTTGAAATTACAATTGACAGCACCGTGGAAATGCTATCTATATTACCTCCCATATTTATTTTGCTGGGGCTTTTAGACGTATGGGTTGAAAGGGAAACAATGATGAAGTATATGGGTGAAAAATCAGGAGTTATAGGAGTTCTTATTGCATTTTTATTAGGTTCAGCTGCGGCTGGTCCTTTATATGCAGCTTTTCCCGTAGCGATGGTTCTTCTTAAAAAAGGAAGTAAGTTTTCTTATGTATTGATTATGATTGGTGCCTGGTCCACAACAAAAATACCTCTTTTGTTGTTCGAGGCTTCATCAATGGGATTAAAATTCACAGTTTTAAGATTTGCTCTCAACCTCATAGGAATTGGAATAATTGCTTATTCAACAGAAAAATTGTTGCCTAAAGAAGATAAAGATAAAATTTATGAAGCAGCTTCCTTAATGGGTTAAGTATTACAATCATTTAAGAAATAAGGTGAAAAATTGGGAGAAAATAAAAAAAGGTATAATTTAGCAAAAATAATGTTAAGGAGATTTATTCCCGCTATTACTTTAATTGTTCTATTAGTAATTATCCAACATATTGCATTACAGAATTCTTTTGAAAGAATGAATATAATATTGCAAAAATACGAAATAAGCGCAATTAACCAACTGCTGATTATAGAAAAGATTGAAACATGGTTGTTCTTTTTAATATTGTTTATGATTGCTTTTTTAACACTATCAATATTTCTTCCAACATTTAAAGGATTGTCAAAAGCTTTTTACGAAGTTAAAAAAAGCAATGAAAATATAATGAAATTATTCAAAATTGTGCATGGAGCAATGTTTTTGATTGAATTGGAAACCTACAATATAATGCTTATGAATAAGGAAGCAGAAAGACTTATTAATACTGAATTCAAAGAAGGAATAAATATAAAAAACTATTTTGAGCCTGAATCTCATGATTTTTGTGATGTATTTGAAACTTTAGTAGAAAATAAGTATAATGAAAATATGGAAATTGAGTTAATCTTAAATGAAAATGAAAAGATGTATGCCATTGTTAATTCTGTAAGATTACACTTTAACAATAGAGATGCAGCATTAATAGGATTGTTTGACATTTCAAGGCAGAAACAAAGTGAAGAAACATTTAAAAATATGGCCATTAAAGATAAATTAACAGGTCTTAACAACAGACATTATTTTGAAGAACGAGCGAATGACAAAATTGCAGAATCCGAAAAATATGGAGAGCCTATTTCTATGCTCATGTTGGATTTAGATTACTTCAAAAATATTAATGATACTTATGGACATCTTGTAGGCGATGAGGTGCTGAAGCTCACTGCAAATACATTAAAGAATGTAATAAGAAAGTCAGATTATTTGTTTAGAGTTGGCGGGGAAGAATTTGTAGTTTTAATGCCTAATACTGACATATATGCTGCTGACATAGTAGCTGAAAAAATCCGATTGACGCTAGAAAGTATGGCACACCCTATAGCAGGGAAAATTACAGCTAGTATTGGGGTTGCAGAAAAGTTGGAAATTGAAATATTGAAAGACTGGTATAAAAGAGTTGATAAAGCGCTGTACTGTGCAAAGGAAGGCGGCAGAAACTGTGTGGTTAATTATGAAGAAAACCATTTTAAAGGCACTCCCGAAATTAATCTAAAATTAATCTAATGCTAACCTAAAATTAATTCAAAATATAGTAATGCCTAATTGACTATAAAAAATAATAATGTTAAAATTATCTTGATACCGACCGGTCGGTCGAAAATTTAGGGAGGAATATGTTGAAAAGATTTTTGACATTATTATTAGTTATTTTATTTATATTATCAGGATGCGGCGCACAAGATGCTGTTGTTGCAGAAGAAGAGTCTTACACGGCTGTTGAAGTTGAAACTTTAAAGTCAATGGAACTTTATGTTGAAAATATAATGACAGCAAAGGCATATGCTGACAAAGATATTTATGTGGTTCCATTAATGGCTGGGAAAGTTGAAAAAATAAATGTAAGTGTTGGTGACAGAGTACAAAAGGATGATGTGTTGTTTGTTATGGATAGGGATGATATCAACAAACAGGTTAACCAGGCATATGCAGCCTATGAGGCAGCAAGTGCCGGTTATGATGTGAGTGCTGCACAAATTCAAACTGCAAAAGACTCATTTGAAAGAATTAAAAAATTATATGAAGAAGGCGCAGTACCTGAAACTCAATATGAACAGGCAAAGTTAGCTGCATCAGATGAATCATTGGAAGCTGCAAAAATGGGTGTTGAGCAAGCGAGAGTTGCATATTCAAATGCAGCATCAATGTTAGAAAATGCAGAAGTTAAAGCGCCCATATCAGGTGTTGTATCAAGCATAAACATAGTTGAAGGTGAATTTGCAACTTCAAGCAATCCTCCAATAACTATTGTAGATTCTGACAGCATCACAATTGAATTTGGAGTGCCTGGCAACATGGTCAACAAAATAAAAAAGGGTGATGCTGTAACCGTTGAAATAAGTGCAGCAGATTATAAGCAAGAGACTGTTATAAATAGTATTGCATCATCAGCCGATTTAATGTCTAATTTATATAATGTGGATATAGTGATTGATAATGACGGTTCTATAAAACCAGGCATGTTTGCAAAGGTATATCTTAATACTGACAGACTTGAAAATACACTTGCAGTTAAAACAGAAGCTGTTAAAGAAAGAGATGACAAAAAATATGTATTCATTGCGAACGGTGGCGTGGCAGTTGAAAAAGAAGTTACAACTGGACTGGATACAGGAACATATATTGAAATTAAGACTGGATTGACAAATGAGGATAAAGTCATTGTGAAAGGTCAGGATTATATAAATGATGGCAGCAAAATAAAGATTGTAAGGGGTGAATAGGCATGCTTGCAAGGTTTTCAGTTAAAAAACCCGTTACAATCACTATGATGATATTAATTGTTATTGTTTTGGGAATGGTTTCTTTAAGCAAACTGCAAATAGATTTACTTCCTCAAATGGAGCTGCCATATGTTATGGTACAGACAAATTATTCAGGCGCTGGACCAGAAGAAATAGAAAACTTGGTAACAAAGCCATTAGAGCAAACCATAGCGACAGTGGAAAATATTGAAGCAATAGTTTCATATTCAAATGAAGGCAGTTCATTAATACTGTTACAGTTTGCATTCAACACGGATATGGATGATGTTATGCTGCAGTTGAGAGAAAACATAGATATTATAGAAGGATTTTTGCCAGATGGAATAACAGCGCCAATAGTCGCAAAGTTGGACCCAAACGCATTTCCAATAATACAGATGGCTGTATCAAGCAAGGGAGATTTATATACAGCTCAAAGAATAGCTGAGGATGTTATATCCCCTCGTATTGAGCGTATTGAAGGAACTGCTTCAGCAGTTGTTTCAGGTGGATTGGAGCAGGAAGTTGAAATAATGCTCAAAGAAGAAGCATTAAAGGGTTATAGTTTAAGTTCAACATACATAACTCAAATGCTTCAGGCAGCAAATTTAAATCTACCTGGTGGCACTGTTAAAAAAGGAAACAATGAGCTAACTGTTAGAACAATAGGCGAATTTGAGTCAATTGACGAAATAAGGAATTTAAGCATTCCTCTTACACGAGGAGGAACAGTTCGTTTACAGGATATTGCCGATGTAAATTTAGTGAATAAAGAACAATCATCAATAACTAAAATGGATGGCACTGAAGTAGTTCAAATTTCTGTTATGAAACAATCAGACGGCAATACCGTCAATGTAGCAAAAGAAGTTAATAAAGAATTGGAAAAAATAAAAAAAGAATATCCTGATTTGAATATTGTTACTTTTTTTGATCAGGCTGAATACATAAACTTTGCCATAAACAATTTAAAGAGAACTGCAGTGCAGGGCGGTATATTAGCTGTAATTATTCTTTTGATATTCCTAAGAAGCTTTAAGACTACATTGGTTATAGCACTATCAATTCCTATTTCTATAATTACAACCTTTGTTATTTTATATTTCACAGGAATTACATTAAACATGATGACTATAGGTGGGTTGGCACTTGGAGTAGGAATGTTGGTAGACAACTCCATAGTTGTTCTTGAAAATATATACAGAAACAGAAGTCTTGGAATGGACAGAATCACTGCATCAGTGGATGGCACAAATGAGGTATCAATGGCAGTTACCGCATCTACATTAACTACAGTTGCGGTATTTATACCAATAGTATTTACCGGCGGACTGGCTGCTACTATATTTAAGGACTTTGCATTGTCTATTGTAATAGCACTCATAAGCTCATTATTGGTTGCTTTGACATTGATTCCAATGCTGTCTTCAAAGCTTGTTTCAGTTAAAAATCTGGAATCTGAAGAAGCACAGGAAAAGAAACATGGATTTTTAGTAGTATTTTATAAAAAAGTTTTAAGCTGGAGCTTAAGGCATCGCTTTGTAACTATTGCCATAAGTATAGCAATGTTTGTAGTGAGTGTAGTTATGGTAGCATCAGTTGGGGCAGAATTTTTCCCTGCAACTGATGAAGGAATGATTAATGTAACTGTTAATCTGCCAGCAGGTTCTGAAACAGCAGATGTTGATACTTTATTAAAAGAAGTGCAATCATCAATACAGGAGATTCCTGAAGTAGTATCAGTCTTTACTCAAGCAGGAAGCGGCGATATGATGAACTTAGGTGGAGGCTCAAGCGTTGGTTCAATTACTGTTATCTTGAGTGATTTAAATGAAAGAGACAGAAGTGCAAAGGAAATAAGTGATGAAATAAGAACAATTGCTAAAGATGTTCCCGGAGCAGAAATAAGTGTGTCTGAATCATCTACGATGATGATGGGTATGAGCGCTGGTGCCATAAGCATAAGCATTAAGGGTGATGATATCGAAGAATTAAAAAATATAGGTGATAATTTTAAAAATATAATAGATAAAGTTGAAGGAACAAGAGAAGTTACAACAAGCTATGAAGACGGTATACCTCAAGTACAAATTGTTGCAGACAGAGGAATAGCTTCTCAATATGGTTTAACAACTGCACAAATAGGCTCAGCAGTCAGCAATACATTGTCAGGTTCAAATGTTACCAGATTTAAACTTGATGGCAACGAACTAGATGTTGTATTAAAAGGTGACAATATGTACGGTCAAAGCATGTCCTTGCTGGAAATGTTGCCTGTACCAACACCAGCTGGTAGCAATATTCCTTTATCTGAAGTTGCTGAGATAAAAATTGAAAAGGGTCCTATAAGCATTATGAGAGAAAATCAAACCAGAGTGCTAACAGTAAGCGGCAGCGTTGTAGGTAGAGATATTCAGTCAGTTTCTACAGAAATCGAAGGATTACTAAATCAATATGAAATGCCAACTGGTTACAGCTATACATTTGGAGGAGAAACAGAACAAATCCAAGAAACATTTACAGACTTAGCAATGGTCATGGTGGTTGCAATAGTACTTGTATACATGATTATAGCAGCTCAGTTTGAATCGTTGATTCAACCATTGTCTATAATGTTTTCAGTTCCATTGGCATTATCAGGAGGATTTATAGGATTGTTTATCACAGGTCTTCCTTTAAATGTTATAGGCATTATAGGCTTAATTATATTAGTAGGTATTGTTGTTAATAATGCCATTGTGCTTGTGGATTATATAAATAACAGAAGAAGAAGGGGAGAAGACAGAAATGTTGCCATTATGAAGGCAGGACCTATAAGAATAAGACCTATTATGATGACTGCTTTGACAACCATACTTGGTTTAGTACCTATGTCAATGGGAATAGGAGAAGGTGCAGAGCTTTCTCAATCAATGGGAGTTGTTGTAATAGGAGGATTGTCTCTTTCAACTGTATTAACTTTGGTTGTAGTTCCTGTAATGTATACAATATTTGATGATATATCAGTATTTTTCAAAAGAAAATTTAAGAAAAATAAAAATGAAATAATAGAGCAAGTATAACAAACGGCTATGCCGTTTACTTTGCCTATTATATGATGGAGGAAACATGGCGGAAAAAAATCAAAAGCGAAATGATATATTGACATCTGCCAGAGTTCTATTCAAAGAAAATGGATTCCATAACACCAAAATGGATGACATTGCTCAAAGCGCAGGTGTGGGAAAAGGCACATTGTATGAATATTTCAAAAATAAGCAAGAAATCTTTGACGAAACATGTGTGGAATATGTTACAACAATGCGAGAATTCATGGAAGAAATACGCAACATGGATATTGCTTTTAAAGATAAAATAATGCTAATGTTTAGAGAAGGACAAAAATCTGTTAATGAGGATTTTGAAAAAAATCCTATAGACTATATAATGAGCTATAAAAATATAATATCTGAGAAAGTATTAAAAACCATGTTTAGTCATGTAACAGAAATGAACAAGGTAATAATCGAAATTATTGATCAGGGTAAGGATGAGGGCATGGTAAGAAAAGAAATTCCCTCTGACTTAATAGCTTGTTTAATAGTGGGAACCATGGGGGAATATTTCAATCTCTTAGCTTATAAAAAAGATTATGTGATTGAAGAAGATGTAATATTTAATTTGCTATTTAACGGCATGGGTATGACCTAACCCCAGCGTCTGACTTAACACAATTTATAATTAAAATTTAAACTTTAATGGAGGAAATTATGAAAAGAAAAATATCATTACTTTTGGCTATGGTACTCATATTGAGCACATTAACAAATGTTGCTGTAGCAGAAGATACTGTACCTGCAAGCACAGAAACAGAAGCGGTTGAAACAGAAAACAAGGTTTTAGAACTGTCAATAGATGAAGCTGTAAAGCTGGCAATTGAAAGTGATAGAGGAATGTGGAAATTAGATGATAAAATTAAAGAAATGAAAGATTTAAGAAAAAAGGGCAGTAGTGACAGTGAACAAGCGGAGTATTTGATTGGTTTGTCTTTATCAGACACAAGTGCTATGGGAATAACAGCGGATGGATATCTTAAGTTGTTACTAGATAAAAATAATTATTCTGGTAAAACAGCAGAATTAAAGCCAAAAGAAATCGAAAAACAAAGAGAACAGTTGCTTGTTACTTTAGAAATAGGTACAAAATCAGCATACTATGGCGTATTATTGGCAGAAAAGGCAATTGAAATAAATGAAGGTAATTTAAACAAGGCTAATGAACAACTTAGAGTTGTAAATTTAAAATTTAATAACGGTTCAGCAACAAAAGCAGAAGTATTAAGCGGTGAAATGGCTGTTCAACAGGCAAAGACTGATTATGATTCAGCAATTGATGATTTAAATATTGCAAAACTGAACTTTTTAAATTTATTGAATTTACCCTTTGATACAGAGTTTGTTCTAACAGAAACAGAACTATCTTATGTTCAAACAGAAGAAGTAAAGTTGGATGAAGCAATAGAGAAGGCAAAAGAAGACAGAGTTGAAATATTAACTGCAGAAAATGATTTGGAACTTCAAAAAATAGAAACTCATGTTTACAAAGCATACTATACTTCTAATTTAAGACAACACAAGGCTGCCATAGAGGAGCTTAAGGATGCAGAATTAAATGTACCACAAGCACACAAGGACGTTGAACTTGACGTAAGAAATAAATACTTGAATCTTATGAAAGCAGAAAGAGCATTGCTAAATGCGGATAAGACATTGGAAATAGCAAATGAATCTGCAAGAATAAACAAGCTTCTTTATGAAAACGGCATGTCTACCGTATTGGATGTTCTTAATGCAGATGAAGCATTAGCTCAGGCAGAAATTTTCCGTTATACTAGCTTAGTAAACTATAATTTAGAAAAGTTAAGATTTGATTATTCAAACATAGGTACTATAAAATTAACTTCAAACTAATACAATAAAAGGGATATAATAGCCCTCAGCTTGATGACAAAGTAAACTTTTGTTATTGTCATTCTGAGGGCTTTGCAGCTCGTTAATCTTCTAGCTTCAATTTTGTATTGTTAAGTAATTCGGATAATATTTTTAAAGTTGTCAATGAGAATCCTACATACATGTTTATTCCAAACACGAAGCCTCCAAAACCATAAAGCATAAGCCTTTTGAAATACTTTCCCGCAAAAGAATCAAACATTTCATGAATTTTCCTCGGCTCCATTTTCTCTATTTCTTCCTGTGCAATTTTGTCAAATTCTATGGACTTTAAAATTTCATCTAAGTTTATTTTTAAACTGTCAATGCATGAATCAGTAAAAATATTAAGGAAATGATTTTTTGTTTCTTTGTCAATAAAGCTGAAATTTACCTGTGCAGCTTCATCGATTACTGCTTCTATATGTTCTTTGATTGCTTCTTTTAGTTTTGTATTTTCAGCCAAGGATAAAAGGCTATTTTCAACAGCTTTTATAAATTCATCCTTGTCTATGAATTCGCCTGCGCTTTTGTCATAATGGCTTATACAGCTGTTTATGGATGCATTTATAATATCTTCAAAGCCATTTACATATATCTCTGTAATAATATTATCTTGAACATGTTGTGCTTGTTCATCTGAGATGCCTGCAAATAATTCATTGAATTTTGACTGCATAAATATATCCAATAAAGAATCGGTATAGGTTGAAAGCTTTTCCATAACATGCGATTTGTTTTCTGAAAGATTTAAAGCAAGTTCATTTGCGATAGCATTTATTTCTTCATTATGAGCATTTAAAAAAAGCTCTAAATTATCAGCATAAAAAAGCTTTAAGATGCTGCTTAATTTTATATTTTCGGCTTTTTCAAACAAGTCCTTCATTGTAATATTTATTTTGTTTTCAATTTTCAAAGAATTACCACTGCTAAAATATGAATCCACAAGCTCATTAAGCTGCAACTTGTTTATTCCAGTGTACAACACTTCAACCTTGCTGTTGTAAAATTTATCTTGAAGAAGCATGTTTGCGATGCTGTTCAGTTCAAGCTTCTTATCATCTAAGAAACTTGGTATTTTCACCATTATAATTTTAGTAAGCAGCTCATCAATTAATTCATCGCCACCCATGACAGAGTACATGCTTTTTTCAATAAAGCCCAGTTGATTTTTTATTTCCGACTGAACCATCAAAGAAATTTTCAATTTGCTTTCCTTCAAGCTGTTTACAAGATAGGAAGTTAACTTTTCAAGCAAATCAGGTATTTGTGAATCCACATATTTCTTAAGTTTTCCATTAAATATTTCTCCAAAGCTCTTGTCTTTGTCTATAAATTTATTTATTAAGCTTACAGCCCTTTGTGTGATTTTATCTCTTGAAGCCTTGGACAAAACAACACTGCTTATTTTTTCTGATGCTGACTGAGCAATAGCCTCTCTTTTTTTAGTGTCAATTATTTCATTTATAGTTTTATTAATATATCCTTGATAGCTATCTTCATTTCTTAAAATGAAATTATTCCATTCACTTTTTTGTGAAAGCAATTGGCATAGCTTATTTATAATTTTGCTCTCCATTTTAGTCATGTATTTTTTAATTACATTTCCTGAAATTTTACTTTCAAGAGAAGAGTCGGAAAGAATTAAAGATTTAATGCCTAAGCCTGCTGAATTTTGCATTTTTTCTCTCAATAACAGATTTATTTTATTTATTGCTTTGCTGTTTATTAAGGCTGATACATTTACTCTGCTTATTTTATTATAGATATAAGCACTAATGTTTTTTATATTCTGGGACAATTGGACCTTTAAGAAAGCATAGACACCCTTTGCTGTGCTTTGTTTGTTGTTAAACAGCAAATTGCTAAGCGTTTTGTAGTCATTGTCGGCAATTGTCTTTGTAAATGAATATTTTATTTTATCCTTGTATTTATCAAAAAGCTCATGAATACTTTCTTTGCTTAACAAGCGGTTGTCAATAAAATAGGCAGTGCTTTTAGCAAAGATTTTTTGATTTTTAACAATGTAACCTAAAGAAAAATTGCGCAAAAAAGGAATTTTAGAAAGTAGCCTATTTTCCTTGTAGGGCTTGAATATCATGTTGATTGCAACTACATTTGTAACATATCCCACCAAAGCATATACGGCCATATTTGCTGCATTTATTTTGGCAGGGTCAAGGGCGGTATTTTGAAGCGCTGCTAATATTAATCCTGCAGCAATACCAAGTACCCCACCAAAATACATGATGGGCTTTAGCTCTCTTCCTATGAAGTCATTAGCCAAATCCACAAGCTGATTGTCATTAAGCTTGTTTAAATTGTCCCTTGCTATTGCTTCTATTGAACCACTCAATATAACATCTGCATTTTTTACTGCATATGTTCGAAGAGATTCAGAGCTGTTCTTTACCACATTATCAATAGAATTTATCTTATCCAACGCAGTTGACAAATTTACATCATTTATGTCTTCAGCTGCTTTTTTGTAATATTTATATAAGCTGTCATTTAACTCTTTTGCTCTGTTTTCATTAAGCTTTATGGCAGAATTAGCTTTTAAAACAGCAGCAGCTTCTTTGACAATCCACGCTTTTATTGAATTTTCATTTTTCTGTAAACTGCTTGCAACTAAATTTTTTAGCTTAGAAACAACAAATTTTTCTTTTTCATCATCTAAAAGATCTCTCAATTCTTTGGACAATATGGTATCAGTGTATTCAGTTGCTTTATTGATGATGAATTTTTTAACTGAATCAGATGCAACAAGATTTTTTAGCTTATTTAATAATGTAGTTTTAAGTTCTTCATCTACATTTATTAGGCTAAGTATTTTTTTAATTTCTAGTTCAGATATATAATTAATTGTATTGTTGATAATTGACAGAGAATTTTTGTTTATGTAATTTATAATAAGTTTCCTTGAATTCTCAGGTGTTATATAATTTTTTTCTGCTTCAAAAATCAATTCTCTGACAGTCAGCTTGTTTAATATTTCAATAAGTTTAGCGCTTATGCTGTCACTTAATTTCTCTGGTTCAGAGATTTTTTTAACATAGGTAATAATTTTATTTGCTATGCTGAATTTTTTGCTTAAGTCCTTGTAATAAGAATTTTTAATTACGGTTAATAGCTTTGCTTTTAATCCGTCTGATTCCTTTATTACTTCATCAATAGATTCTTCAATAATCTTATCAATTAAATAGCTGTTTAATTTAATCCAGCTGACAACATTTTCTGTAACCGAAGGAATATTTTTTATTAAATAAAGCTTTAGATTTTCTTCAAAGGAGGAGTCTAACAGCTGAAATACGGATTTGTTGCACTCCTTCCCATATGCAAACAAAGAATTTGTCAAGCTGTTTATTAAATGATTTCCTTTTTCAGAATTTATGTAGTTAAGCAATACCTGATTGATGCTGTCAACAACTTGTATATCTAAATTAATTATTTCCTTAACCTTTTTATTGCTTAAAACTTCTTTATAAGAATTCAAAGTTTTTTTAAAATTTAATGAATATAACAATTCCTCTAGTTTTTCAGTATCGCTTGATAATATTGCTTTTGTAAATAAATCAACTGTGTTAGAAAGAACAGTATTTGAAATATCACTACCCAAAATATTGCCAAGCACTGCTTTATCATTACTTTTAACAAGGGACAATAGCATGCCATCAGCAATGTCTGTTTTTTTAATTATTTCAGTTAATGTATCATATAAAGCGTTGCTGATTTTTAACAGTTGTGCTTCATTAAAAAAATCAGCTAAGCTTATGTTTTCTACAATTAACTCATAAAGCTCCGGCATGTGTTCATTGATTAATTGCACAGTAAATATATCGGTTGATTTGATTGTTGAATCAAAGCCGCCAATATGTCCAAAGGTATGGGAGCCGACAGCTTCATAAAGACAATTTTCATAAAAATCTGCTGTCATATTTTCAAATTTCTTTTTAAAGTTTTCATCACTCAATATATTTTGCAGCTTTTCCTTGTCAATTATGTCATTTTCAACCATAGAGCTTAAATTTTCAATAAACTCATGCCTTGTTTTTTTTATGACACCGCCTATTTTTAAAGGAGTGTATTCCTTGAAAAGCATGTTTATGGCATAATCGTTTGTTATATATCCAGAGGCGCCTCCGAGAATTGCCTGGACTATGTAATTTAATATTATCTCATTCATAATGTTACCCTTCAATTTACAATGCAGCTTACGAAAAATTATACCACCCAAGCATATAATTTGCAAAAAATTTGTAATTAATATTATGATTATAACCCATAAACTATGGATTTTAAAAAATTAATTAGTAAAAATAATTATTATTGAACCTTGAAAAGTTAATATTTCTAATAAATGGTTATAAAATAAAGAAGATAAAGCTTCTTT
>JBFXKO010000003.1:0-171989 GCA_050173715.1 Sedimentibacter sp.
TTCTTTAAGCCAATATAAAAATGTAATTAAATACGCACTATTAGATAAAGAAGTTGCAACTGAATTTGAAACGCTTTTTAAAGATGGTTTTCATATACTGGATTTTAATAATTTTCAATATGTAAAAGAGAAGATTGTTAAAAAATATATAGATATTGAAGATACTATAAAATTTGATAATCCAGATGATTATGAAGACGAGTATGTTGAAGATATTAATCAAATTATTGAATTAATCGAAGAAGCTAATGAAAATAAAATTATAAATATTCAGCAAATGTTGAGAAATGCATATATAATAAAAATAATTGATGAAGATGGTGAAGAAAGATTTGCAATGCCTAAGGATTGCTATACAGATGTATCTGTAGAAGGAATAAATCTAGATTTATATTATAGAAATATAACAGATAAATATAATCGTATAGATTTTGACTTTTACAATAATAAAGAAATTCCAATGAAAAAACTCCAAGAATTTGGATTGGTGTCAACAGTCGTAAATGAAGGAATAAAATATGATTCCCATGGCCCTGGAAATGAGTCTTGGAAGGCATTGGGAGATTATTGCCCTAATATAGAAATTGAAAGCCTAAAAGAGAATATAGAGTATATAGAAAGAAATCCTGATGAAGACTTATCAAAAGAAAAGTCTTCAGAAATTCTCAAATTTTTATTGAAAATTTATAATAAATTAGCAGGTATAGTAAGCCGAAGAAAGTCCAATCCATACTATGTGAAGGAAGAATCTAAGGCGTTAGAATATACAATAAAACCCGGAGAATGGCTTTATAATAAAAACGAAGAATTATGCTCATCAATAAATATTTCAAAATACGATTTAAATACATCAATATACGGACAAGTAATTGATAATAAGGATGCTTATGTAACACTAGGATTTATAGAAAAAGATGTAGATAAAAATGCAGAGGCGTATGAATTTGTATATTCATTGGAGGAAAAGGATCAGAAAATATTATTACAACAACTTGCAAGAAAATATGGTATGTCACTTACTGAGGAAAAAGAAATAGTTGAAGATAAAGCTGAAAAAGAGGATGATATTTTCAATCCGAATGAATGGGTGTCTAAAGATTTTCCTAAAAAATTAATTAAAAACAGAGACAGTTTAATTGAACATGTAAGACAAGAGTTTTTCTGTGCAGACCCTATAAAATATCAAAAGGTATGGAGGCAGTTAAGAGTAAGTAAAAATCCAAAGACTGTGCGTTCTTATGCTCTGGGAATGTATACGAATGAAAGTAATGTTAGAATATGTCAGATGTGTAAAGAACCTATTGAGCAAGTTGAAGTTACGGCTATAGCTAATTATGGAATAGAAATGAATCAGCTTAATTTATGTTTATGCCGTATTTGTGCTGGTAAATACAAACTGTTACGTGATAAAAATAAGGAAACATTTAAAAATGAAATAACTGATGAAATCTCATGTTGGAATATTGATGACGAATATGCATATGGTGAAAACGGTGAATTTGAAATAGCATTGGATTCAGAAAATTCCATATCTTTTACTCAAACACATTTAGCCGAAGTACAAACAATATTTGGGCTATTGGATAAATATGGTTTGCCTAGCAAGGATCAAAAATTTGAAATGGTCGTTAATGCATTAGAGTTAGATTCTGACGGTGAAGCGGTAGCAGCCACAACATAAAATCATGACATTGTTAAAAGGGTTAAGTATATTTTTGATTTGTAAATAACAATAATAGGTGGTAATATGAGTATTAAGTGTAGTTTATATGAAATAGATAAATTAATAGATACATATAATGATTATTTAATTATAAGTCTTGTACATATTGATACTATTAAAAATAAGTTCAATGATTATAAAATATTGGAATTGAGTGAGCTACTTTCAAGTGAGTTAATAAAGATTGAACAAGGCAGAAGAAGCATGGGAGTAGAAAATATCATGCGAAATATATTTTCTTCAGTTAATGGTAATAATATAATTGTAAATAATATAGATATCTTATTCAATCCTTCTTACAAATTAGATATCATAAAACTATTTGTGCAACTATCTAGAAATAGAACAGTTCTTGTTCAATGGCCGGGTAGATTAGACTCAAATGCTCTTATATATTCAGAACCTCAATATGAAGATTATAAAAGGTATAGTATTAATGATTATAACATAATATGCTTAGGATAAGGGAGGAATAGTTTTGAAATACTCAGAATTAATTAATTTTAATCCAATCGAATCAGTTATAGAATTAAAATCAGCAGGCAATAAAGATAAAGCGAGAAACCTAGTTGAAACTTATGTAATGTCAGATGAAATGGCTGATAAGTTAAACTTTGGATTGCTAAGTCAATTACAATTAGATGAAGTCGTTGATAATAAAGGGGTTCTTATAGTAGGTAATTACGGTACAGGTAAAAGCCACTTAATGTCAATTATTTCTGCTATAGCAAATGATGATGAAAACCTAAAGTATATTAAAAACCAAAAATTTACAGAGCTTATTAAACCTATAGCCGGAAGATTTGAAGTTTTAAGAATAGAAACAGGTGCTGTAGATAATAGTTTAAGAAATATTATAATTAAAGAAATAGAAGATGATTTAGCAAAAAGAGGAATAAATTATAAATTTCCAGACAGTTCAACATTGACAAATAATAAAGGTGCTTTAGAAGCAATGATGAGTGCTTTTGAAACGAAATATCCCGATAAAGGATATTTGCTTATAATTGATGAGCTGCTTGATTATTTAAAAACCAGAAAAGAACAAGAAATAATGTTGGATTTGGGATTTTTAAGAGAAGTTGGGGAATTTATAAAGTCTTCTAGATTTAGATTGATTTGCGGCGTGCAAGAGGCATTGTTTGATAATCCTACTTTTTCATTTGTATCAGACACAATGAGCAAGATAAAGGACAGGTTTGAACAGTTAATCATAAGAAAAGAAGACACATCTTATGTAGTCTCTGAAAGAATATTAAATAAAACTCCTGAGCAAAAGGCTAAGATTAGAGAACATCTGATGCCGTTTTGCCCTTTATACAGAGAAATGTCAGAAAGAATAGAAGAATATATAGAGCTATACCCAATACATCCTGCTTATATAGATGTATTTAATAAAGTATATATAGCTGAAAACAGACACGTTTTAAAAACTATTTCCATGACAATTAAGGAAATGTTAGAAAAAGAAGTGCCTGAAAATGCACCTGGAATTATTTCATATGATTCTTATTGGTCATTTATCAAAGATAATTATGTTAGAAGGTCTGAACATGACATAAAAGAGGTAATGGATAAATCAGAAATCTTAGAAGAAAAAATTGCTAAAACATTCCCAAAACCTCAATATAAATCTATTGCATTACAAATTATTTATGGATTAAGCGTCCACAGATTAACTACCGGAGGCATAGATATACGACTTGGCTTAACAGCAGAAAACCTTAAAGATGATTTATGTCTTTATTTAGATAATTTACCTGAAATGGATTCAGAGTTTTTGTTATCAGTAGTCAAAGTGGTTTTAAAAGATATAATGACTTTAGTTAGCGGACAATTTATAGAATATAACAAAGATAATGAGCAGTATTTTTTAGATTTGAAAAAAGATATAGATTATGATGCAAAAATAGAAGATAAGGTTAATTTTATGGAAGATGAAAGTTTAAATAAATATTATTATTCCATAGTATACGACCTACTTGATTGGAGTGAAGACAAGGCTGTACCAAATTATGAAATATACCAATATCAATTGAATTGGGACAGTCACAATATATTTAGAAGAGGCTATTTGTTCTTGGGACTGCCTAAAGAAAGGTCTACCGCACAACCTCCAAGAGATTATTATATATATATATTGCCACCTTATGGTGATATAAAGTATAACGATGAAAAAAATGATGATGAAGTATTTTTTTACCTTAATTCAGATGAGGATTTTGATAAAAACATGAGGTTGTTTGCAGCTGCAAAGGAATTACAAAAATCAGCATCAAGTCAAAGCACTAGAAATATTTATTCTAATAAAATAAAAGACTACGAAAAAAATCTTAAAACTTGGCTTAAAGAAAACAAAGACACTTGTTATGATGTAATACATAAGGGTGAAAAGAAACAATTGATTCAGTTAACAAAGGGAGCTACCAGAAACGATAACTATAAAGATACCATAGATAAATCATCATCTATTTGTTTAGAAGAATATTTTAACAAATTATATCCTGAATTTCCTGTTTTTAAAATTAAGATTACTAAGAATAATAACGCAGAAATAATAAGCAGAGCCATAAAATATTTTGCAGGACAAAAGTCAAGTGATAGCAAATCATTTCTTGAAAGTTTTGATTTAATAGATAACAATAATATAACTGTAGAAAATTCAAAGTATGCCATGTACTTGGTAAAGAAAATGGCTAGATTGCCAAAACAAGGAGTTTTAAATAGGTCAGACATTTTAACAGAAAAAAATGAAGAGCTTTTAGATATAGAATTTAACATTAATAATGAGTATTTTATTGTTGTGTTGCTGGCTTTAGTTTATGCAGGATATGCAAATCTTGAACTTAAAAATGCCACTATATCAGCGCCAAATATGGACAAATTAAGTAGCACTGGAAATATGGAGGTTTATGAATTTAAATATCTAGCAAAACCAAAAGAAGCAGCCATAACTGAACTTAAAAGACTGTTGGAAATACTTCATTTACCAGTAGGAATGACAGTTAATAATGATGTGCTTAATAAAGGATTAGATACCATATTAAATAAAACTGGTGAAGTGGCTGAACAATCTATAAAATACAAGACGTATTTAAATAGTGACCCTATAATTTGGGGAGAATTGCTTTTCCAGGAGAATTTAAAATTAAGTTATGAATCAAAGATAAGCTTTGTTTTAAATGAATTCAGCAATTTCAAAAACAGATACAATACAGTAGCCAAAATAAACAACTTAAACCTCACTGTGGGGCAATTAGATGAAATAGAAGAAGGAATTAAATGCCTAGAAATTATAAAAGAATATGAAAAATTCAAGCTTAATTCTGATTCTACAGTAAACTATATAGCAAATATTGAAAACACTATTCTGCAGGATTCTATAGCTGAAAGTATTAAGGAAGCAAAAGATAAATTTTTTGAATTAAGAGATGGCATAAAGATTGATTTAGATGGAGAAAAGGCAGCAAGAGAATTACAAAATATTTTGATTCCAATAAAGCAAGCTTATATAGATTATTATTTTGAAAAACATACTAAATCTAGATTGGGTCCTAATGACTCAAAACGAAAAGGTAAAATAATTAACTCTAGTATACTCACTAATTTAAAAAAGCTAACTGAAATAAAGGGAATATTTCAAGAAAACAAGTTAAGAAAACTTGAAAAAGAATTATCAGACTTACAAATTTGCTATGAATTAACTACTGCAGATTTACAAAAAAATCACATATGCAATAAATGTAAGTTTACAATATCAAATGATTTACCAACTGTGGCAGGTAAATTAGAATATATTGAAGAAAACTTAGAAAAATTATTGACAGAATGGACAGAAACATTAATATCAGCGTTAGATGACCCCCTTATAATGGCAAACAAATCCTTGCTTAATAAAAACCAGAGAAAAATAATCGATGATTTTTTACAAAATAAGCAATTGAAGGATAATGTGGACACATTCTTTACTACTACATTTAATACATTGTTTGAAAAATTAGATAAAGTAGACGTTGACATGTGGGAATTGATGTCTGTAATACAAAATTTAGGTCCCAGCACAGTAGAAGATTTGAAGAACAAATTAAACGGCTATATAGACAAACGGGTAGCAGGAAAAGATTTAAACAAGGTAAGATTAATAATTACTTCCAGTTCAGATAAGAAAAAAGATTTCTTAATAGCAGAAACAGATAAAAATGATGAGGTGAATGGATATTGAAATTGACAAAAGAAGACTTAGATAAAGTAAGGCATATTGAGGGATTTCCCATAGGAAAAGATGAAGATATTATAGCTTTATCCGACCCGCCATATTATACTGCATGCCCTAATCCATTTATTGAGGATTTTATAAAGAAAAATGGCAAACCCTATGATGAAGAAACTGATGATTATAAACGAGAGCCATTCTCAGCAGATGTAAGCGAAGGGAAGAATGATCCAATATACAACGCTCACAGTTATCATACAAAAGTACCACATAAAGCCATAATGAGATATATACTTCATTATACTGAGCCAGGAGATATAGTATTTGACGGATTTTGTGGAACAGGAATGACTGGAGTTGCTGCACAAATGTGCGGTAAACCTGATGCTGATAAGGAATTTAAATTTATAATTGAAAAAGAAATGCCAAATGTGAAATGGGGTGCAAGAAAAGCCATATTAAACGATTTATCTCCGGCAGCTACGTTTATAGCTTATAATTATAACACTCCTGTAGATATAGCGGAATTTGAAAAAGAAGCTAATAGAATATTGAATGAATGTGAAAAAGAATTAGGGTGGATGTATGAGACAAATCATATAGATGAAAACGAAAAGCAAGTTTATGATATGACAGGCCCGGTTAAAGGCAAAATTAATTATACCGTATGGTCTGATGTGTTTATATGCCCTAACTGCGGTAGCGAAATAGTGTTGTGGGATGTAGCAGTAAATGAAGATGATAAAGAAGTGAAAGAAGCATTTGATTGTAATAAGTGTGGTATTAAGTTAAAGAAAACTGAATGTGAAAGAGCTGTAGAACTTATTTATGACAATGGATTAAATGAAACTATAAGCATGTCAAAGCAAGTACCAGTACTTATAAACTATTTATTAGGTAAGAAGAGATTTGAAAAAAAACCTGATAAAGAAGACTTAGAGATAATTGGTAAAATTAATAATATGAAGTTACCCGATTGGTATCCGATAGAGCGAATGATAGAAGGAAGCGAATCTAGAAGAAATGATAAAAGTGGCATAACTCATGTGCATCTTTTTTATACTAAGAGAAATTTGTACATATTAAGTTATTTATATAGCAAATCTAAAACTAATACAAGTAAATTTATGATAACTGCGTGTTTAGTAATGGGAACAAAAATGTCTAGGTATGGCAGTAGAACAGGCAATGTATCTGGCACTTTATATGTTCCATCGTTGATTAAGGATTTAAATATGGTGGAGTATATTAAAAGAAAATTATATGGCGCAAAAGGAATAATTAAACCATTAAGTATAATAAGCAATTTTGAAAATAGTGATACATTTATCCAAACTAATTCATTAGCTGATATCAAAACGACTTCAAACGATTCAATAGACTATATTTTCACCGACCCGCCATTTGGTGACAATCTTATGTATTCAGAATTAAATTATATCATGGAATCATGGCTAAAAGTGATAACAAATAATAATTCAGAAGCAATAATAAATAATTCGAAGAACAAAGGTCTTGTAGAATATCAAAATTTAATGACTAAATGTTTTGAAGAATATTATAGAGTACTAAAACCAAATCGCTGGATGACTGTGGAGTTTCATAATTCTAAAAATTCTGTATGGAATGCAATACAAGAATCTCTACTGAGGGCAGGATTTATAATTGCAGATGTAAGAACATTAGATAAGCAGCAAGGAAGTTTTAAACAAGTTACCACTACTTCTGCAGTTAAACAAGACTTAGTTATATCCGCTTACAAACTAAATGAAAGTTTCAAGCAAAGATTCCTTCAGAAGGCTGGAACTGAAGAAACTGTATGGGATTTTGTAAGGGAACATTTGGATAAATTACCTATCGTAGTAAAAAAAGGCAATAATGTAGAAAAGGTCAAAGAAAGAGAATCGTTTTTGTTATTTGATAGAATGGTAGCTTACCATATTATGAATGGTATTGCTGTTCCAATAGATGCTCATGACTTCTATAAAGGATTAGGAGAAAAATTTATTGAACGAGATGGTATGTATTTCTTACATGATCAAATCAATGAATATGATAATGCAAGAATTATATCCGAGCTTGAACCTATACAATTTAACATGTTTGTTAACGATGAGAAATCTGCTATATCTTGGTTGTATTTTCAATTAGAAGAACCTCAAACTTACAGTGACATTCAACCTAAATTTATGAAGGAAGCCAATGCAGCAAAATATGAAAAAATACCGGAACTTGGAGAGTTATTAGAGGAAAACTTTCTACAAGATGAAAAAGGAAGATGGTATATACCAGACCCATCGAAATCAGGAGATATTATTAAATTAAGAGAAAAAAGATTGTTAAAGGAATTTGATGAATACTTAGTTGGCAAAGGTAAGCTTAAACAATTCAGAACTGAAGCAGTTAGGGCGGGTTTTGCAAAGCTATGGAAAAATAAAGATTATGAAAATATAGTTAAAGTAGGCAACAGACTTCCAGAAACAGTAATTCAAGAGGATGATAAGCTTCTTATGTATTATGATATAGCAACGAGCAGAGTGGAGTGATACTATGTTTTCTGTTGGGGATTTTGTTTATGATTTAATTAAAAATGAGAAGGTAGAAATACTTGAGAAAAATGAATTATGGGGCTTTACTACATACAAGGTATATAATTTATTTAGCAAGGAAATCTACAAATTAAGTCAAGAGCAAATCAGGCAAGATATGACTGAATTAAGTTTTAATGAAAACTTCATACGATACATGACAATCCTTGGGAAGATTAAACATGAAACTTCTCAAGGAGTTTTGTCATCTCTTGGCTCAGGAGTTATTCCATTGCCACATCAATTGTATGTCTTAAATCGTGCTTTATCAAATAACAATATTAGATATATTTTGGCAGATGAAGTTGGATTAGGTAAAACCATTGAAGCAGGTATGATTATTAATGAATTGAAAGCAAGAGGACTTATTGAAAGAATATTAGTAGTCTGTCCAAAGGGGTTGGTCACTCAATGGGAACAGGAAATGGAAGAAAAGTTTGGAGAAAAATTTCATGTTATTCTACCATCGGACTATAAAACCATAAAAAAACTAACGGGCAATGATGATATATATGGTCAATTTCAACAGGTTATAAGCCCTATGGATACAATAAAGCCTTTAGAAGCAAGAGCAGGCTGGAGTAAAGAAAGAGTTGATGAATATAATGAAGAACGGATTTTTTCCATAGTTAATGCTGGATGGGATTTAGTCATTATAGATGAGGCTCACAGAGTGGCAGGAAGTACTGGAGAAGTGTCAAGACACAAGCTAGGCAAACTTCTTGCAAGTTCTTGTCCTTATTTGCTATTGCTTACTGCTACCCCTCATTCCGGGAAAACAGAGCCTTTTTTGAGACTTGTAAGATTATTAGATGAAGAAGCCTTTCCAAATTACAATGCTATTGTAAAGGAACAAGTGGCTCCATTTGTTATAAGAAATAGGAAAAGAGAAGCAATAGACAATGAAGGGAACAGATTGTTTAAAGACAGGTTCACTAAGGTTGTTGAAATTCATTGGGATGAACGTCATTCTATGCAAAAAGAATTATACGAAAAGGTTACTGAATATGTTCGAAATGGGTATAACAAGGCGTTTCGAGAAAAGAAATTTTATATTGGATTTCTGATGGTATTAATTCAAAGATTAGTAACCAGCAGCACAGCTGCCATTATGGATACTATGGAAAAAAGAATAGACATATTAAAATCTCAAAAGGCAAAGCTAACATCTTTATCTTTTGACGACTTAATTGAAGCTGATTTAGAAGATAAGCTAGATGAAGGCTTGGAAGTTATGTCAATGAATATGGAATCAGAAATATCTGAACTTACGGATATATTAAATCTTGCTAAACAAGCAGGCTTTCAATATCAAGATGCTAAGATAGATGTGCTAATAAATTTATTGGATAAAATAAAATATGAAAATTCAGCATCTAAGATAATTATTTTTACTGAATTTGTAGCCACTCAAATGTATTTAGAGAAAATATTAAATTCCAGGGGATATTCTGTGTCTTTAATAAATGGCAGTATGGATATTGAGACTAGAAACATTCAGTTAAAAGAATTTAAGAACAAAAATGATATTTTAGTATCAACAGACGCAGGTGGAGAAGGTTTAAATATTCAGTTTGCCAATATAGTGATTAATTTTGATTTGCCTTGGAATCCTATGAAGATAGAGCAAAGAATTGGTAGAGTAGACAGAATAGGGCAACAACAAAACGTCTATGCTTATAATTTTGTAATTGCTGAAACTATTGAAAATAAGGTTAGAACAGTATTAGAAGACAAGCTTTCAATTATTTTATCTGAGACGGGTATAGACAAATTAGCGGATGTTTTAGACAATGAAATGGCTGATGTTGATTTTACAGATGTTTATGTTAAATCCATAAGAAATCCTAAAAATATTGAGCATAATACTTTAGGCATAGAGGAAGATATAAAACGAGAAATAATAAGAGCTAACGAATATAATAAGTTGTTAAGCGAAGACAAGGTGCTCGAAACAAGTACTGATGACAAAATAGGATTTGAATTAGAGAAATCACTATTTAGGATGTGTAATTACTATAGCTTATGGAAGGATGAGAAACTGTTTTTAAGTGAGAACATAAGCATAAATGATGAAGAAATAGTAAAACATCTGAATCAGGAAAATTATTGGACCAAGGGACAAAAAATAGCTCAAGTTTTCATTAATGACTTTCCTAATGAAAAAGGATATTTTTTATTATGGGAGCTTTCAATAAATGATGATTTGCATAGCAGAAAAATACTTCCTATGTTTGTAAATGAGAATATGGTATTTAGGCCATTTGCAGGGGAAAGAATATGGGATGTATTTCTTAAAGAAAATTCGATTATTACTGTTAATGACAATATTTATCTTGATGATGAAATATGCAATAAATTATATGATATATGCCAAGAAACCGCCTACGATGCGTTTCTAGATTTAAAAGAAGAATATGAAAAGAAACATAAAGAAAAGTATAGGAAATTTTCTTATGCTCTTGAGCTTAGGATAGATGCTGCTAAGAAAATAGGTATAGATAATATAAGAAAGTCGAGATTAAAAGAATTGGAAAGAGAAAAAGAAGAAATAGCATTAAAATTTAAGAAAGATAAAATTATTTCTCCGGTTTTTAAACCGATATTCTTGTCTAGATTGGAGTGATATTATGTTTTTTGATTATTTAAATAAACTGTGCGGTATTGGAATTTATGAAAAAATTATTATATTTGATTTTAAAAGTATAATAGAAGACAATTATTTGTCTATGATTAGCAATAAATTTAAATACAATTTAATCTTTTATGATGATGTGGAAAATTTCAGATATTTGTATGAAACTGAAGTAAAGAAAAATCATGACAAATATATAGTTTTATTTAGAAATGATTTATATTTACCATATGATATTAGGAGTAATTTTTATTGCAAAAATATAAATTATAGGGAAATCCTTCCTAAATTAAATATTTATGCATTGGATAATTCAAATATATTTGATATGAACTTATTATATATTGCTCATTTAAATTTATATAAGACAATAAATTCTGAACTGGAAACCAAGCAATTTCTTTCATATGATATGTTTAGTTATGAAAACATCAATGAATACAGAGAATTTTTATTTGATGAAATAGAAAAACTATTAGAAGTAGATAATTATAAGGCTTGGTGCAATATAGCTTTGCTTTATTCTAAATCAGAATATGTAAAATATAGATGTAATATTGAAGTTAAAAGTGAGCTGGAGTATGAAATTCAAAATAAATTTAAAGAGTTTATTTTAAGCAATTATTCAACCTTGTCAGGATTTTCGGCATATAACGGACCTGTTCTTTTAAATAAGGGTTTGGATTACATATTTATGAATTCTAAAAAACCTGCATTAATAATTATGGATGGGATGTCCATATTTGATTGGTTGATAATATCAGAAGAATTGAAAGGTATAACTTATAATTATAATTCTACTTATGCCATTATTCCCACTATTACCTCAATATCCAGACAGAGCCTTTTATCAGGTAAATTGCCTGTTGAAATGGAAAAGCCATTCAGTCTTGCTTATGAAAAGAATATGTTTGTTGAGAAGTGCATGGAACATGGATATAAAAAAGAGGAAATTAAGTATAACCGAGGATACGATTTTGAAATTGATTATTCTGATAAATGTGTATGCGCTATTATTAATGATATAGATGACTTTGTCCATAATCAAAAACAAGGCAATGCTGGTATGTATAATGATATAAAATTATTATCTGGTAGTGATAAGCTGCAACAACTAATAAGAAGATTATATAAAAATGGATTTGATGTATATATTGCATCAGATCATGGGCACAAGGAAACTAATTGTATAGGTACTCCCATCGGTACTGGTGTTGAATTGGAAACAAAGTCTAAGAGAACAATGATATTAAAAGATTTTGCCGACTATGAGGAAGTAATTGATAAATTTGAATTAATACAATTATCTCCGTACTTTCTACCAAAAGATTTTAAGTATTTACTTTGTGAACATGACAAATCCTTTGGAATTAAAGGCAGTACGTCAGTATCTCATGGCGGAATAAGTATTGATGAGGTAATTGTACCATTTATAAAAATTGAAGGAGTAGAAGTATGAGTAAAATAATCGGCATGTCAAGAAATATAAAGCTAGAATGGTTAAATAAAGTTGCTGATTTATATATTACAGGTAAAATTGAAGCTGAAATTAAAGATGATTTAAACGAATATCTATCATTTGAAATTGAAAGTCCAACTAATTTAAGAAAATCCAGAGAAATATTGATGAATATTTGGGTTGAAAATATAGAAGGAACAGAGATGGCTAAAGATCTTGCCATAAAATTATTTAAATCTAATAAAAATGAAAACAAGCTATTAGCACACTGGTGCATGATAATTTTAACTTATCCTGTTTTTTCAGATATTTGCAGTACTATTGGAAAAATGGATAGACAGATGTTTGATATATCAACTAGAGAGATTAAAAATAAGATGTTTGATTTGTGGGGTGAAAGAAGCACATTATATCATTCTATTGATAAAAACATTAAGACATTAAAGGACATAAATGTCCTTGCACCACTGACTAATAATAAATATGGTGTAAATAAATATAAAATTGATTGTGAAGAAGGGCTTGTTCTAATAACATATGCATTAATATGTACAAAGGAAAAGTTATATGTTTCTATTGATGAATTGAATAATAGTCCTTTATTTTTCCCTTTTGATTATAATATTTCTGTAGTTGTTTTGGAAAACTCAAATATTTTTAAAATTGATAAATTTGGTGGGGAATTAGTAGTGAGTCGTTAAAATGCATTGGTAATATGAATTTTAAGTATAAAACATGAATTATTTTAAGGGGGTAGTTATAATGGCTTTACATATGAGTTTGAGATTAGCATGGCATGATAACGGATGGAATGGACATGTATGTAATAATCCACAGGCAAATGGTTATTGCATTGGTAAGCATTCATATCCTGGGGATGCTATTGGAAATACAAGGGACTTAGATTACGAATGTAAACATTGTGGAGATGATTGTTCTACTCTGGATAAACCTGTGGCATGTAGCTTAAGTGTTAATGCGTTTGGAAACACACATGTAACAGCGCTTGTGGATCCACCTGAATGGTGGAATAATGAAGCCGAAGTTGCTGAAGTACACATGGAACCATGTACTGCATGTACTTGGTGCTATGAAGAAATGTACACAGATGGTGTTTTAAATCAAAGTAATTCACCTGTAAAATATGATAATAATAAGCGCCTAGACAATGCAAAAAAATATTTTTCTGACTTTGAGGAAGGTAAATCATTAGTATTTTATTATGCAGGATATAGTAACCCTTTTTCTGAAGAAGGAGAAGATAATTATATTATTGTAGGATTATCAAGAATTAAAAAAATTCATGATTTTATGTTTTATAATGGTGTATCAGAGCATGTTAAAGAGAACTATGCTAATGGAATTGTATGGCAAAAACCAATAACATCTTGTTATCCGGATCAAGGGTTAAGAATACCTTATGAAAAATATATAGATAATGAAGCAATATTAAATAGAATTGTTTTTAAACCTGAGAACAGAAGACCATTTAAATATGGTACAAGAGCCGTTAGCAATGATGATGCAATAAATATTGTTTGGCGATTTATTGAAATTGTTGATGTTTTGATTGAAGTTGGCGATACAACTGAAAACTGGGAATATCGTAAAGAGTGGTTAAATTCACTTTTAAGTGAGCTTTGGATAAATAGAGGGCCTTATCCAGGATTACCTTCTGTGTTTTCAATTTTAGGTTTAGAAAAAGTCATATCAGAATACTTAAAGCATGCTGATATTCAATTGAGCAAGAAGATTTATGAGGAAACAAAAGAGCTATTATTGGACAATGGAACTAAAATTGGGAGTGTTGTATTTAATGAAAGAGACTTAAAAAGTATTAAGAGAAGATTTGAGCTTAGAGATGAAAATGAGCAGAAACTTTTGTTGGATATAATGCCCCGGTTTGATATTACGAAAGAACAAATAGAAGCTATATTAAGTGATGATAGAGAAAAGGTTTCTATTAGGTCAACCATAGAGGAAATATTAAGTAATCCTTATATTATTTTTGAACAATATGTTGGTTATGATGCAGATGATATAATTCCATTTTACAAAATTGATAACGGTATTTTACCTTCTCCAGAAGTTGGTTTAGAGACACTGCTTGATGCAGATTCAGCCGAAAGGTTACGAGCATTTTGTGTTGATGAGCTTAATCACATTGCAGCTCACTCCTTTGGAAAAGCAGAAACCATTCTCGGCAATATCAATAATCGCATAAGCAGAATGAAGGACTGGAGGCAACATGTTTTTAAGATGCAGAACTTTAAAGTTGATTATGATATTTTATCAAAAGCAATTTTTATTAAAGAACATGAGAATAATAAATATATTTATTTGAAAAATGTATATGATGATGAGCGTGTAATAGAAGATACATTTACTAGTTTAGCTAGAAAGCCTGATATAACATTAAAAAGTCCAATAAGTATTAAGTTATTTAAGGAAGAATTAATACAAAAGGATTCAGAATTGTTAAGGGTAGCAACAGAAAGGTATGAAGAAATTTTAAATTCCCAAGCTGAAACATGTATGAAAATTTTCAATAAACCCATTGTTGTATTATCAGGTGCAGCAGGTACCGGTAAGACTACTGTCATTAAAGCTCTTATTAATAATATTGAAAGAGTTCACGGTATTGGTACAGGTTTTTTGCTTATGGCACCTACAGGAAAAGCAACAGAAAGAATCAAGAGGCAAACTGGTAAAAAGTCCACAACTATTCATTCATTTTTAGCAAAGAATGGTTGGATTAATGATAATTTTACTTTAAAAAGACATGGTGGGATGAAACAATCAGATATCAATACAATTATTATTGATGAGTGCTCTATGATTGATTTAAATCTATTTGCAACACTTATTAGAGCTATAAATTGGAATAGTGTTCAACGTCTTATACTTGTTGGTGATCCTAATCAATTGCCGCCTATTGGAAGAGGAAAGGTTTTTTCTGACACGATAGAATGGTTGAGAAAGGATTTCCCTGATAACATTGGTGTGCTTACAGAAAATATCAGACAATTAGTAAATAAGGTTCAGTCTGTTGGAACAGGAATATTAGAATTAGCACAAATATTTATACAGGAAGAACAAAATAATAAAGAAAAAATTGAAACAGGCAAAGAAGAACTGTTTCAAAGAATACAAGTATCTGGTGAAATAGATAAGGACTTAGATGTTTATTATTGGAAAGATCAATCAGAGCTTGAGACAATGGTTAAAAATGTTCTAATAAAGGATATGGAATCTATTACTGGACAAGCTTGTGAAGACGGAAACGAGTGGAAGCTATGGAATACAGCATTGAAAGATGAAAATGACACAGTACAGCCGGAGCGCATACAAGTAGTATCTCCTTATCGTGGGGAGTTTTATGGAACAGACGAAATAAACAGATATATGCAAAAAGTTTTTAACAGTAAATGGTATAAACGAGTTAGTATTGATGGTATTTCATTATTTGATAAAGTAATACAATACAGAAACCGACCTCAATCTGACATGGCATATGCTTACAATTTGTCTGCTAAAAAGACTGAGCGTTACGACATATATAATGGCGAGATAGGAATGGTAAAGGTTCATGGGTTTGATTCGAAAAAGATAAATTTTTTGAATTGGATTGAGAAGTTTCAAGTAGTATTTTCAGGGAAAAATAGAGAAGGCCTCTGGTATAATTATGGAAAGAGTTTAGGGAAGGATGATAAAGGCAGATACATACCTGAGCAAAAGCCTATTGATAATCTGGAACTTGCCTACGCTATAAGTGTTCATAAATCTCAGGGCAGTGAATTTGATTATGTTTATTTAATTGTTCCGAAACGAGACAGTCATTTACTATCCATGGAGCTATTGTATACAGCAATCACAAGAGCACAAAAACATTTAACTATGTTTATTCAAGATGACATAGGAACATTAGTAAATTTAAGCAGAATTGAGAAGTCCGGCATAAGAAGGATTAATTCATCTGTTTTTGAATTCAATCCATTACCTGAAGAATTTTTATATTTTAATAACTGGTATTCTGCAGGTAAAACACTTGCTACTTTAACTAAATATTTAGTGCGTTCTAAATCTGAAGTAATAATTGCAAATCTCCTTTTCAGCAAAGAGATTCCATTTACATATGAAGAACCGCTATATGCTAAGGACGGAACAATGTACTTGCCTGATTTTACTGTGACTTTTAGAGGTGAAAAGTATTACTGGGAGCATGTTGGAATGCTTAACAAGGAAGATTATCGCAAACATTGGGAAGAAAAAGAGAACTGGTATAATATAAATTTCCCTGGAAGACTTCTTACAACTTTTGAAAGTGATACTCTGACACTTGATGCAAAGAAAATTATTGAGGAACATATATGAATGTTTATTTACTATGATAATGTGGGATTGAGATTGCTAAGAAGTAAGATGGTGATTTTCACCACATATTATCGCTTAAGAAAGAAAATCAGAAGATAGTAACTTATGAGAATGAGGAAATGCAATGAATTTAAATTTTACAGAAATTATGAATTATTTAGAAAAAAACCGTTTTAGTGAAAGCTATGCTCGAAAATATTTTAGTTTATTTAAAAAAGTATCTCAAATAATTAATGAAGAAAATATATTGTTTTTTTATCCTAAATTCCTATTTGTTAATGATAAACCTATTCAGCTATATTTTATTTTAAAAAATCATATGCTAATTAATGTTAGCATTAAAGAAGATAAACAAATGATTGTTGAATTTTTAAATGTAAAAAATAATATTAGGAAGATAAATTATCAGTGCTCTTTAGATGATTATGGAGGAACAACTATATTAACGGTATTGTTTGAAGATAATTTTGCAGAAATTGTATTTAACAGCGAAGAGGATTCTAATGAAAATTGGAAATATGATTTTGAAAAGGTATTATGTGATATTGCAAAATATTTCATAAATATATCTGACTTTGAACATAAGTAATTAAAATTAGTAGTAATACATGATAAAATACTTTAAATGAAAGGAAATCGTTATGCAACAGGAAAATATTAAAGCCTTTGTGAGTTATAGTTGGGATAGTAAGTCTCATCAACAATGGGTGTTAGACCTTACAAATGATTTAAGAAAAAAAGGAATTAACGCTACTATGGATATTTTTGAAACACAGTTACAGACCATTAATTTGAATACAATGATGGTTTCTAAAATTAAAAGTTGTGACTATATAATAATTGTTTTAACAGAAAATTATGCAAAAAAAGCTGACGATCTAAAAGGTGGAGTCGGGTTTGAGACTATTTTAACTATGCCATATTTACGAGAAAATATGGGCAAAATTATTCTTCTAATGAGACACCAAGGAGACTATACAAAAGTGTTCCCATTTCATTATAAAGATGTATATGCTATAGATTTTTCAGATGATATAGAATATGAAGATAAACTTGATGAGTTAATATATAAAATATACAATGTACCTATATATGAAATGGCTGAGTTAGGTCCAATTCCAAATCTAATGCCAAAAACCAATATAAATCATTCTGAGAATAATACAACAGTAGATAAAAGACTTATACCAAATTTAAAGAAAATTACTGATATAGATAAAAGACAGTTTTTAATAGATTCATATTTGCTAATATGTAGAAGATTAAAACAATTATTTGAACAAACTAAGAAGACTTATGGTGAATTTGATTATACAAATGAAGAAATCACTAATAGAAAAACTATTTTTTATGCATATCTTGATGGTAACAAGAAAGCAGGTATTAAGATATGGTTTGGAAATTCTATAGGGTCTTCGGAAGCTATATACATTCAATATGGAACATATTTGAATGAAAGTAATGATGGTTCATTTAACGAGATTATTAATTGTGAAGTTATTGATAACACTCTTAAGTTAAAGAAGTTGATGAGTGTATACGGTAATAGTGAAATTGAAGACATTGATTCCATGGTTGAAGAGATATGGTTACATCATATAAAAAATTATCTTGAACGTTAAACATTTATTAATGTCAATCTATAAATTAAAAATAACAACTATTTAGATTTTTTATTCTTGTTAACTTTGCCTGTTACAACTAATATTTGAGGCAAAAAAAAATTGGCACACTATTAGATTAAGATGTGTGTTATCAGACATGAAAGGATGGTAAAATTTTATGAAACTACTAGTTTGTGATGTTGAAGGTACAATATTTAAACCACACATGATTAAGAGTTCTTTGCATGCATCCTACATATGGACAAAAATTGCAGCTACATTAGGAAAAGATGCCGAAAAAGAAGAAATAATTACTCAAAAAAAATGGAGAGATAATGATTATGGATTTAGTGCAAGTGGACAGGCATATATGAATTGGGTGAAAGATACCATTAAAATTCACAAGAAGCATGGACTTACAAAAGAAATATTCGATAATGTTATCAATAGTGCTGAGTATGTTGATGGTGCTGAAGAGTTTTTTAAAAGATTGAACAGAAAAGAATATATACCGGTATTAATTTCTGGAGGGATACAAAATCTTTCGTTTAAAGCTTGCGAGGATTTAAATATTGAAAAACAAAATTCTTTTTCTTCATGTGAGTATTTTTTTGATAACAATGGAAAAGTCGATGAAAACCTAACTTTTCTTAATACAAGCAACTTTTTCGGTAAACATGAGATGGTAAAAATTGTTTTAAGGAAATATGGTTTAAATAGTGATGATTGGATTTTTATAGGAGATGGAATTAATGATGTTGGTATTGCTTTGGATTCCCCAATTTCAATTGGTATAGATCCTATTAAGGAGTTAGCAAAGGTAATTGACTACTCATATATTGATTTTTACGAACTAATGAATGATCCAACATTATTAGAGAAAGAGAGGTTGATCATTTAATGATTAGATTTATACAGAAATTGTTTAGTCGAAGAGATATTAAAAAAGAACTTTTATATAATAAAGAAAATACATTTGATTTAAATGATAATAAAATAAAAGTTAATAACTTAGATGAAATAGATATAGGTGAAGATAATCACAATGATACATCTAGTGACGTAATAGTTTCCGAAAATAACTTAGATATTATAGATGTAATGTCAATAAAAGAACAAATTAGTTTTAAGATAAATCAACAAGTGGGGAAATTACAATTGGATGTTTTGGAGAAAAGGGCTTGGGATAGAATATTAAAAAGTGGAATTAAGAATGAAAACGGTAATAGAATTAAGTCAAAATTAAATGGTATAACACCTTTGTTAAGTGATGGAGAATTATCCATTGCCTTAATATCTGATATTTCTAAAGAAAAATATGTTTCATCTGCATGTTTACAGCCGTTTTGCAATGCAACAGAAATAATGCTTTATGTTAGTTTTATTCTTCTGGCAAATTCAAGTGAATTAAATGAATTTATTCAAACCGAAATGGGTGAATATACGAAAAAAATGAAGATAAATGAAGTGATAAAAGGTATTCCAAAGGAAACCCTTGAATCAGTACTTAATGACTATAGACATTATAGAAATACAATAGCTCATACATATCAAATGATTCCAATTGAAGCTGCGTATTCATTTATTCAAAGAACATATGAAAACATTCAAAGATTGGAATTGTTAATACCACAAAGCTGAATTACAAAACAACGTGTCAACAGGGTAGGATGTAACCATTTATGATACTGGTAAAATTATCGACTTTTACGGAGGTTTCCCTGTCACTTTGAACTTAAGTATTCTTGTAAAATTTAAGGGATACAGCGACTGAATTTAAACTCGAGTTATTATATTTGTTATTTGAAAATATGTAATTACGATTTTAATATGTTTTCTGCAATTATAAAATACATAATTAGGCTGCCGTCTTTTGGTATAATATTTTACTTGACATTGAGCCTCTGTGAGCATGATTTTTTGACAAGGAATCAGCCTGTATCAAGGCCTGTCATGCCATAAAAGGCTATCATGCTCACCCTCAATGTAAAGTAAAATATTGCGGAAATATAGAAAAATTGCAGCAGCTATACTTTGTATTTTAAATATGCTACAAACATAATAGCTTTGCGACATAGATATTTCTGAAAAAGTCCATATTAATAGGAATTATGATATGAATAAATATAGATTTAAAAAAACGGAAAGTTTTAATGCTAATGAACTTTAGAATTGAACAATAACTATCAATCTCGTTTCAGAAATGGTTTTTATATTCATTGGAGGCAATCATGGGTTTTTATGATTATAATGATGAAGAATTAAAAATGGCTTATAATTCGTTATTTGAAGCGCAAAAAAATGTTCTGGATAATATGATAAAAGAAGGATATAAAACTAAGTGGCTTCATGTATTTGCAATTAAAAAAGGATTAATTACTGAAGAACGCAATAATAGTGAATTAACAACTGAAGACTTACGGATAGAATGGGATTTTGTTGATTATATAGATTATTATGAAATAAATCCATCTGTAAGATGTACCTTTTGCAATCATGCATTAAGACATGCATATAAAATTAGAAACATATTAACCAATGAGAATTACGTATTAGGTATTAATCATTTTGAACAATTTACCGGACTGAGCGCATATGATGTAAAAAATATTGTTAAAGAGTTCAAGAGAATTAATATTGAAAAAAAAGAAATTCTTTCAAAAGTAATTGAAAAAAAAGATATGAATGTAAAGGAAAAGCTAGATAAGGAATTTGTAATTCCCAATGATATGATTAATCAATTGGAAGTAAATCTGCCTTTAATGGACAGGCAATTGCAAAGATTAAGAAGAGATTATAAGTTGTTTTTGAATAATCAAAAGAATGCAAATGTTCAAAATATAAAATTAACAAATTATCCAGACAGCATTAATAATAAGAACGCAAACATTCAAAATTTAAAAATAGCAAATTATCCAGACATCATTAAAAAATATGATAGCATAGAAAAGAAAAAAGAAAATATAAAAGATATAAAAAATAACAACTATAAGAAAACACTGATTAATACTGAAGTTAAGAATAATGAAAAGTTAATTATTTTTAATGAAATTAACTACATCGATTTGATGTCTGCTTTAAATAGTAGAAAGTGCACAGAGATTCAAGCTGAATTGCTATATAACTTTCTTAGGCAAAATAAGAGTAATTTAGATAGATTCAATATAGATAAAAATGAACTCAAGGAGGCAGTTAATCATCAATTAGGAAATCTTAAAGGCTCCGGATTAAGAAGGATTTTGGTAGAAATAGAATTTTTGTTTGGCTGGTGATATTAATAACGTTGTTAGCACAGAAAATATGAATTTTATAGCTATATATATGATGTTTGAAGAAGCAAATATTGATTTGAAAAAATTTTTTATTCTAATGTATTTATGGGTTTAAGAGACGGGGTAACAAAAAATACCGGTAAATTTCCTGAATTTAGGGATAAGGAATTTGTTAATAGGAACCTTAAATTTGTTGAAATTCAAATAGATATAATAAATAATCCTGCAACAGGAAAGGTCATGTTTGTTTATTGTAAGATAAAAATGTACAAAGTTGCAAGTGTGAAATGTAAAAAGTTGCAACTACAAAATCCATAATATTGCAAAAGATCCATTGCAGGCATAAACCAAAAATTATATCCTTGTATTTGAGCAAAGACAAGGAGGAAAGGAGAATGCTTACAATGGATAAGATACATGATATCAGATTTCAGTACTATGTGAAAGGAGAAAAAATTGCAGAAATAGCAAAAACAATGCAATTAGATTGGAGAACCGTACAAAAGTATGTGGATCAAAATGATTTCAATGAGCCACAGCCTAAAGCAGCGTCAGAACAACGTCTGTGTCCAAAGTTAGAGCCGTACAAAAGCACAATAGATAAATGGCTTGAAGAGGACAAACAGGCACCACGTAAACAACGACATACAGCCAAAAGAGTATTTAACAGGCTAAAGGAAGAAAACAGTGGATTTAATTGTTCGTACAGGACGGTGGCAAAGTATTATGCAGTAAAACATGAAGAAATATTCAGCGGATTAAAAGATGGTTTTCTTCCGTTGGAACACAAACCCGGAGAAGTGCAGGTTGACTTTGGAGCAGCAGATTTTTATGAGAATGGTATGCATATATCCGGAAAATATTTAGGGGTATCATTTCCGTACAGCAACAAAGGGTACATACAACTGTTCTATGGCGAAAATATGGAATGTTTGTTGGAAGGATTGGATGCAATATTCAGACACATAAAAGCAGTTCCCTGCGAGGCATGGTTTGATAACACCAAGACTATTGTTACAAAGATAATCCGAGGAGGAGGAAGAGAAACAACAGAGCGGTTTAACCGTTTCAAAGAGCACTACCGATTCCATGCTGTGTTCATGAATCCCGGTGAAGGTCATGAAAAGGGTAATATTGAGAACAAAATAGGTTACAAAAGAAGAAATTTTTTAGTACCAATACCACATTTTATTTCGCTTTCCGACTACAACCGACTGCTTCTTAAAATGTGTGAAGAGGATGCAGACAGGGAGCATTACCGGTATAACGAAACTATTGAACAAAGATTTCAAGAAGATTTGAGGCATTGCCATGTTCTTCCTGAAATAGAGTTTGATTTAAGCGGTAAAGTAAATCCTAAAACTAATAATTGGGGAAAGTTTTACTTGAATAAGGGAATGCATGAATACTCTGTTTCACCCAAACACGCAAATATTAGTGTGAAAGTAAATTTGACATCTTCAAGCGTAATCGTTATGGATGAAAATTTCCGAGAAATTGTAAGGCACAGTCGAATATATGGCGATACAAAGCAACAAAGAATGGAGTGGCTTCCATACCTAATGCAGCTCTCAATGCGACCAAAAGCATTAAAATATTCAGGTATATATGATATGATGCCATCTACCTTGAAACAGTATATAGAAGGCTGTACAGGAACCCAAACAGGCAAGGTACTTAAAGTACTTGCAGAACTGACAGACAGAACAGGATTTGAAAGTGCTCTTAATACAGTAAATCAGGCTCTGTGTTATGGTGCTAAAGATGCAGACAGCCTAGTAAATCTCTACCGCCGTATTTATTCTGATATACCAGAATTGCCACCAATGCCGCTTGATCCTAAGATACCAGACATAGGGCAAATGGAAACTAACCTTATAGCCTACGATGACCTCCTTAAGAAGGGAGGAATGACAAATGCTTGAAGAAGAAATCATAAACTGCTGCAAGAAACTTAGACTCAGTCGTAACCTTGCTGACATGGCTCAGAAGACAGAGGGAGAAACTCATCAGGAATATTTATATAAACTACTTTCCTTAGAGCTTAAAAACCGTGAGCAGGTTAGAATATCCAAGTTAGTTAACAGCGCAGGATTCTATAGCATAAAGACATTTGATTTGTTCCGATTTGATGAAGTAACTCTTCCAAGTGGATTGACGCAGGAAGGTTTGAAATCCCTTGCTTTTATTAAAGATAAGAAAAATATCATTATGTACGGAAGGACGGGAACTGGAAAAACCATGCTATCCACTGCTTTAGGTGTTACAGCATGCCAAAATGGAATACCTGTGAAATTCTACCGTACCGCTGCATTGGTTAATCAGCTTTCTGAAGCTAAGAAAGCCGGAACATTAAGTGTATTACTTAAAAAACTAAATAAAGCATCTATGATTATTTTAGATGAATTTGGATATGTTCCGTATGATCGTACCGGAGCCCAGCTGCTATTTGATTATTTATCTGAGATACATGAGCAGAAATCAGTCATATTAAATACAAACTTAGAATTTTCAAGATGGGTTAATGTTCTTTACGATGAGCAGATGACTGCCGCACTTGTAGGACGACTGATGCACCAATGTCACCTAATTCTGTTCCCGGGCGAGAACTACCGTCTTAGAGAATCAAGCATCAATGACCTTTATCACTCAATATCTACAGAGAGGAAGGGAGAGTAAGTAGTATGATCATAAGCAAAAAAATTGTTACAGAACTTGAATACAAACATAGAAAAACTTTTTCAGATGAACTTAAAAAATATCTATTTTTAAAATACTCTGAAGAACCTTTCCCCTATGTATTCAGTGAACAGGATCTTTACACAAATATTGAGAATGATATTCGTGCATATGATGCAGGAAAGTTAGATGTGACTATTAAAGATCCTTCTAAACGCTGGCAGGAAGAACGCGAATATTATCAGAGCATGTATATTGATAAATGCCGTGAGGTAAGAAAATTAGAAGAATACGTGGAAGAAATTGAACGTATGTTGTTAAAATTAAATATTGAGCCTTTTAGGATGTCAGAGCAAAAGGATATTTTTTAACCAAGAGCGCGGCGAGCCCGACCAGCCGCCGCCCTGCAAGGCAATCTAAACCCTAAACTTTATTATTTCAATATATGTCTGCAATCTAATCTATTTCTCTGCTATTTAAGCTGACAAAATAGAGTTTGCAACATTGTGGAAAATGTAGTTGCAATAATATACATTTTTGATTTGCAACTTTTTACAAAAAGTTCTTGCAATTAACAGTCATGTTGAAAGCCGGTATGAAATTAGAAGGCTTGGCAAGGCAGAAATATAAGAGTAATGTAGGGTTTGATGATAGTTATATGTATTCTATATTAAAATATGATTATTCAATAACTGTATAAATTTGCAACAATATTATTGTATTGGAGAACCTAGTAATTCCAACAAAAAACCTTGCTGCAATATGTTAAATTTTTAAATCTTTGCCTCATACGTGTGAAAAGTGTCAGTTAAATGAATTTGATGATTTTGATTTCTGCATAATTTTACATATACAGTGGTAAGGCAATCTATTTTTGTACAACCATGATATTCATTAATTATACTTTTGTTACAGTTTGTAAGAAAAATTAAAAGAGAAGAGGGAATGTATGTCTAATGTTATTATTAATAAGGAAACATGTGTAGGTTGCGGATTGTTCAAGAAATGCTATTGAATTAATAAATGATAAGGCTGATGTCGAGTTGTCTTTATGCAATGAATGCGGTCATTGCGTGGCTGTATGAACCGTCAAATTCCAAACTAATCTATACTCATGTGTATAGTTTTATTAATGGTGTTTTTTACAGCATGCAAAGCCGAAAAAGATCTTACAATGTTTGTTGCCTCAGGTATCCATTATCTTGATAAAGAGGAATAGTTTTACATATGAACAAATATACCATGCATTGCTGCATGGTATATTTGTTTTTTCTTGCTCGCTGTGCTGAAGATAATAAGTATAAAATGTTGCTGGTAGCTCTTACTAAAGATTATACTGCTCTTTTATGATATTTGCTATTCCTGCAGCTTCAAGCTTATCCATTGGTGCAGTGAAAGTCACTGTTACTACCCCCGGGTTTCGCCCAATCTCTACAGCTCCGTTTATGGTAGTCCTATTTTTAACTTCAGGAATGCTCATATTAAGAAGTTTTGAAGCTCTTTCGAGGCCATTATCTATGGCTGCATTCATATTAGATCCTGTACCTATAAATGATATTGGACCATTTTGTATATTACGTTTTTTTAGTGCACCTAAACCGTTTAAATTGTGCATGGCTTTCGCTTAAATTGTGCAGTCATTCCGTTTGAATTGAGCATGCTAAACGGAGGTTTTACAATAAGTAGAATCACTCTCCTTGGAAAACAAAAGCGGTAAACTCCAGGGTTTGGGACAGAGTCCCAAGAATTATCACAATGGAACTAATTAAAATATATGCTCATAATTGTTAAAAATAGGCATACACAACTATGACGGTCTTAATGCCCAATCTATCCGGTTTAGATGCTAAATTAAGTGCGGCATATTCACATTTTCCTCTAATTTTTCAATTCCCCATTTTTGTGCTTCTTGTTTGGCAATATTTTTTTCAAGCTCTGTTAATGGTTTTGCTAAATACGGTAAATCTTCAGTAACTGGAAGTAATATAGGTCCGTCAATATTTAAGCCTTTTATAATTCCCACTTGAAGCATAACAGTTCCAGCAACATCACATGTGTGGCCGGCAATTTCCCCGTCGCCTTGAAGGGCGTGCACATCACCAATGTATATACCAGCTCCCTTTGTCCTTACAGGGCATATTAGGATGGCTCCTTCACGTACTCTGTTTATATCCATGTGACCATCGGTTCTTTCTTCCAATTGTTCGATTGTCAGTTTATATTCATGAGGCGCATCAATCAATGCAGAACCAAAGTCGCCTGCATTATGAGAATCAGGAATTGGTCGTGATGGTACTGTGCCAAGTTGTCCAATGAAAGGCCTCAGTCTTGATACAGCACCGACCATATCGTGAGGAGCAAAAGTTACGATTGGATTTTGCTTTGAATTGTCAGGAAGTGCCATATATTTTTTAGCATTATGAGCAACTTTTTCTGCAGATTCCTTATTCAATGTAATACCAATTCTTCTTTTTTTGTCAAAAGATATGGTATAACCATGTGTGAAGGCAAAAGGTGCAACATCAGCACCACAGTTTACACAACGCACGGATTCAGGACCGATTCCTTCAATTTTTGTTTCAGGATATAAAGTTCCGCAGGACGGACATTTACCGGCAATAAATGGATCTCCTAAGAATCTGCCTTCAATTGCCCTTTCGTTACCGGATGCAGTGACATCAGATGTTACTTGGATAGATTTAATTCTTAATACAACAGCATCTCCAATTTCAGCACCTTCAACAAATACTGGTTGTGTAACTTCATGCCCACCTCTTATAGAGGGGGTTATCATTGGTCCCCAACATCCAGGTGCAGTGTTAGCAATTATGTGACCTCCGTCGTGAATCGGACCTAGCATTGGAGCGTTTGGATCGAGTACTCCGTTTGTAAATGTGTTTACAAATACTGTTTCCTTTGAATCTTGATTATTCATATATTTCCACTCCTTTCTTTTCCATTATTATACACAATTTCAAAGGCCAATTCAATAGTCATAAGATTATTATAATTAACAAAAATATTAGTATAGATAATGAATGCGAGGACTTTTTTATGTAATATAAGTTATTGTTTGTTATTCGGTGAAATTTAAATATATCTGTCGTAATTTCTAAAGTATGGTATAATTTGCATAACAAATATTTCATAACTAAATGGCAAATTAATTCACAACAATCAAAAATGGGAAATCATAATGATAGAAGGGGAGAATCATTGCTGTTTATATTATCTTTATTATGGATTGTGTTTTAGATGTCAGTTTCTGGAATAGTAAATACTTGCTTGTTTGACATAACATATGAAGAAGCACAGAAAATATTAAGTTCATGGGGATATAAAGAAGGATTGAATGTTACTTGTTAATAATGCGTCCAATGATTATAATTATCCGACAACTGTATAAATTTACAATAATATTATTGCATTGAAGAACCCAGTAATTTCAACAAAAAACCTTGCTGCAATACGTTAAATTTTTAAATCTTTGCCTCATACGTGTGAAAAGTGTCAGTTAAATGAATTTGATGATTTTGATTTCTGCATAATTTTACATATACAGTGGTAAGGCAATCTATTTTTGTACAACCATGATATTCATTAATTATAATTTGGTTACAGTTTGTAAAAAATTAAAAAATGAAAAGAGGGAATGTATGTCTAATGTGATTATTAATAAGGAAACATGTATAGGTTGTGGATTGTGTGTTGAGGATTGTTCAAGACTAGCAATTGAATTGATAAATGGTAAGGCGGATATCGAGTTGTCTTTATGCAATGAATGCAGTCATTGCGTGGCTGTATGTCCGAATAGTTCAGTATCAATGCCCCTATATAATAAAAATGAAATTATGGAATATGATGCTAGCAAATTAAATTTGAATCCTGATGATTTTTTATATTTTCAAAAGTTTAGGAGAAGTATACGTAATTTCAAGGAAAAGCAAGCGGAACAGGATAAATTAAATCAAATAATAGAAGCAGGACGATATTCTCCAACAGCTAGTAATAGGCAACTGAATCGATATATAGTAATAAGGGATAGGATAGATGAAGTTAGGGAAATGGCAATAAAAACATTATATGATATGGCAAATGATCCAAGTTTTCAAATGGGCGGCGGTGTTGATTACAGGCAATCTTGGCTTAAAATGTATGATGATTATATGTCATTCCGGGGACGGAGGTTAAATTTTAACCTCCGTCCCCGGAATATGGCAGTGCCATCTGAGTTGTTTGCTAAGTTTCAAATATCTTTCTATCAGAATGCTGAGGATGCAGTGTTTAAGGCTTTGGGGGTAGAATAGGTTTATATAATTTGTACAGATATTTTAAAGGAGATGAATTATGGAATTTAAGAACATTAATAACATTGATAATATGATGTATGAGGTAAATCCAAAATATATTAAACTTGATGAAAAAATGCAGTTAGGTTATAAGTATTTATATGAAGATAATTATACAGATACTATTAAAACATGGCTTTATGTATGGAATGACCTTATGGACGAGATGAAAAAACTATCAATTAAAACATTTAAAGAATTTGATGATGTATTTAACGGTACAGAATTTGTGTCAAATTGGATTAGTGATTTTGATGATAGTTTAAGTTATGTAGTATCAGGTCCTACGGATGAAGAGATAATAAGTTCTTATGGAAATATAAGAATACAATTAAATGAACAAGTTCTCAATTATTTAGAAAAAGATGATGAGCTTTCTATTGAAAATGCAAAAAGAGCAATAGCTGAAACACATTTTATGATAGGAAATATTGATAAGGGTGAAGAGTTATTTGAACAATATCTTAAAGAAGACCCACAATGGGGTTGGGGTTGGATAGGATGGTCGGATCAATATTGGCTTTTTAAAGGGGAGCTTGCAGATTTTAAAAGAGGAGAAGAAATATTATTAAAAGCACTTAGTGTTACTGATATAAGAGACAGAGTTGATGTAGAGGGAAGGCTTTTAGAGCTTTATAGTGAATCTGAAGATAAAAAAAAGTTAAAAGAATTAGAGAATATGATAAAAAGTAATAAAACGGCGAAAGGTACAAAGATAGGAAGAAATGAACCATGTCCATGTGGCAGCGGTAAAAAATACAAGAAATGCTGTGGGATGAAAATATAGTTGTATTATTAATAAAGAACTAATCAATTAGCTGGGAAAGAAAAAATTTTATAAGTTTTATATATGAATAATTTTAAATAAAAAAATATAAAGGATGTGTAAAAATAAAATGGATAACGGGCGAGATAAGTATTAAAATATTATTTAATGGAATTATATCGGTACATGAAATGTATAAAAATAGGAGTGAAAGTTAGAGTATATGAGTGACTTTTCAATTAAAGACCAGATAGAAAGCTTAAAACCAGATGAATTGATAAAATTAATCATGTATCTTATACAAAGCGGAGATCAAACACGTCTGCTTGTTCTTGAGTGGCTTGATAAAAATAGTTACAGACCTCAAAATGCCGTAAACCAGTAGAGAATTAAAACTCAGATAAAGATAGCTATTGGGATATCATACATAGGGCTGATAAGCAGTAAATTTCTATAGGCTTTTATATATTATGTAAATTTATATTTGATTTTTGCATAATTTTACATATTCTCAGTAATAAGACAATCAACTTTTATGTATTAATTATACTTTTTTCAGCATTGTCATGATTTTACGAATAGCCTAACTAACAAGAAAAAGCACTCTTGAATCTTTATATACGTTAAAATAATGAATTTCCAAAATAAGGAGTAGAAAATGTCAATTGATACAAACATAGAAAAAGCTAAAATAACTCCAATACTTCTTCATTTAGAATTGAGAACTGAGTATCTATCAGATTATCAAAAAAGAATGCTAAGAAGATATGGAGAATCTTCAACGGGAGAGTCAATAACAAGGGATATTCTTATACCTTCTGATATGCCACTGCATAACCTTCATTATGCAATACAGAAACTTTACGGATGGCAGAATTCGCATCTTCGTTGTTTTTATTTGCCAGAAGAAATATATTATAAGCTGACAAGTGGCACTGTCAAAGGATGGTCTGATTTAGTAGGTGTACTATTCCAACCACCATCTGAATCGGAACACGATGTTTTTTGGGATGATGATTATCGAAGTGGTAGTATCAATGCATGGTTAAAGAAAAAATATACGGGACCATATTTTTATGGTGGAGATTTGGAACATTTGGAAGCTGCTAAAACAGATATGCATGAGCTGCTTGAAAGATTTAAGATGTTTGATGTAAGAGAATCATTTTCTGATTATATGAAACGCAAAAATAAAGGTGAGGATACAGAATTAAAAATACTTCGCAGAGCACCGTTAATTGAGTTAACTCTAGAGGAAATGAATTCATCCCTTTACATTGAAGGCGGCACAGAGAGCTTGCTGGAACGTTTAGAAGTTGATAAAGTTATTGCATCTGATAGTGAGAAGATTGGTTCAAATGGATTATTCCCTGTAACAAATAAACTTCTTTACAATTATGACTTTGGGGACAATTGGATTATCACAATTACAAAGAAGGCGGATTGTAATAATTTACTGACGAGCAATATTATTTCTCATGAAGAACTTGACGAAGCAAATGAAAACGTACTAATTAAGCATAAACCAGTTTGCATTAATAAGGACGGAATTTCCTTGATTGATGATGTGGGTGGATTGAGTGGATTTGCCGATTTCTTAGGAACCATCTATGAGAGTGAAGATAAAGAAGAGAGGACTAATGCTTCAACATGGGCACGGAGTCTTGGTTTCAATACTAAAAAAATTTCTAACAAAATGATGCTGTAACTTCAAGGTTACCAAATTTGCCCCTTTTGTGGACAATAATATATTAATATTACTGATGAATGAAAAATAATAATATATATTGTTATATAAAAAAAGTGGTATAATGAGTAACATGTACTAGAGAGGTGAAAATTTTGAGGAATATATATACTGTTGGTTATACAGCTTTTAAAATAGATGAATTTATATCTGTCTTAAAGAAGTACAATATAACATGTGTTGTTGATGTGAGGAGTTTAGCTTATTCACAGCATTATCCGGATTATAATAAAGAAGTTTTGAACAAGGTTTTAGAATCAAACGGGATAGTGTACAGAAATTATTCTGCTGAATTTGGTGCAAGGCAAACTGAAAAATGTTATTTTTCTGCGAAGGGTTATTTGGATTTCAATAAATATGTTAAATCAGACAGATTTGAATCCGGTTATCAAAAAGTATTAACAGGAATAGATAGGGGCTATACCTATGTATTAATGTGTGCTGAAACAGACCCGATTGATTGCCATAGAAGTATTATGATTGGGCGTGAATTTTTTAAACGTGGTTTTGTAGTCAAAAATATATTAAAGTCAGGAGAAATTCTTTTGCAGGAAGAATTAGAAAAAAGGCTCCTTGACAAATATTTTAGTTCAAGAGATCAATTTTCAATTTTTGATAATAATAATAAAGATGACGGACAATTAATTGAAGATGCATATGATTTGAGAAATGAAGAAATAGGTTATAAGGATGAAAGTGAGAATATAAATTATGGCTAAATTATATACTATTGGTTTCACTAAAAAAAGTGCTCAAAAATTCTTTGAATTGTTAGAGATGAATAATGTCAACACAATAATTGACATAAGATTGAACAATACTTCTCAGTTGTCAGGTTTTGCAAAATATCCTGATATAAAATTTTTTTTAAAGAGAGTATGCAATATTGATTATCTGCATGATTTACAATTTTCGCCTACAGAAGATATATTAAAAAATTACAAAAAAAAAGTTTACACATGGCAGGATTACGTAGAACATTTTGAAAATTTAATGATTGAACGGAAAATTGATAAACATATTATTAATAATTACAGTGACTGTCTTGAAAAAAATTATTGCTTATTATGTAGTGAGGATACACCTGAAAATTGTCATAGGAGTTTAGTGTCAGACAAGTTTAATAAAATTTTCAGCATTGAATTAAAACATTTATTATAATCGGAGGTGTTAAATGACTCATGGAAAGGAATATTGTAATTTTAACTGAATCATCAAAGGATGGAGGGTTATGTGTAGCAGGTGTTGATTTTAATACAGGTAAATGGATTAGACTTGTTAAAAATGATGGAGAACAAATTACTAGGAATATAATGAAATATGCAGACGGAAGCAGTGTGGAAATATTAGATTGTGTAAGAGTAAATACTATTGGCTCAGCGGCTACCCCTATCCAATCGGAAAATGTTTACCTGAATACTGCCACAAATATTAAGAGGATTAAAAAAATTTCATTGAGAGAATTGTTAACAATACATAATTTAGAGAATCATAGAAATATATTGGGCAGTTATAATCATGTTATCAGGTCAAATGCCGAAGGAGTCGGACATTCATTGGAACTTGTAAAAGTTAATAATGCTGTTTTACATAGAGTCCCGGGTTCAAATGGATATGATAAATCAAAACTGGAATTTGATTATAACAACACACATTACAATAACATGTCAGTAACAGATCCTGATTATTATTATGTTGAAGATGGGACAAGTTTTGGAGATGCTATATTAGTAATAAGTTTAGCAAATAATAATTATAAAGATTTCGGTTATTTTAAAATTATTGCTAAGATTTTCAGATTAAATAGTTGAACTGCTGGAAGAAATAAACGGAGTTAAATATTATGACAAGTAAATTAATCTTATATAATCTTATAAAACCGCCCTTCACAGCTTTTCGGGGTCACCACATGGAATAGAATATTGATAATTATTAAATGATGTTACTATATTGAACTATACGATTTGCCGGTCGCAGTCTGGCAAATTCAGTTAAATGGAAAGGTCTAAGCAAATATGAACAAGACTAATAATACATTAAATCATGCAGGAACTATAACACTTACAACCGACAGATTAATTTTGAGACGGTTCGCCATTGATGATACTTTAGCTGTGTATAACAATTGGACAAGTGACAGCGAAGTAAGCAAGTATATGAGATGGGAGTATCATAAAAATATTGAAGAAACCGAAGCAAAAATTAATGATTGGCTTAAGAGATATTCGAATAAAAATTTTTATCAATGGGCAATAACATTTAAGAATTCCGATGAACCTATAGGTGCAATTGGATTATTTGTAGTTAATGAAAGCGACATGTGTGGAGATTTTGGTTATAGCATCAGCAAAAAATACTGGGGCATTGGTGTAACCACGGATGCATTAAAAACGGTATTGAAATTTGCATTTGAAACAGTTGGATTTAACAGAATTGAATCATATCATTCAGTAAACAATCCTGCATCTGGAAAGGTCATGTTAAAAGCCGGAATGAGATTAGAAGAATTAGCAAGGCAGAAATATAAAAGCAATGTAGGATTTGAAGATTGTTATACGTATTCTATATTAAAAGACGAATATTCAATAACTGTATAAATTTGCAACAATATTATTGCATTGAAGAACCTAGTAATTTCAACAAGAAACCTTGCTGCAATACATAAAATTTTTAAATCTTTGCCCCATACGTGTGAAAAGTGTCAGTTAAATGAATTTGATGATTTCGATTTCTGCATAATTTTACATATACAGTAGTAGGGCATTCTGTTTTTATGTACAACCATGATATTCACCAATTATAATTTGGTTACAGTTTGTAAAAAATTAAAAGAGAAAAGAGGAAATGTATGTCTAATGTGATTATTAATAAGGAAACATGTGTAGGTTGCGGATTGTGTGCTGAGGATTGTTCAAGAAATGCTATTGAATTAATAAATGGTAAAGCGGATGTTGAGCTGTCTTTATGTAATGAATGCAGTCATTGCGTGGCTGTATGTCCGAATGGTTCAGTCTCAATGCCCCTATATGATGAAAATGAAATTATGGAATATGAAAAGAGCAAATTGAATTTAAATCCTGATGATTTTTTATATTTTCAAAAATTTAGGAGAAGTATACGTAATTTCAAGAAAAAGCAAGTGGAACAGGATAAATTAAATCAAATATTAGAAGCAGGACGCTATTCTCCAACAGCCAGTAATAGACAACTGAATCGATATATAGTAATAAGGGATAGGATAGATGAAGTTAGGGAAATGGCAATAAAAACATTATATGATATGGCAAATGATCCAAGTTTTCAGGTGGGTGGCGGAGTTGATTACAGGCAAGCCTGGATTAAAATGTATGATGATTATAATGAACAGAAAATTGATAGATTGTTTTTTAATGCTCCTCAAATTATTGTGATTGTAAGCGAAGATAAGGGAGGTTTTGCTGAGGTTAACGGCGGTCTAGCTGCTTCAAGAATGGAATTGCAGGCTAATTTGTTAGGACTTGGAGTATGTTATATTGGGTTTTTCAAAAAAGCAATTAACTATAACAAAAAACTCAGAGAATTAATTGGAATGAAGGAAAATGAAGAATTTATACTTTCATTTATTATTGGACATCCCAATGTAAAATACCAAAGGACAGTAAACAGAAAGCCTGCAGATGTAAGATATATGTAAGAAGATTGGTTTCCACTATAATATCATTGTAATGAATAAGGGGGCTTATTGCTGAATCAGTTTTATCTGCTGAAACATTAAAATCTAAAGATAATAAAATTGAAATGATTAATATTGAGTTTTCAGATATTTATTCAATATAAGATTATGGTCAGTGGTGACGGTGCACTGGCCATTACTCCAAGGTGATTGGAGCATATACATTGTACTTAAAAGTTGAATATATATTTTCGTTAACCAATCTGCTTTCATCTCTGCTAGAGCAGTAAGCTTGAATAGATAGTGTTTTATCCATTTCATTGTTATAAGCTATACTGGTTTTTGTAGTTATATTGGCTTCTCTTAAAATATCTGCAAATTTTTTGCCGTTATTAATATTATCTGCAGTTATGTCATAAATGAAAAGTTTATCTTTTTCGGTTTTTTTAACAGCCATACCAGGAACCAATGTTCCGATAAATGTAGCTGCAAAAATGGCAATAATACTTATAAGACCATCTGTTTTAGCCATTTTCATAACCATGACCATGTATACTGCTGTTGATAGCGCTGCAAATAAGCTAGATATTAAAAACTTTTCCTTTATAAGAAAAATGTTTTTCATTGTGTTTAGCGTATTGTCTATAAGTTTTAAAATAAATACTATTAAAATTTCCATTGAATGTTCTCCTTTCTTATTTTTTTACAAATATAAAAGACCCTTATAAAAATCACAAGAGTCTAACAAATCATAATAAATTATTCTGTTAAAATTTCTGTGTTGCACTTTTTTTCTATAACTTATGTATTATACTACAACTCATAAAAAAAGTCAAATTGTTATATTTTTCCAGAAATGATATTATGATTTACGCTTTAGAAAATGGAATAAGTGAATCAGAACAAGGCTTTATTCTAAAGGCCTGTAGATGTGAGATATATTTAATATAAAATCCTAAAAATCTTGATATAGGCAGATTATTTATTAGAGTTACAAAATGCAAAATGTGCAGAAATAATTATATTAATAGGAGAAAATTTGATATAATAAGTAAACAATGTGCTAAGGAAATTGGAACTCATTGAGTACCAATTTGATTTTTATATTAATGGAGAATGCAATGAATATAAATAATTTCAATGAATTTGTAGATGAAAAAATTTTAAGCAGAGGTTATGAATATTATTTGGATGGTCTTGTTGATTTTTTGGACAAGGTTAATCATGAGTATATATTTCAAGTTCAAGGCAGATATTTATATGAAGTTTTGATTACTCTTGATGATAGTGGTGAAATGATTTATTCAAAGTGTAATTGTCCATATGATATTGGACCTATATGTAAGCATGAAGTAGCTGCCTTTTTATTGAACTTATAGAGTATGAAAATGACTTAGACGAAATTCTACAGTTAATTAAAGAACAACCTAACAGAGTTGAGGCTTATGGAGAAAGATTATTTGGCAAATATCCTGATGAAGTTATTAAAGCTTATGAAATATATATTAAAGATGATGCATCCATAGCTTCAAAAAGAAGTAACTATGCAGGAGTATGTTTGAAGATTAAAAGATATGAAAAATTCGCCGGAAAGCTTACGTTTAAGGATTTTCAAACACCGCTGGATCTGGAGGAGATGATTAAATGTTTACTGACAATGCATATGTTACAATTTTAATTTGCAGTTATCTTGGAGTAAAGGATGGAAATTATAAACCATATACTGCTTTACAATGGAGTGAACTTGGGCAGAGAATTGTTAATTCAAATATTGGCGAGCCTGCTAGCTTATTAAATATGGATAAAGATAATATTATTAATAATTTGAAAATCAGTGAATTAGAAGCTGATAGAATTGTTAATTTGCTTTCTCGTGGAGCTAATTTAGCATTTATTGGAATAAATATATCTATGCTTTGTCAATTGGTACATTTGTTGTAGCATCGGACTTCAATAAAGGAGGCACATGGACAGGAGCAATTGAAAATATAAAGCATGAATGGGTAAACACGTTTGTATGGAATAACAGGAAATATAACGGAAATTTAGAATTGATTAAAAAGGACGGAATAGCTGTAGAAAACATAGATAATATACTAATAACAGATTTATTAAACAGGAAAATAAAAAAAGAAGATCAGCTAAATATTTTTGAATTTAATGATACTGATAATACTGCAGAAAAAGTTTTAGTTGAATCGGAAAATACTATTAAAGAAAATACTATTGAATATAACAGTGATGATTTTGATGTTTATAACAAAATAATTGATTTATTTTTATACCTTTTGAGGGAACCTAAGACTGTTGAGGAAATTGCAGTTTCTTTAAATATTAATAAATCCCAAGCAATAGCATGGATTAATAGGGCACTGTGTGAAGGTAAAATTAATAAAATGAACAAGCCTGTTCGATATGTAGTAAATTAAACTTGGATTGTAGTATTTATTGAAAAAATATTTACCTATAATTATCCAATAACTGTGTAAATTTGCAACAATATTATTGCATTGAAGAACCTAGTAATTTCAACAAGAAACCTTGCTGCAATACATAAAATTTTTAAATCTTTGCCCCATACGTGTGAAAAGTGTCAGTTAAATGAATTTGATGATTTTGATTTCTGCATAATTTTACATATACAGTAGTAGGGCATTCTGTTTTTATGTACAACCATGATATTCACCAATTATAATTTGGTTACAGTTTGTAAAAAATTAAAAGAGAAAAGAGGGAATGTATGTCTAATGTGATTATTAATAAGGAAACAGATATATATAAGCTCAAATTATATGGAAAGTAAATTAATTTAAAATAATCTGCTGAGTTTATCAAAGAGTAGCACATATGTTTAATATTTGAATAGGAAAGGAATAATATGATTAAATTTGAAAACACTGAAAATTTAACAGGGGTAAGCATTACAGGGGATTTTGATGATTTTTATAGTACTGCCATCATAGCGAACTTAGACTAAGTGATTTGGAATATCCTGAGAGTATCGTTTGGTAAAAACCTTTGAATTAGGGGCAATTGCGGTTCATTTATCAGATAATGATGGAATATGTGACAGACATTGGATTCCGGGAAAGGGACATGTGGACTGGAAGAAGATTATGAATATAGTAAAAGAGAAAAATTTGAAGAGCTATTCTATGGAAACATATCCATATGAAGTAGAAAAAAGCCTTCAACCATCTGAGTTTTTAGAAAAAGCAATTAAGGCTTTGGATTTGATGCAAAGATGTCTGGAGTAAAACTTAGATAAGAAATTTATTGAATTTGAGGATAACATGCAAACAAATATAGGCAATCTGCTTTTATGTACAACCATGTTATCTTTATTAGGAGGAATGTATAAACAAATTTATGATATACCCCACAAATTGTTGTTTAGAATATAAATGTGGGGTATAATAATTTTATAGGAGGTGGCAAATTGAATTTATTGAGACAGATGATTTTGTTGGAATTAAAAAGGAATCATCTAATGCAAGAAGAATATGAATATAAGATTGAGGATTTGCCAAAAGGAACGGTTATCAGTAAGAAAGTTGGAAATAATGAATATTTCTATTTAAAATATCGTAATGGGAAAAAGACAGTAACTGATTATATTGGTAGAGACATAAGTAAAGTTGAAGATATAGTGAAGCAAATTAATAAGAGAAGACATTTTGAAAAAATGCTTTTGGAATTAAAAAAAGAAAGTAAGGTAATAGATAAATTAGCAGGAGGAAACTTATGATTGTATATCATGGAAGTGATATAGTTGTTGAAAAACCAGTTTTGTTAACACCAAAAAGAACATTAGATTTTGGACCTGGATTTTATACTACAGCAAATAAAGTGCAGGCTATAAGTTTTGCCCAAAAAGTTATGCTAAGAAATGAAAGTAAAACAAAAGCTGTTAGCATGTATGAAATTGATTTGGAGAAGACGAATGATATACTCGATATTCTTAAATTTATTTCACCAAATAGTGAATGGCTAGATTTTGTATTTGCGAACAGGCAGGGAACTTATATAGGAAAACAATATGATATAGTTTATGGTGCAGTAGCAAATGATACAATATATCGAGTTTTTGGTTTATATGAAGCTAATTTATTAACTAAAGAGGAAACTCTCAAACGGCTGAAGATTAGCAAATTATATGATCAAGTTACTTTTTGTACAGAAAGAGCATTATCGTATTTAAGATTTATGGGTCAATTAGATATAGACAAGGAGGTCCAATAATGAGTGAGTTGAAGGAATTTCAAGCAGTTTTGCAAATTATAGTTTCTCGGTTGGTTCAAATGATTTCAAATGAAATGAATGTTTCGGACAAGGAAGCTTTAAATTTACTTTATACATCAAAACTGTATGAAAAATTAGAACAAGAAGATACAAAAGTTTGGCATTTAAGTGTGCCTTTATTATATAGCCTATTTGTTGAAGAACAAGAAACTGGAAAAATTATATTTCCAGAGGAGGCGTGATTATGGAAAATAAAATTGATTTTTTAGTATATTGCATAGAGAATTACAAAAATAACAAGAGGTTAAAAGGAAAAGAAGCCATTGAGATTTTTAATAGATATCGTGTATTTGATTATATAAATGCAAGTTACGAAGCTCTTCATACTACTGGTAAATTGTATATTGTTGAAGATCTCGATATCTATATCAATGCAAGGAAAAAGGTGGATTCAAGCTTTTTACATTGATACTTATATTATTAGTAATAAGGCAATCTGCTTTTATGTACAACCATGATATGCACTGATTATATTTTTGCTACTCATTTTAAGAAATTTAGAGACTGTCGGATTATCCGGCGTATAAGGAATATTGTGAACTAGTTAATAAGGTATTTTGTGTTTAATAATTTCAGGAGGGATGATATGTGTAATGTTGTTATAAATAAGGAAACATGTATAGGTTGCGGAATATTTATCAGGATTTCGGCTACAAAGAAGCAATATCCAGAGATGAAAATCTTAAATAGGGAAGGATTTTTACTATATGTTTGAAAATGATATAGAATATGATAGAACTTGCCAAAATTGCGGTTCGTTTTTTCAAGATCCTGATGATATGGATTTTGGTGTATGCATGAATGATGAAGCATTTGAGCCTTATGCTGATGAAATTGTTGAAAATGAAAATTTCTCATGCTGCTATGATTTATTTTTACAAAAGCGATATGATGGTTTAACAGAAGCTTGTGAACTGTTTGAAGAAGTTGAATTCATTGGTATAACAGATGATGAGGATATAAATTCATATTTACATTATGAAGTACTAAAGAATCAAAACGTTGATGAAATAATTAATAGTCTATATAGTGGAGATGTATCTATAGTGAAAAATGCTCTGAATTTAATTTTACTATATGTAAATATTGGTAATGAATCCGCATATGAAGGATTACTTAAGTATTATATAAGTTTAGGTCCTGCAGAAAGTTTAGATGATGTTTATATAAGAAAGGACATAATTAATATGTTCTCTAGGTATGAGTCTGAGAGAAGAACAATAGAAGCATATGTAAATGAGCTTGAAAGGACTCCGTCAAATAATACTACAAGACAATTATATTCATTAATATTGGAGCGTTTAACTAGATGCAATTGCAATTATAACATAGTGGTTGATTTACTTAATGAATTGCTTTGCAGGAAAGAGTTTGGCAATAAAATATATAAAAGAATTACAGAAGTAATGGACTATATATCGTATAAAGAGTTCTATTAAGCCTTAAGTATAACAATTTATTATGTAAAGTTATGGACTATATATGCCAGCGTTTAGAGGGAGTATGATGGGTCCTGCTGGAAATAAAGGCAGAGGATTTAGAAATTCTCAAAAAAGTGATGACACAACAGAAAATAATCAAGATGCAATAAGTTCGGCAACAAAAGCATTATAATAAAAATACTACAAATCCTAAAGTTTGAGTAATCTTTATTCAAGTTAAGGATTTTTTTATTGTAAATTAATAAATTTTACTTTATTTTGGCCAAATGCTATCATTCATATATTTTCAACTCCTTTCTTTACCAATATTATAAATAATAAGATTTAATAATTCAATAGCGATGCTGTGCATTATCATTTACGATAGTTTGAAAAATTATATATGAAACACAGGTTCATAATTGATATTAACAAAAGAAAATGCTATCATATCTATGAGGCATAGAAGCAAGAGTGAGAACAAATAATTCGGAGGAAAAAATGGGGTTATATACTACATATGAATTTAAAATTGAACCAAAATATCATAATAATGTTTATAGGATTATAAGAATAGATGGAAATAAGACATTAGCTGATTTATGTAATGAGATTCTTTCTACATTTGATTTTGATAATGATCATTTATATATGTTCAGTTTAAAAAGAAAAAGGTATGACAATGAAGGGTATTTTCATCCTGAAGCAAGAGCGGGAAAAAGTGCTGATGAAGTAAGTTTAAATGAATTGAATCTTAAGGTTAGGAATAAATTTTTGTTGGTGTATGATTTTGGCGATGAGTGGATGTTTGACATTACGGTGAAAAAAATTGAACAAAGTGAAATTATTACTTTTACGCATATTAAAGAACAAAACGGCGAAATTATTCAATATACTGAAAGGGATGATGAAGAAGGTGAATATGAAGAATGGGAAGATGAGTATGATAATTTTTCAAAAGAATCTGAAAGTGAAAATGAATTTGTATTTATGGACAGCTATTCTTCAATGGCAGAATTATTAGCTAAAAATAATCCATCTGTACTAAAAACAATCATGAAATTGTTAGGTTTAAAAGTTCCTAAAGCAACTAAAGGTGCATCAAAAGTATATGCTTCAGAAATAGTAAAGGCTCTTACTAATAATAAGGAAAAGTTGCTTGATTTATTGACGCCAAGTGCGGCTGTTTTACTCCATACTATAGCATTTTGTGATGTTGATACTGCATTAGCGAAACAGATGGAAACATTAAGCATGGATATATTAGTTGATTTAGGGTTGGTTAATATTTCAGATGAATATGAATTATTTGCTATAGAAGTAACAAAGGAATTGCATGAATTTGCAGATTTTTTTAATGATTCAAAAAAAATAGATACAATAATGCGAAATTATGAGTGGCAAAAGATTTTTATATCATTATTAAATTTATATGGAGTTGCAGAACTTGAATTTTTACATGAATCTTTGCGTAGATATTTAAAAACTAATATTGAATTCGAAACACTTGAAAAGTCAGTTGTTAAGCCCATGGTGCTTTGGGGAGATATTAACGCAATTGAAACTGAATTTAGTAGTATAGCTACCATATATGATGATGAAATAACTAAACATATTCTTATAGACAGAAATAATTATGAGGTATTAGATTATAAAAAGTTTGATGATGACAAATTGGCTGGGGTAATTTCTGAAGGTGTATTGAATGTGGTGCCGATTTTTAATAATCTAGTGGAATGCATTGTAGTTGAAAAACATGTTAATCCAGACGATGCTGCTATGTTTTTTACTGAATTATCTGCTACATGTCTAATGGGTAAAGATCAGGATAGCATATTAGAAATGTGTGAAGATTGGTTAGAAGACCGTTCCTTAAAATTAACTAAAAAATTAAAAAATATAATATTGGAAATTATAAAAAAACATCCTTGTGCACTATTAATGGGATACTCCTGGGATGAATATAATAATAGAGATAAATTAACAGAAAATCAAATTAGTTTATTTGATGAATTTTAATATATATAGGCTTTTAGATTTAAAAATGATACAAAGCCTCAAGTAAGAGAAGGATTCCCTCTTGTCTAATGATGGAATATGTGACAGACATTGGATTCCGGTAAAAGGACATGTGGACATGTATTCAAAAGGGTGATTTGAGATGGACAGAAACAATTAAATCCATTTACAAGTAATTTGGTACAATCCAACCTAAAAGCAACGATAAATATATATCGTTGCTTTTAGATGCAACTTTTACATATCTTGAAAACAAATTAAACTAACATTATTCATACTTTGGGCTTTTTTGATACATTGCTCCGTAAATCCTTTTTTAGCGAAGATATAAAGGTAAGTTTGATTAAATTGAAACATTTCACTTCGCCTTACAATATCATTCAATACGTCTGTGTCCACAAGGGAATTGATCCACTTACATTCGCCTAAAATAGCATTATCGCCTTCAAATGCCATTAAGTCTATTTCTTCTTGGCATTTTAATTTAGAATTATTTCCCCACCAACGGCCTATGTTTCCAAAGAAAAAAGGAGCTGATTTAATATTTTGATACATATACTGCTTGCAGATTTCTTCAAAGGTAAGACCCATAAATGAATTAAGCTGTGACTCTATTTTAGCGTTATAGACCTCTTCACCAAAACCGGATGCTATCAGGCTCATGTTTGGAAATACAAATCTGTACCAAAATCTAAACATTTGATCATTAAGCAGATATATACTTTTTTTACTTATTTTTTCAGTAATGGGTATTTCCTTCTTTACTATATTTAATGATATTAATGAAGATAAATATTTAGCACATTTATTGCTTTCCATATTATTTTTGGAAGCAATTTCATTCAATCTTGATGCCCCACCTGCAATTGCATCAATTATGCCATTATATGTAGCAGGCTCCCTCAATTCTTGCTTTAACAAATTTGTAGGCTCCTCATAAAGTGCACCGGAGTCATTTAAATATAAAGATATAATATTTTCTTTTAAGGATAAATCATTATTTATCTTGCTTAAATATTCTGGTATTCCTCCTGTTATGCCATAAAATACTGCTTTATCCTCATTTTCATAATTCTCTATAAATGGTAATGATTCAAAATAAGTAAAAGGTTTGATTTTAAATTGAGCCGTTCGCCTTCCGTATAAAGGACTTTTGTATCCTAAAACTTGATTTTCCATAAAACTCATTGATGAACCACATAATATTAAAAAGAGCTTTCCATCCTTAAGTTTCATATCAATATGGGCTTGAATAACAGATGAAATTGAAGGTAAGTTTTCAGCTAGATATGGATATTCATCAATTACCAAAATCAGCCGTTCTTCTTTTGAAATATTGCCGATATATTCAAATGCTTTCTCCCAATCATGAAAATAAATGTTTTCCATTTTGTTTCTATCTGTTACACCTAAAACATCATTGCTGAAATTTTGTAAATTTACTTCACCGCTAGCTTCCCTTGCAACAAAATAAATTGCATTTTTATCTTTACAAAATTCTCTTATTAAAGTTGTTTTACCTACACGACGCCTACCGTAAAATACAGCAAACTCAAATTTATTGCTGTTATACATACTATTTAATTTTTTTAGCTCTTTTTCTCTGCCATAAAACATAAATTTACTCCTTTCGACAGAAATACAACTCATGAGTTTGCAACTCTTAAGTTGAATGTTATACTATGTTGTAGTGTTTGTCAAGAAAAATTTAATTCAACTTTAATGTAGTACCTGCAATGGATTGAATAAACAAAATTAAGAGTATTCATTACATACATATGAAAAAATTTAATAAGATTGATAGTTTTATTTACAATTTGAAATTTATAAACTATAATTAGCATAAATGAATATTTGTATAAGCGGGGTGGATCAACATGACTCTTGCAAAAAAAATAGAACAATTATTAAAAGATGAATTGAAACCTGAAAATATAAAAACAGTCATAGATATAGCGGAATATTTAAAATTGAAAGAGAAACAAAGCATATGGGACAAAATCAATGAATCGGAAAAAGAATATCTCTCAGAAGAAGAACGCAATTATATTGAAGAATTAAAGTCAAACAGTGATTTTATTAATCAAGATGATTTATTGAAAGAACTGGGAATAAATGCAGATGAAATATAATATTCAATATGATAAAAGGTGTCTTAAGTACTTAAAAAGACTTGATAAAAATACTCAATTGAGAATAATTAAAGCAATAAATGACCTACCTGATGGAGATGTAAAGAAATTACAAGGAAATACTGAAGACTATCGGTTGAGGGTAAGAGATTATAAGATTATTTTTTCCAAAGATGATGAAAAATTATTTCTCTATGTTATTGAAATTGCACCACGTGGAGATGTTTATAAAAAATTGAGTTGCGGATAAATTATAAAGATATAGTTGATGATCCAACACATATAGGTACAAGTCTTTATGAATGGGAAAAGCATTATAAAGAAGTATTTCAAATCATGATTGGGACAGAGAAGTATCCTGATAATGTAATTATGGTTAATATTGATTTTGGGCAATTGCTTTTTTTAATCGTCACGCATTGAGTGACCAATTAAGTTGGACACATTATCGCATACTTATAAAGATTGAAGATTCGGTGAGTTGAATGAGTATGCATTAAACTTAGAAAACGAAATGCATACCACCAATGGGGTGTGTATAGATAAGCTTGGGAAAGGTCCATTTGAATTAACATTTGAAGAATTGTTTAAGCAATAAATTATAGGGGGTGTTTTTATGTTAGGAGCTATTATAGGTGACATTATTGGTTCTGCATATGAGTGGAATAATGTTAAGCATAAGGAGTTTGAGTTGTTTACGGATACAACAATTTTTACAGATGATACAGTTATGACCATAGCAACGATTGATGCAATAATAAATGACATACCATTTAATAAAAGCTATAAGAAGTGGTTTAGGAAGTATCCTAATGAGGATTATGGCGGTAATTTTTATTATTGGGGAAATTCAGACAGCTTAGAACCATACAACAGCTGGGGAAATGGTTCCGCCATGAGAGTAAGCCCTGTTGGAATTTATTATGATACATTAGATGAAGTTTTATTAAAGTCAAAGGAAAGCGCTGAAGCAACACATAATCATGCAGAGGGTATAAAGGGAGCTCAGGCTACTGCTTCAGCAATATATTTGGCTAAAAATAAAAAGAATAAGCTTGAAATAAAGGAATTTATTGAAAATACATTTGGTTATGATTTAAATGAAAAATTAGACAGTATCAGGGAATGGTATGAATTTGACGAATCCTGTCAAGGAACAGTTCCCCAGGCTATCATAGCTTTTTTGGAATCAAATGATTTTGAAGATGCAATCAGAAATGCTATTTCAATTGGAGGAGACAGCGATACACTTGCTTGTATAACCGGAGGAATTGCCGAGGCTTACTATAGAGAAATACCTAGTAGCATTTTATCAAAAGTAAGTTCAATATTACCACAGGAAATGAAATTATTAGTCAATGAATTATATGAAAAAAATGTGTTGAATTAAAATAAATTTAAAGAATCATAAATTAAATTTGTTCATTGATGCAGAACTGTTTTAGGTATTTATACCCTACTTGTATAAATATCTGCACTTTTTACATATATAATAAAAATGTTGAGATATAAAGGCTTATGTGATTGTTTCATTGAATATAATAAAAAAATCTGCATTTAGTAGACGTTTATGCTTGCTTCAACGGAAATAATATTTATAATTATTCAAAAGTTATGTAACGTTGGTTTACTGGCATACTATTATATGAATTTGAAACAAATATGTGCATGTATGATATGATGGATATCTGAGTGTTATAAATAGGAAGAAGCATTGAGGTGTAAAGTGAAAATTAATGATGATACCACAGTCTTAGATAATTACATATTAGGAATTGAGGAAGACTTTCCGGATTTTGATTTTGATGGAGATGTAAGTATTTTTCTCACGGAATTTAATGATGTTAGGGATGTAATTAAAAAAAGAGCAAGAAATTCTCATAAGGGTACTTATGGGAGAGTTGGAATTGTTTCTGGTTCTAAGGGCATGGCTGGGGCGGCTGTATACATACATACATGGCATGGCAGGAGATATAGGTGCAGAGCATTTAGGTGAATATTCCTTAACAGCCGGTGATATTATCAGATATTTACCGGATGCATTAAAAGCATAAGGGGTCAATAAAAAAAGCCTATTAATTCATTGGTATTCAGTACTTAAGGGATGTAAAAATATAAAATGGTTCAAGCGCTTTGGTTAAGGACGATTGAACCATTTTTTATAGGCGCACTTGAGATATTAAAGGTTTCGGCACATAATTTTTATTAAAATGTAGAATAAAAAAGTATGGATATGGAAGGTTAAATTTAGTATAATTGTATCAAACATTACTAAAGGCTGGAGGAAAAAATGAATAATCGTGGAGGTTTAAATTTAGGTGATGAAATTCGTAATATTGTTCAAGATGCGGTGAACAATATGAATTTTAACAGACTGAACCGTGATATCAAAGATGTTGTTAACGGTGCACTTGATGAAGTCAGAAGGTCAATAGCGGGAAATTCTGCGAATCAACAGACATGGAATAGTCAGTCATGGAAGGCTGATGATTATCAGTATAGTCATGACAAATTTTCACAAACATGGAATTTTAATAATAACCAACGTGGGTATCAAGAAAACAAACCAGTTCCAAAGTTTAATAAAATTACTGTTCCGGTTGGAAAGGTTGCAGGCATATTGTTTACTGTATTTGGCTCAATAGGCAGTATTACATCTCTAATTGCATCAATAATATTGGCGATAACAGGATATAAGCTTGGAATTAGAATGATGTATGATATCATAACATTTTTATTGCTGCCCGGCTTTATAGTAAGCATGGCTTTATTGTTGAATGGAAGCAGGTTCCGAAAGAGATTAAAGAGGTTCCAAAGGTATACAGCACAAATGCATGATCTTGAATACTTCATGATCAAGGACTTCTCTTCTGCTACAGGGAAAAGCAGCAAATATATAGCTAAAGACTTGCAGAAAATGATTGATATGGGAATGTTTCCTGAAGGACATATCGATGAAAAAAAGACCTGTTTTATGTTAAACAACGAAATATATAAACAGTACCTTAAATTGCAGGAAAATATGAAAATGAGAGAAATGGAGGAACAGTCAAAGAATAAGGAAGAGGCTTTACGTCAGGAGCAGGATAAGAAAGATAAATTTAATAAAAAGGTTACTATGGATCCAGAAATCCGAAAAGCAATTAATGAAGGACGGGAATTTGTTAAAGAAATACGATATGCAAATATCGAAATACCAGGGGAAGAAATTTCTCGCAAATTAGACAGACTTGAAGAGGTAACCGGGAAAATTTTTGATTATATTGAATCTCATCCTGAAAAGTTCCCTGTAATAAAGAAATTTGCGGAGTATTTTTTACCAACAACATTAAAATTGCTGGATGCATACAGAGAATTTGACTACCAGCCTATAAGCGGCGAAAATATATCAACTGCCAAGAAAGAGATAGAAGACACCATGGATACCATTAATCTTGCTTTTGAGAACTTGCTTGATGATTTGTTCCAAGATGCAGCAATGGATGTATCTACGGATATATCTGTATTGGAAACCATGCTTGCACAAGAAGGATTAGCACAAAAGAATATAAAATAAAATATAGGGGAAGAAAACGATGAATAATGAAGTACCTAAATTAATCCTTGAACCTTTTAGTGATGAAGCAGCTAAAGGGGTATCATACAGTGAAATAGCAAAAAAGGAAAGCAATCAGATTGAAAAGCAGTTATTTGACGACAGCACGCTGACACCTGAAGAAAAAAGGATGATTGATGATTTTGTAAATCAAATTGACTTAACAAAATCTAATCAGATTCTGCAATATGGTGTGGGAGCACAGAAGAAAATAGCAGATTTTTCAGAGTCTGCCCTAAATAATGTGAAAACTAAAGATTTGGGTGAAATAGGTGAAATGCTTTCAAGCGTTGTAACGGAATTAAAAAGTTTTGATGTAGATGAAGAAGAAAAGGGCTTTTTAGGATTTTTTAAGAAATCTTCAAATAAGCTTATGGCAATGAAAGCTAAATATGATAAGGCAGAAGTAAATATAAATAGGGTCTGCGAATCTCTTGAAGTAAATCAGATGCAGCTGTTAAAAGACATAGCAATGCTTGATAAAATGTATGAGCTTAATAAAACATACTTTAAAGAGCTTTCTATGTATATACTGGCTGGTAAAAAGAAGTTGGATAAAGTTCAGAAGGAAGAATTACCTGCACTGATAGAAAAATCAGCTGCCAGCAGGCTGCCGGAGGATGCACAGGCGGTTAATGATATGATTGCTATGTGCAATCGCTTTGAGAAGAAGATTCACGATTTGGAGTTGACAAGAATGATTTCAATTCAAATGGCACCACAGATCCGCCTGGTTCAGGGAAATGATACTATCATGGCTGAGAAAATCCAGTCCACAATTGTCAACACGATTCCACTTTGGAAGGGTCAGATGGTTTTAGCACTGGGAGTTACACATTCAGGCCAAGCCGCAAAAGCTCAGCGAGAAGTGACAAATATGACCAATGAGTTATTAAGAAAAAATGCTGAAATACTTAAAACAGCAACAATAGATACAGCAAAAGAGTCAGAGCGGGGAATTGTGGATATTGAAACGCTTCGTATTACCAATGAGTCATTGATTTCAACGCTGGATGAAGTGATGCGTATTCAGACAGAGGGTCGTGAGAAGAGAAAGGAAGCAGAAATCGAGTTGAACCGAATTGAAAAAGAATTAAAAAACAAGCTTTTAGAAATGAGAGTATAATTCGACCCGCGATGGTGACATAGTTGTAATTCACAACATTCAAAAAGGGGAAATTCATAATGATAGAAGGCAAACAAATATCAACTACATATTTTATTAAACTCATAGCAGTTTCAGTTGGGCATTTTTTAAATGATTTTTATATGAACTTAATTCCGCCGATTTTATTTCTATTTGCTCAATCACTGGGACTAAACCTTTCTCAACAAGCATTCATAGCTTTTATGATTACAAGCAGCGGTTCCTTTGTTCAGCCGATTATTGGTTATTTTGTTGATAAAAAGGGAGAACCATGGCTGTTAATATTATCTTTGTTGTGGATTGCATTCTAGATGTTACTCTTGGTCTTTATTTATCAATAGCTATGATGACTTTAAGAATGTGGGAATTAGCTGATCTTGCAGGACCGATGCTTATAGTATTAATGAGTCAAGTTACTTTCTTAGTGTTGTTTTCATATTTTGTTGTATTCCGTTTGCTTGGAAAAAACTACGATGCCGCTGTAATGTGTGCTGGTTTATTAGGTCATGGTTTAGGTGCAACTCCTACAGCAATAGTAAATCTTACTGCTGTTAATGATCGTTATGGAATGAGTCGTAAAGCCATGATGATAGTTCCAATAGTTGGAGCTTTCTTAGTAGATATTATTTATCAACCACAAACAGTGTGGTTTATAAAAACTTTTGTTGAAAATTTAGTTAAATAATTTTAAATAGTGATGCCGCCATGAAAGCGGCAGGAGATGGAGAGATTTATGAGAAAATTAATGGAATGTGTACCAAACTTTAGTGAAGGTAGGGATGAAGCGTTAGTAGAACAAATTATTGATGAAGTCAGAAAAATTGAAGGTATAACAATTTTAGATTATTCATCTGATAAAGACCACAACAGAACTGTTCTTACGATGATTGGTTCTCCAGAACAAGTTAAAGAAGCTGCTATAAATTCTGCTAAAAAGGCTGCTGAGCTTATTGATATGTCAAAACATGAAGGCGCTCACCCAAGAATGGGAGCAACAGATGTTATTCCATTTACCCCTGTAGCTTATGTGACAATAGAGGAATGTGTTCAAATTGCAAAGGAAGTAGGAGCTGAAATAGGAAGCTGGGGTATTCCGGTATATTTATACGAAGATGCAGCAACAAAGCCTGACAGAACAAATCTTGCAAGTGTAAGAAAAGGCCAATACGAAGGTTTCTTCGAAAAAATCAAAGAAGATGAGTGGAAACCGGATTTTGGACCTCAAGAAATGAACGCAAAGAGTGGCTGTACAGCAGTGGGAGCAAGAGTTCCTCTAGTAGCTTTTAATGTAAATCTAGACACGCCAAACGTAGATATTGCAGATAAAATTGCAAAACGAGTAAGACATATTGGCGGTGGACTAAGATATGTAAAAGCTATTGGATTAAAACTAGAAGAAAGAAATCAAACCCAAGTTTCAATGAATTTGGTAAACTTCGAAAAAACATCGGTTTATCAAGCTTTTGAAATGATAAAAATGGAAGCAAGAAGATATGGAGTTAATGTAGTAGGCAGTGAAGTTATTGGTACTGTACCTATGAAATCTCTAATTGATGTTGCAGAGTATTATCTGCAGATAGAAAACTTCAATATGAATCAAATATTAGAAAAAAGATTGTTAGATGAGCAGTAAATAGATTTATAGAACTATACAATTTAAGACTCGCCTTTTGGTGAGTCTTAAACGCTATAAAGATTAGAAAACAGTATATAAAAAATGGAGGCATAAATGGACTACAAAGATGTATTAGAATTAATTTTGGACACAGATGATGTTACGGTTGGCGGGGGAAGCGCATCGGCTTTATCAGGAGCATTGGCTTGCGGACTTATAGGGATGGTGTGCAAACTATCTACTAAGAAGGATTTTGGTATTGAAGCTGAAAAACAGTTGGAATATGCAAAAGAATTAGAAGAAATAAGAGATAGATTGCTCAATGGCGTATCAGATGATGCAAATGCTTATGGGGTAATTAGGGATGCATACAAGTTGCCAAAAGAGACGGAAGATGAAAAAGAAGCAAGAAAACAAGCTATTGCAAATGCTGGAATAATAGGCGCTTCAACACCTATGGAAAATGCAAAACTTTGCAGAAAAGTATATAATATCGGTATGGAATTACAAGGGAAAACAAATCCTAACTGCAATTCAGATTTAGTTATAGGATGTAAACTTGCAAAAATTGGTACTAACGGATGCTTAATGAACATAGAAGCAAATCTTCCGTTGGTAAAGGATAAGACTAAAATTGATGAGTTTAACGACGCAATGAAAGAGCTGAAAATTGACTAAGTATAGTGTGGATAAAACTATAAACAAACGATAGGAAAGTGTTAATATGAAAGAAAAAATTATTAGGAAAGAAGATTTTATAACTACAAAATGGCTTGGCGGAGAAACAACTCAGTTAGCAATATACCCGGAAGATGCTATCTTTTCTGAAAAAGGATTTTTGTGGAGAGTTTCATCAGCTACGTTTACATCTACTCAATCAAAGTTCTCAGACTTTACCGGCTATCAAAGATATATTCTTCCTCTTGAAGGAAGACTAAGCGTATGTCACGAAGGACTATATAAAAGGGAATTAGACAAATATGAAGCTGAGTATTTTGATGGATATTGGATCACAAGCTCAGAAAACACCATAGACTGCAGAGATTACAATTTTATAGTAAAAAGCGGAAATCTTGCAAAGATGCAAATCTTGAAGCAAGGAGATGAATATCTTCTTAAAGGTTCAGAAATTGTGACTGTATTTTCTATGAACAATTTTGTTTTGAATCTGGATAATCATGAGGAAAAAAGAGAAATTGAGGGATTTTCTTTATTTTTGATAGAAACAGACAGAGAAGAAAAAATCAGCATCACAAACGCTGATTCACCAGTGATAATTACAGAGTTTGTAATACATCCTGTCAATTAAAAATTTCTTGATTTACTTATTTTTGCAATGATTGTATGGAATTAGCAAGCTACGTAGGTTTCTCACAAACTGTACGTTATCTCCGTTAAAGATATGATTTAGTATAAAATGTAAAAGTATTAATGTAATAGGCTATGAAGGTCTTATTTACTTCATGGCTTTTTTATATTTCCTTTTCAGTATGAAGGAAGAAGGATGTTGACAAAAACACTAGGAAAATGGATAATAATAGAAGAAAATCTAAGGCTTAAAGGGATAGATATGATATTGAGGATAAGTTCACGGAATGTAATTCTCAGGCAGGGTACTGGATAGCTTCAATAATAGGATAAATAGTGGCTATGCAAACATATCACCAAAAAATTGCTATATAGATGGACAAGCAACAAATTGTCACATTAATGCTTTGATAAATGATGCAAGGGATACAGCTGATTTTTACATAATTCCTCTAGATAATGATGATGAAATTTGTTCACTTGAAAGAAAATTAAACTTGAATTCGGCAAGTAATTAAAAATTAAGAGGTCTTGCCTCACTAAAATTCAATTTTTGAAAAAATTAAAATCTTACCGAATTAAAATATCTAATTCTTATGAAAATTAAGAAGTTATCCACAATTTTCGTATTAAAACAAACAGTTGCACACAACTGTTGATAACAATATTGAGTTTATAAACTTTTAGTTTAGTATCACCTGATTTCTAAAAGTGAATAAAGCATTTTGTATATATGTAAAAATCTTTTCAAGCCTATCATTTTTTTGCATCTTAATATGTCTGTACCAGTCGTTCCCGGCAATTATTCCAGGAATGTGATACAGTATTCTTCTTAATGTTGTAATTCGATGATGTCTTAATTCGTCTGGCAATATACAATTTTTAAACCAATTATGTAGATTGTAGGCAATCATCTTAATAAGCATAAAAAGTTCATTGCATTGGTAGTTAATCTGGCTGTTTTCGCTGAAAGCAAAGCCAGACTTTAACTCATCAATATTTGTTCTATTGTGCATCTTTGATTGTAATCTTCGAAGATTTCAGCAGGAGTTAAATAATCTACATTAGTTACTATTGCCTGATATTCATATTTGAATTCGTCCATGTCGATTATTAACTGTTTGCTTTCTACAGTATTAGGTAATGTTTTTCTTACAATTACAAATCTTCTAGCTTTATCCCATGCTGGAAGTGGTACAAAAATATCAGTAGCACTAAATGTTTTATCTACCTCCTGCCACTTATATTCAGCAGGGTGTGATACAACTTACTATTTGCTTAACACCATTTTGCATTTTGGTCTTAACAATATATTCATATTGTTGGTCTTCAAAATATTTAAAGTTATCTTGGTCAAAGAAACCTCTATCAGCACGGATTCTTTTTAAGATCCACTGTTTTGGCAGAGTTTCTTCACATTTTTTAAAGAAATCTAAAAAGCAATGGTTACTGTGATGCGAACCTTCTTCTAAGGTTAAATCTATTAACTCCTTAGTACCACTGATTATTCCTACTTTTTCTTTGTAGGAAGGGCGGTCATGATATTTTGGATTGTAACCAACATTTGATTTTTCTTGGTTTCCAAATACGGAAACAACAGTATCATCAAAATCCATCATTACCTCTCGAGGAGGTTGTGTATTTGCTTGAGCTTCAAGCAATGATTTGTTTAAAGCACGTAAATTATCACAAGCATTTTCAGGGAGCACTTTTAATAGATCACGACATACTTTTTCGCTTGGAGCTGAATGCTGTTTGATTAATTTATATGCTTCATCTTGGCGTAACTGCTCCATATGGTCAAAACGGCTATAACCATATATTACAGCATCTATCATAAAATCAATAATGTCCATAACTTTATATGTTGAATTAGCTCCTTTTACAGAATTAAATTCATTTAGGTGTTTCGTTAAAAGTGTTAAGAAATCAATGGATTTTTTAAAATCTTCCAAGTAAGTCAATGAAACATTGCTTGAAACCGCTGTTTCTGTAAAAACAGTTTTTAAATTTTGTTCGTTAAAGATATTTTCTTTATTTTTAGTCTGTGGTATAATCATTGTAGAATCCTCCTATGGGAAATGTTGTTATGGTGATTACATTATACCCGAATCTTAGGTAGGATTCTATTTATTTATGAATGAATGTATGTATGTATTTTACTTCAAATTTTTTTGATAGCAAATTTTTTAATTTTTATAGCATTTCAAAGGTTACGTAGTTTTTAATAGAAACTACTTGCCGAATTCAAGTTAACAAAAGACTATCAAGCTGAATGGAATATAGCTTTAAAATAGATTAAATATATAGGCAAGTGTAGCTATAAAATTTAAATGATGGGGTGAAATATATGAGAATACTTTTTTGTAAAATATCCAGTACGAAATATTATAAAGGGGCTAGTGATAAGGATATTCCATATAATGGTGGCAGTTATGTTAAAGAAAATGGATATGGGCATGAGGAGTTTAATTTTGAACCAGTAGAATTTGATGATGGAAAATTCTATTGCCTTGGATTTGTGGAAACAAAATCTACATCAAAAATAAAAAGCAATGAATTACACATTGAAAATATTTCAGGTTGTGAATTACTTAAAAAGGAAAAATTTGTTGAAGATGTATTAGTTGTATGGTGTGCAACTACTGACCTAAATGAAACATCTGTTGTGGAATGGTATAAAAATGCCACTGTTTTTCGTAATTATGAAAGAATAGAATTTGATACTGGCTATATTCAAAATTATAATGTTATTGCAGAAAAAGATAAATGTTTGTTACTTCCTCAGGGAATGAGGCATCGACATATATGGGATGCGCCTGTTGCAAAGAAAAGAACTTATGGATTTGGACAATCTTTGATATGGTATTCAAGAGAAGAAATAGCAAAAAACTATATATCAAATTTAGTGAAAAATATTGATGAATATTATGGTGATAATTGGGTTGATTTAGCTGCTTCATAGCGTTAATATTTTAAGATTGAAAGTATTTATGACGAAGCTACTGTAAATCAAGTATATTTCTATTCAATTATTAAAAATATTTTAACAGACACAAAATTGAAAGGTATATAACATATGAAAAGCACATTTACTTGAATAATTTAACTATATGTTCTATAATTATAGAAAAAATTGCAATAATGAAAATTAGGAAAAATTTTTTAACTATGAAATGAGGTTAATATGAAAGTTAAGGATATTTTTACTTTGAATAATGATTTTAAAAATTTTAAGCTTTTAGCTGGCGAATGTGGAATTGAAAATGATATTAAAAGTGTTGATATAATGGAAGTTCCAGATGGTGTTTATTGGGTAAAACCTGGAGATTTTATTATAACAACGGGATATTCTTTAACTAAGAATGATACTACTTTAGACAATATAGTTCAGATGATGATCATAAGGGGAGCTGCTGCACTTGGAATTAAATTAGGGAGATATATTGATGAAATACCCGATAAAATAATTCAATACGCTAACGAACATTGTTTCCCCATAATTTATGTACCTATTGCTGCAAGTTATGCAAGTATAGTAAGACCAATTCTAAATAAATTAGTCAGTGATGATAATTATGACTTTAATATTCTTAAACAAATAAGACAAGAATTGAGAAGGCTTACAATTCACAATTATAATATTACTGCTATAACAAATTTATTAACTGATTATATTGGACACGATGTGCTGATTTTTTGGGAAAATAACTTGAATTTAGTTAATGGCAATAATATATTAAGGACAAATAAAATTAATAATATCAGTAACGTTATTAAGAATAATAAAACAAGATTATATTCGGAAAGCGAGTTTTTGATAATAAATGATAATGAAAAGAAATATTATATTTTCAAAATTAATAGTTTTAATGAAACTATTGCATTTTTATGTTTAGAATTAGATATTGATAAGGAGATTACAAAAACAGATATAGAAATAATTAGAGAAGTAACACCAGTAATATCAATATATTTGTTATCAAATTCAAATAATTCATTATATTATAAGTCTTTAGATGAATTTTATTTTAGTATATTAGAAAATAATTATGTTAATGATGAACTAAAATTGCAGGAAGAAGCTTCTTATAGAAATGTAGAAATAAATAAGAGTAGATATATTTGGAAAATTGAAAATACAATAAAAGAACCTAATACATTTAATAGATTTATTAAAAAAATAGTTTCAATAATGGAAATGCATGATGCAGTTTTCTATTATAAAAATGTTAATAAGAGTATTACTTTTATTGTAGAAAATAAAAAACTCCAAAGTAATATTAAATTATTAAAACCTTTTTTTGAAAATATTGTTGATGAATTGAAAAAAAGTTTTAAAGGAGAAGATTTTAAAATTGGTATAAGTAAAATTTGTAATAACTTAAAATATCTTAATAATGCTTTTGAAGAAGCTAGTTTTGCTATAAAAATTGGCATGAAATTAAAAGATAAAGAAGCTGTTTATTTATATGATGATTTTATTATATATCATTTGATTTCAGAAATTTCAGGCGATTCCACATTGTCAAAAATATATAAAAATACTGTTGTAAGAATTAAAAAAAATGATAGCGAAAATAATTCTGAATTATTAAAAACTTTACAGGCATTAATTGATTGCGATTTTAGTATCAGTCAAACATCAGAAAAACTATTTGTTCATAGAAACACTCTATATAAGAGAATCAACAAAATAAATTCCTTACTTGATAGTGATATTGATAAAGCTGAATACAAATTACTCTTGCAAATTGCATTAAAACTTGATGAATTATTAGAATAGGGTATATTTGTTATTATACAAGTTGCACACTTTAATCAATGATATTATGTGAAAACTTATACATTTTTTTAATCCTAAATATGTTACATTATTATAGACATCTTATTTATTTTGAGGAGGATTAAATTAATGGAATATCCAATAGGAATTGAAATGACAAAAGATTATTTATCTTTTGAAGTAGCTCATGCCGCAATGAAGCTGGTAAGAGATGTAATGCTTGTTAAGAAAGATGAAAACGTGGTCATAACTGCAGATACATCATCAGATAGAAGAGTAGTTGAGGCTGTTGCAAATGCAGCATATACAATAGGAGCTAATCCAGTTGTATTATACTATCCAACATCTTATAAAGCATTTGAGGAGCCGATAAAGCCTATAGCTGAAGCTGTATCTGAAACAGATGTATGGATCGAATTCGCATATTATTGCATAATGCATACGCCATGTTTTAAACGTTCATTGGAAAATGGAGCAAGGTATACATGTTTAACAGGAATGGATGTAATAATGCTAACAAACACCATCGGAAAAGTTAATTATGATGTATTAGTTGAATTTGGAGAGTATTTAACGCAATATGTACAAAATTCTGATGAAGTAATTATTAAGGACAACAATGGGACGAATTTAGTAGCCTATAATAGGGGAAGAAAAGTAAAACATTCAGGTCAAAAAGCTACTAAAAAGGGTTATCCAATAATGCTTGGAGGACAAGTAAGTTGGTGCCCTATAGAAGAAACTATTAATGGTACATTAGTATTTGATGCTGCTTTATTCCCACCAGCAGAAATTGGTATACTTCATGAAAATATTATTTTGACTATAAAAGATGGAAGAATCATAAAAATTGAAGGTGGAAATCAGGCCAATATATTTAGCAATTGGTTAGCATCATTTAATGACCCTAATATGTACAGACTAGCTCATTATTCAATTGGTTTTAATCCTGGAGTAACTAAAGCAACAGGAAGAATTGTTGAAGATGAAAGAATTTTTGGTTGTATAGAATTTGGATTTGGCAGTCAAGGTGCCAGCTTAATGGGAGCTTGTTGGGATGCTGCATCTCACACTGATGGCGTGGTTTCAAAACCAACTATTATATTAGATGGAAAAATGTTAGAAGAAGATGGCATTTATAAAGAAGAAAAATCAATAGAATACTGCAAAGCATTAGGTGTATCAGGTTATTAAAAATTTATTGGAGGTGCTTATTATGGAATATTCTATAGGAATTGAAATGACACAAGATTATTTATCTTTTGAATTAGCTAAATCAGCATATACATTAGTAAAGGATGTAATGCTATTAAAAGAAGGAGAAAATGTTGTTATTACTGGAGACTCCTCTTCAGATAGAAGAGTTGTAGAAGCAACTGCAAATGCAGTTCTTATTGCAGGAGGTAATCCTGTAATAATTTATTATCCTACATCATCTAAACTTTATACAGAACCAGTAAAACCAATTGGAAATGCAGTTGCAAGTGCAGATATATGGATTGAATATGCGTATTCATCAATAATGTTATGTGATTCTTTCCAAAGGGCAATGAACAATGGCTGTAGATATATTAATTTAACTGGTATGGATGTAATAATGATGACAAATACTATTGGAAAAGTAGATTATCTCACAATGGTTGAACTTGGAGAAAACTTTAAGAAAATCATTCATGAAGCGGATGAAGTTATTATTAGAGATAATAATGGAACAGATTTAAAAGCCTATAACAGAGGGAGAAATGTTAGACATTCAGGACAGCTTGCAACACAAAAAGGTTATCCTATTATGCTTGGAGGACAAATTAGTTGGTGTCCAATTGAAGAAACAATAAATGGTACTTTAGTTTTTGATGCAGCATTGTTCCCACCTACTGAAATTGGTCTTTTAACAAGTAATGTAATAATTACACTAAAGGAAGGTATTGTTAGAAAAGTTGAAGGTGGCAGAGAAGCTGATATATTCAGGAGTTGGCTTGCTAGTTTTAATGATCCTAATATGTATCGTTTAGCTCATTATTCATTAGGATTTAATCCAGGAGTTTCTAAAGCTACAGGTAGAATAGTAGAGGATGAAAGAATATTTGGCTGTATGGAATTTGGTATTGGAAGTCAAGGAAAAGCTATTATGGGCAAGTTTTGGACAGCTGCTTCACATACAGATGGAGTTGTATCAAAACCTACAATAATATTAGATGGTAAACCTATGGAGGAAAGCGGAAAATATGTACACCCTGAAATAGCTCCATTATGTAAAAAACTTGGCGTGTCTGGATATTGATAATAAAGATATAATATATCAAATGAAAATTACTTAAAGCAAAGGGTATTTCCTTTTCCTTTGCTTTTGTAAATTATAATGTAAGTGAGGTTTAAAAATTGATAAATAGCGATAAGGTATTTTACTATTTTAAAGAGATTTCAAAAATCCCAAGAGAAACTGGCAAAGAAAAAGGAATAAGTAATTACTTAAAAAGATTTGCAGAAGAAAGAGATTTAGAAGTTAACCAAGATGAATTGTTTAATATTATAATTAAAAGGAAATCAAACATCAAAAATTATAATGGTCCTACATTAATTTTACAAGGGCATATGGATATGGTGTATGAAAAAGATGAAGGAAGTGATCATCTTTATGAATCAGGAATTGAACTTATAGAAAAGGATGGATACCTATACGGTAATCATACTACTCTTGGAGCAGACAATGGCATAGCTGTAGCATATTGTTTAGCAATTCTTGACTCTGGAAACTTCAATTATCCTAATCTGGAAATTGTAATAACTACACAAGAAGAAGGTGGTCTTGTTGGGGTAAAATCCTTGGATACGTCTAATTTGATAGGCAAATATTTAATTAATTTAGATGCTGAAGAAGAAGACGTATATTTTACTAGTTGTGCTGGAGGCGTTAGAAACTATATTCATGTTCCTATTAGTAAATATGTAATAAATAATAAATGTTTAGTTACAATAAAAATTTCTGATTTAAAGGGTGGACATTCAGGTTTAGAGATAGATCTAGAAAGAGGAAATGCAATTAAATTAATGGGAAGAATATTGTATAAAATAAACTATAATGATTTGGATTTGTACTCAATTGAAAGTAAAGGCAAAGCAAATGCAATATCCAACAAAGCTATAGCAACAATTGCAATTCCAAGAGATAAAATACTAGAAACCGTTGATAAAATAGTTGGAATAGAAAAATTGTTTAAGAAAGAATTGCAGTTTTCAGACCAAATTAGAATTGAAATAAGCGTAGATGAATCCGTTGAGCAAGAGTTTAAAGTATTTACTAAGGATACTAAAGATAAAATCATAAATACTATTATGCTTATGCCAAATGGTGTAATAAATAAAGATATGGCATTACCTGGATTAGTGCAAACATCAATAAACATTGGGTCATTAGAAGAGGTTGAAGATAAAATATCAATATTATCTTCAATAAGAAGTTCTGTTGAAAGTCAGAAATATTATATAACTGATGTAATAAGGGTTATATCAAATTTAAATGGAGCTAAATGTGAATTCTTTAATGATTATCCACAATGGGAATATAAACCTGATTCAAAATTAAGAGATTTAATAACTCAAATATATGAAGAAATTTATAAAGTTGCCCCTAAATTTACAGCCATCCATGCAGGGCTTGAATGTGGATACTTAGATAAAAAGTTAGATAATGTTGACATCATATCAATGGGGGCTAATTTATATGATGTACATACTACAAAAGAGCGCGCTAGTATTGAATCTATTAATAAGGTGTGGAATGTAATTATAAAATTATTGGAAAAATTGTCAGAATTCTAATGAAGAATTTATAAATTGTACAAGTTGCACACTTTTAATTAAATATAAATGTATAAATACATATACATTTATAAAATTATTTATGATATATTTTTTAATAAAATTTAGAAATCGTTTAACAGGAGGTGTAGTTATAAAAAAATATAATATAGGTATTTTAAGAGTATTAACAATAGATGATAAAGAAGTTCTGGAATTACATCAAAATATTTTAAAAAATTACCTTCCAGAATTTAACTTTGAAACAAGATGCATTCCAAATCAGTATAAAGGCTTATATAATAAAGACGCACATGATAAGGCATTTCCAGATATTATTAAGATAGCTAAGGAGTGGGAGAACGAAATCGATGGTTTAATTATAAGTTGTGCGGATGATCCAGGGGTAAATTATCTGAAAAAAGAATTATCAATTCCTGTTATTGGAGCAGGTTCATCGGTGGCATGTTTATCAATGTTGTATGATCTTAAAGTTGGAATAATTGGAATTGAGCAGAAACCACCTGAAAACGTTATTAATTTAATAGGAGAAAGAATTTCGGGATATATAGTTCCAGAAGGTGTAGTAAATACTAATGATTTACAAACAGAAGAAGGTAAAAAGGCTATATTAGATTCAGCATATAAATTAAAAGATATGGGTGCAGAGATAATAATTTTTGCATGTACTGGGCTAACTACTGCTGGGGCTATAAAAATAATTAAGGAGGTAGAATTACCTGTTGTAGATGGAGTTATTGCCGAAGGATTGGCAATGAAAGCTTTGCTTATTAATAAGGAATACAATGGAAATTATTAATTTAGAAAATATTAGGAGGAAAATTCTATGGCTAAAATTTCTTTGAGAGTAAAAACATTAAAAGTTATATCAATTATTTTGGTTATGTTGGTTTTAATAGCTGGTTGTGGACAAAACACTCCAAGCACACCTCAAAAAACACCAGCTACTGGTAATGAAAATGTAAATACAAATGCTGAAAAAATTATACGTATGGGCGTTGCAGGAACTCCAAAAATAGATCCTGCTGTAGCAACTGATGCAGCTAGTGTATTGGCAATGGTTAATATTTATGATTCACTTGTTTATCCAAATGAAGATGGTACTTTAAGACCTCAATTAGCAGAAAGATGGGAAATAAGTGATAATAGTTTAGAATATACTTTCTTCTTAAGAAAAGGAGTTAAGTTTCATAATGGGGATGAAATGAAAGCTTCAGACGTTGAGTATTCTGCAAACAGGCTTATTACAATTGGTGAAGGATTTGCCTATATGTTTAAGAATACTATAAAAAATATTGAAGTTATTGATGATTATACTATAAAATTTACTTTAAACAATCAATTTGGACCATTCTTAAATACATTGATTAGACTATATATTTTAGATGAAGATCAAGTTAAAGCAAATACAAATTCTACTGGTAATTATGGTGAAAATGGTGACTATGGAAGGGATTGGCTATTAACTCATGATGCCGGAAGTGGACCTTATACTGTTACTGAACTAAAACAACAACAACATGTTATAGCTGTTAAATTTGAGGATTATTGGTCTGGTTGGGATAATGCTGATGCACCAGATACAATAAGATTGGTAGATAGTTCAGAGCCTGCTACAACTCGTACTATGATTGAAAACAGAGAATTAGAAATAACTGATGAGTATCAATCTGTAGAAAATATTTCTGCAATGTCTAAAATACCTGGAGTATCTGTTGGCATTTATTCATCAGGTGGTGTTCAGAATATGATGTATAACAATAAAAAGGCACCTACAGATGACGTTAACTTTAGAAAAGCATTAAACTATATGCTTGATTATAATATGGTTTCAGAAAAGGTATTCGTTGATTCTCCAGTAGCTGTTGGACCAGTAGCAGCAGGGGTGCCAGGATCTAATTTAAATTTAGAAAAGTTTGAATATAATATAGATAAAGCTAAAGAATTCTTGGCGAAATCTAAATATGCCGGTAAACTTGATCAATACCCTGTTGAATTTTTAATTAATTCTACAGTTCCTGATCAAGAAAAAATAGCGTTGGCATTGCAAGCAACTGCTCAGCAATTGGGAGTAAAAGTAGAAATTTCAAAAGGACCTTGGTTATCAATTGTTGAACAAGTAGCAAATCTTGAATCAACACCTAATATCCTTTGTACAACTGTTTCACCAAGTTATTTTGATGCAGGTTCAATGTTAATGTCTCGTTATCATTCAAACTCTACTGGTTCTTGGGAACAAGGTGAATGGTTACAAGATGAAAAATTTGATAAGATGCTTGAAGAAGCGATGAAAATTGTAGATAGTAATGAAAGATATGAAGAGTATTATAAAATACAAAAGTATTTAGTAAATGATGTAACACCTAGCGGATGGTTAGTAGATCTAGTTAAGAGATGCGTATATCAAAGTGATTATGTATATTGGCCAGCAGCTGAATCGGCAAAAGAAGGAAAAATTGTTACTCTTCCATTAGGATATAGCTTGAATTTCAGCGAATTTAAGGTATATCCAGAAAAAATAAATAAATAATAATTCTGTTAAATGAAATTCTGATCTCAAGTATTAGAGGTTATATTACTTGAGGTCAGTTTATTTAATATAACATCATCTAATATAGTATAGGAGGTATGACACATATGTTAAGATTCTTGGGAAAAAGGCTTTTTCAAGGCATTTTTGTACTAATTGGGGTGTCAATATTAATTTTTGTTATATCGAGAATTGTACCAGGTAATCCTGCACGTTTGGCATTAGGCCCTCGTGCAACGCAAGAAGCTGTAGATGCATTAAGTAAAGAAATGCATTTAGACGAATCGATACCTAAACAATATTATTATTGGATATCAGGAGTTGTAAAAGGAGATTTTGGTAAATCTGTAAATACAATGAGACCTGTAGCTGAAGATGTTAAAGAGTTTTTTCCGGCTACTATAGAGTTAGTGTTGTTTTCTGGAGTAATATTAATTATATTATCTGTAACGCTGGGGCTTTTAGGTGCTCGTTATCAAGATACCTGGATAGATGGGATAATAAGGCTATTATCTTATGCAGGAATTGCTATTCCATCCTTTGTTGTAGCAATAATATTTTTGCTTGTTTTCGGCAACATTTGGAAGGTTATCCCTGTTTTAGGAAGATTAAGTTATGGCATTACTCCTCCAGCTACAGTAACGGGCTTGATTTTAGTTGATAGTATAATTGCAGGTAACTGGATTTCATTTGTAGATGGTTTTTTACATTTGTTACTTCCAGGAATTGCTTTATCTTTAATTGGAAGCATGCAAGGTGCAAGAATTTTAAGATCATCATTAATAGATAATAAGAGTAAGGAATATATATCTGTTGTAAGGGGTTATGGTATACCTGAAAAACTTATAACAAAAAAATATTTATTAAAACCTTCTCTAATACCCGTTGTAACAATAATTGGATTAAGTTTAGCAACACTATTAGGAAATGCGTTTTTAGTTGAAAGAATATTTAATTGGCCAGGCTTATCAAGCTATGGAGTTAATGCAATGTTAACGAAAGATTTAAATGCTATTTCTGCAGTAATATTAATTATAGGGTTAATTTTTTTATTAGTTAATATTGTTGTTGATATTATACTAGCCGCATTAGACCCAAGAATTAGGTTAGGAGATGATTAATATGGTAACAGAAAATATTAGACAAAAGAAAACATTTATAAAACCATCAACTAAAGAAAATTTTAGGAGGTATTGGTATAATTTTAAAAGAAATAAATTATCATTATTAGGTTTATTTATTGTCTTAATATCAATAATTCTTTCGATTTTCGCACCAATTGTAGCACCTTATCCAGAACATGCCGAAGCATTTGTTGACTATGGTAATGCAAGTATGCCTCCTAATTCAAAAAATTTATTGGGAACTGATATTTACGGACGTGACATTTTATCTAGATTAATATTTTCATTTCGTGGAGCATTAATCATGCCAATTGTCGTATTGGGGATTTCTGTTCCAGTTGGAGTTATACTTGGTTTAATAGCTGGTTATTATAGCGGTACATGGATAGATATTTTGATTATGAGAATAAACGATATCTTTTTAGCAATACCTCCTATGATACTTGCATTAGCCATCGCATCAGTATTAGAGCCAAATTTAACTAGTTCCATGATATCTGTAACGGTTATATGGTGGTCATGGTACACTAGATTGGTTTATGGTATGGCAAACTCTTACAAGAAAAATAATTTTGTAATTAATGCTGATTTAATAGGTGCCTCTAAGTTTCATATATTAGTAAAAGAAATATTACCTAATTGTTTGTCACCGGTTTTTACAAAAATGGCATTAGATGTAGGCTCTATAATTCTATTAGGATCTTCATTAAGTTTCGTTGGTCTTGGAGAACAACCTCCTACACCAGCTTTTGGTCAAATGATTTATGATGGTTCAAATTATATGCCTGATTTGTGGTGGATGACAATTTATCCTTCTTTAGCCATTGTCATAATAATTTTAGGCTTTAATCTTCTTGGTGACGGTATACGAGATATGCTAGACAGAGGGAGGCAGTAACATGAGTAATATATTACTTGATATTAAAAATCTTAAAATTTGGTATAAAACATATAGAGGATATGCACAAGTAGTTGATGGAATTAATTTGCATATTAATAAAGGTGAAAAAGTAGGATTAGTAGGTGAATCAGGATGTGGGAAAACAAGTACAGTTAAAACTGTTTTAAAGACAATTGACGCATCTAATTCATATATACCCGAAGGTGAGATATTTTTTCATGGAAAAGATATTTTAAAAATGAACAAAAATGATTTGCAAGAGGTTAGAAGGAAGAAAATAGCTATGATTTCTCAAGAGCCTTCTGCAGCTTTAAATCCAGTTTTCACTATTGGGCAAACTATGGGAGATGTTATTAAATTCTCTATTGGAACCAAAAAATTGGATAAATCAGATGTGCATGATATGTCGGTAAATGCTATTAAAAATGTAATGATATCAGATCCAGAAAGAATTTTAAATGCATACCCTCATCAGTTAAGCGGTGGAATGAAGCAACGTATTTGTATAGCAATGTCACTACTCACTGAAAGAGATCTTTTAATGGCTGACGAACCTGGTACTGCATTAGATGTTACGATTCAAGATCAAATTCATAGACTGTTAAAAGACCTTGTAGTTCAAAAGGGTATGTCGCTTATTATGATTACTCATTCTCTTGGGGTAGCTAGAGAACTAGTAGATAGAATTTATGTCATGTATGCTGGAAATATTGTAGAAGTTTCTGAAACGAAAGAGTTATTTAAAAATCCTTTGCATCCTTATACAATAGGGCTAATGAGTTGTGTGCCACGATTATCAGGTGGAGGAGTATCAGAAGGTATTTATGGATATATTCCAAGTTATATTAATCCGACAAAGGGATGCAGATTTTATCCTCGTTGCTCAAAATCAACTGATAAATGTAAAAATGAAAAACCGCCATTAATTGATGTTAATGATAGTCATAAAGTAGCTTGTTTTAATTATAAATAAATCATTATTAATCAGAAAGGAGGAATTTATTAGAATTTTGCTTTATGTAGATTTCTGATAATAATAGTTATGAGAGAAACCATATTAGATGTAAAAGATTTGAAAACATATTTTTTAGTAGATAAGTCCTCAAAGGCATATGTTAGAGCCGTAGATGGTGTAAGTTTTACAATAGATGATGGTGAAATAGTAGGCCTTGTAGGTGAATCAGGATCAGGAAAAAGTACAATAGCTTATACAATTATGGGAATGAATAAACCTAGTGGTGGTGAAATTTTATTTAATAATGAAAATATTATTTTAAATAACAATAAGAATCGTTCCATAGATTTTAAAAAAAAGGTGCAAATAATATTCCAAGATCCAGGTTCTTCATTAAATCCTTATCAAGATATAATGCAAATATTAAGTTTACCATTAAAAGTACACAACATAGTAGATAAAGTCAAAATTGAAGAGAAAATTTTGGAAATTCTTAAGATGGTTGAATTACCCGCTGATTTTATATATAAATCTCCGAATTCTGTTAGTGGAGGAGAAAAACAATTAGTCTCAATAGCTAGAGCCTTATGCTGTGATCCTAAATTCATAATACTTGATGAGCCAACATCATCATTAGATGTTTCGATACAAGCAAAAATTATAAATATGCTTCTTAAATTGCGAAAAGAGAGACAACTAACATATTTATTTATTACGCATGATTTGAGTTTAATAAGAAACATTTCTACAAAAGTAATTATTATGTATTTAGGCAAAATATGTGAGATAGCTCCAACTGAAGATTTTTATACAAATCCATTGCATCCTTATACACAAATGCTACTTTCTTCAATTCCAGTTATTTCAGAGGAGGAAGAAGCTCTAAAGCCTAAAAAAACAGTATCAGTGGGAGAAATCCCATCACCTGTTAATATTCCTAAAGGATGTAGTTTTAATACTAGATGCAATAGAACAATGGATATTTGTTTTAAAGAAGATCCAGTAATGCGTAATGTTTCTGATAAGCATCAAGTACGTTGCCATTTATATAAAGGATAGAAAATATGAATATTGATGAATTAAAAAAAGAAATCTTTATAATTGAAAATAATTTAAGTAAAGAATTCGAATCAATTAGTGAATTTATCTTTAATAATCCTGAAATTTCAGAAAAAGAATTTATATCTTCGAAATATTTAGTCGATTTAATGAAAAGATATAAATTTAAAATTACTTACCCTTATTGCGCATTACCTACAGCATTTAGAGCAGAATATGGTGATGATGGCCCAACAATTGCAGTTTTAGCTGAATATGATGCATTACCAGGTTATGGTGAAAAGGGTAATGAAATAGCACATGCTTGTGGACATAATTGGATTGCAGCTTCTAGTGCAGGAGCTGCAATTGTATTATCAATATTAAAAGAAAAATGTAATTTTAACGGAAAAATTATTGTAATAGGTACACCTGCAGAAGAAACTATAGGATCAAAAATAGATATGGTAAAAGCAAATGCTTTTAATGATATTGATATTTGTTTAGAGTCCCATATTGGAAGTACCAATGATATATGTTTTATTGCACATGCTAGAAATTCATTAGAATTCATATTCAAAGGAAAAGCTACTCATGCAGCTTCCACACCATATGATGGCATCAATGCTTTGGATGGAGTTATGTTAACTTTTGCCGGAATAAATGCTTTAAGGCAACATTTGAAGTCTGATGTTAGGATTCATGGCATAATAACTGAAGGTGGAACAGCTTGCAATATTATACCTGATAAAGCAGCCTGCAAAATAGGAATAAGATCAATAAATAAAAAAGATTTAGATATTATAACAGAAAAAGTAATTAATATTGCTAAAGGTGCTTCATTAATGACTGGAGCCGAGATGTCTTATATGTACTATGAGAATTCATATGATACTCTTTTACATAATCCTATTTTAACAGAATTAACAAAGAATAATCTAGAGAATGTAGGGATAACTAATATTGATGATAATGGATTATCAGAACCAAAGGGTTCAACGGATTTGGGAAACGTAAGTCAAATTTGTCCTACACAATATATAATTATATCACTTGATACACCTGAAAATGTCAATGTACATGAAGAAGATATAATTAAATACGTTAACTCTAGTTTAGCTTATGATAAAATGCATAAGGTTATAAAAGCTATGTCTTGCATAGCTCTTGAATTATTTTTAAATCCTAATAAAGTTAATGAGATAAAGATGTGGCATAAAAGTAATGAAAAAGATATATGTTAAATATAATTGCGGTGCATTTTTAAATGTGTACTAACGATAATGAGACTTAATTAATATTGTTAATACCGCCAATTTATAGTAAAGTGTATCATAATGGAAAGATTATTGAGTGTTGTGAGACAGAATGGACAAAGGTTAAATTTTAACCTCCGTCCCTAGAATACCCGTCCCTAGAATACCCGTCCCTAGAATACCTTAAGGGAAAAACTTTAGGAAATTTTTGAATGAGTGGAGGAATCAATGAAGAATTTAATTATATATTACTCAAGAAGCGGTAATACTGAAGAAGTTGCAAAAGAAATATCAAAAGCAGTAAAAGGTGAACTGAAAAAAATTGAACTTATTAATAATATTAGTTTTGCATGGGCCGGATTCACATCATTATTGGGCTTAAAGGGAAAAATTAAAAGTACTGGAATAAATTTAAAAGATTATGACAACATATTTATAGGCACACCTGTTTGGGCTGGAAAAAGTTCAACACCAATAAATGCTTTGCTTGATAAGATGGATTTTAAAGGAAAAAATGTATTTGTCTTTGTTACACAGGCTGATGACAAAACTCCGGAATCAGTATATAAATCCATTGCTGAAAGAGTTGAAGAAAAAGGTGGTAAGGTTATAGATTGCTTTTTTATTCAAACTAATATGAAAAAAGCATTAACTTCACAACAAGCTATAGAACCAGTAGGAAATTGGGTAAATAAAAACCTCACTTTTTTATAATGTACAAACAGGATGTATATGAAGCTACGCTAACTAGAAAAGGCTTGATTTAAAAATATGGGAGTGATTTAGTTGTCAATAAAAAATACATTTATAGTTCCACATCCTCCTTTGATTGTTCCAAAAATCGGAAGAGGTCAGGAAATTAAAATTGAAAAAACAATAAAAGCTTATGATAAAATAGCTAGAATGATTAAAGAATTAAAACCGGATACAATTGTTGTAACTACTCCGCACTCAATTATGTATTCTGACTATATACATATATCACCTGGAAAAGGCGCCAAAGGAGATTTTGGCGAATTTGGTGAGCCAGATGTTAAATTTGAGGCAATATATGATACCGAATTTGTCAATAAGCTTACAGAGCTTGCTGAAAAAGAAGAAATACCTGCAGGAACATTGGGAGAAAGAAGGAAATCCTTAGATCATGGAACAATGGTGCCATTATACTTTGTAAATAAATATTATACTGGCTATAAATTAGTTCGTATTGGAATATCCGGACTATCATTTATAGAGCATTATAATTTCGGTAAATGTATTGTAAAAGCAGCAGAAGAACTAAACAGAAATATTGTTTTTATTGCCAGTGGTGATTTATCTCATATGTTAAAAGATGAAGGCCCATATGGTTATGCTGAAGAAGGTACTATTTTTGACAAAGAAGTTACGGTCGCAATGGGTAATGGAGATTTCATGAAATTTCTATCATTTAATGATGAATTTTGTGAGGCTGCAGCAGAATGCGGATTGCGTTCTTTTATAATAATGTCGGGAGCATTAGACGGTAAAGATGTCCAATCAGATCTTTTGTCCTACGAAGGGCCGTATGGTGTGGGGTATGCAGTTGCTTCCTTTAGAGCGACAGGAGAAAATGAAAAAAGATGCTTCGACAAAATTTATGACGAAGAAGAAAAGAATAGGTTAAAAATCATAATAGAAAATGAAGATGAATATGTAAGTTTAGCAAGGAAGACACTTGAAAATTTTGTGCTTTACAATGAAAAAATTGAAAAGCCCAATAACTTACCTGAAGAAATGATTAAAAACAAAGCCGGTGTATTTGTATCATTAAAAACATTGGATTAATGGTATACTATTATATGATATTGAAACAAAAATGTGCATGTAAAATATTTAGAGAGCTTATGATGCTTAAAGCCTATAAGCATATAAAGTAAAACTTAAATTTCTTATAGGCTTTTATTATTAGAAGATAATTGGCTATTATTTCCGGATAAAATAAAATATTTAGTTTTGCTAATTTTTATATAACTATTTGCTTTAATGCCAACTCTATGAGCTTATCCGTATAATCCGCCATGAATAATGGAATATTTAGCAAGCCGTTATCAAGGCGCAGGTTATTTAATGAAAAACGAATATGGAGCTTTACCTTGTCACCGTACTTTTCTTTGTATTTTTTCAAACTTCTGCTTTCTACATTGCTCTCCGATTTTACCTCTACGGGCAAAATGTCATTTTCTCTTTTGATAAGAAAGTCAACTTCATACCTTGGGTTATCCATGGCCCAATAACGAGGCATGGCTTCAAACTGGTTTTGCAGTGATTGTAGTACATAATTCTCACTTAAAGCACCTTTAAACTCTACAAACAGTCTATTGCCTTCACCGAATGCAGAAGGTGCTAAAAGAGATAGCCTTCGCAATAGCCCTACATCTACCATGTATAACTTGAAGGCAGATAAATCATCAAATGCTGAAATAGGCAACCCCGGGGCAGTGCTGCGGTATATTTTATAAGTCAAGTTGGCATCACAAAGCCATTGCAGTGAGTCCTCATACTCTCTGGCCCGTGCACCTTCTTTTACAACCTTATAGATGAATTTCTTGTTTTCCCTAGCCAGCTGTGATGGTATTGACTTCCATATCATAGATATTTTTGGAAAGTCCTTGGGGTCAGGGTGCTTAGCAAAATCCCGTTCATATGCTCCCAGAATATTAGATAGTACCTGCTGCATAAGTCCTACATCTCGGTCTTGCACCCAAGATCTAACAGACTCTGGCATGCCGCCTGTTACAAAATACATTTTAAGTTTTTCGTATAATAGATTGAAAAATGCCTCTGGGATTGGCTCAATTCTATCAATGCTGTCCATGTAAACTGTGAAGTTACCGTCACCATTGGCCATTAAAAATTCCGTAAATGTCATTGGCATGATTTCCAAAAAATCTACTTTACCAACTGGAAAGGAAGCTGGCTTGGATAGAGCAATGCCCAAAAGAGAGCCTGCACATGCTACATGATAATAGGGGGTGTTTTCGCAAAAATACTTTAATGTATTTAGAGCGTTAGGGCATTCTTGTATCTCATCAAAAACAATGAGCGTATCCTCAGGATTATCTCGTTTAACAATTTCACCACTTGCCATCATCAGGTTTTGCAGAATACGTTCCACATCTTTGGTGTTCTCAAAAAACTGTTTATATTCAGGGTGTTCATCAAAGTTAAAATAAGCAATGTTTTTATAGTGGCGTTTAGCAAATTCTTTCAAAAGCCAAGTCTTGCCAACCTGCCGTACCCCTTTTAAAATCAAAGGTTTTCTATACTTAGAATTTTTCCAGTCTAATAGTTTCTGCATAACAAATCTTTCCATAATACTACCTCCGAAATACACATAATTATATATATATTGCGTAATTAAATCACACTTTTATATAATGGTATAACCAAATTTTCAGTTTTGTCAAGAAAATCACATTATTTTCAGATTTTATGAGGATAAAATCACATCTTAATTAAATAACCTTTCCTTATGTGCATCATTTTATTCTTATCCGCTATACAATTTTAAAATAATTGTATATAATATAAATATCTATTTATTAAATTTCGTAGAGTAATGGTGATTCATCTATTGTTTCTATATTGAAAGTCAAAGTATAATATAATAAATCTTACCACAGAGAGGTAAACCATGTTAGTAAAAAAAGAAAAAGTATCACTTCTTGATTCAAATCCCACACCTATTAATTATCTGCCGACTCTTTCAAAAGAATTAGGTGTTGAACTTTTTATTAAACGTGATGACCTGACTATGTTTGGTGCAGGCGGAAATAAGATGCGAAAATTAGAGTATATTCTTTATGATGCTATTCAGAAAGGTGCTACAACACTTCTCACTGTTGGAGGGGCACAAACAAATCATGGACGTCAAACAGCTGCAGCGGCAGCAAGGTTTGGTATGAAATGTGTTATTGTATGTGTTGACGAATATCCTGGTGAAGTCAGTGCAAATTTACTGCTTGATGGCATTTTTAATGCAGAGGTTGTTTTGAAAAAGAATGATGGTCGTGACTATGATGTACAACTTGCTGAAATAATGGCAAATGTAAAAAAAAGATATGAAGATATGGGTGAAATAGTATATGAAATACCTGTCGGAGGCAGTGATGTAACAGGTGTAATGGGCTACTATGAATGTGCGGTTGAAATTACAGCACAAGCTAAAAACTTAGGTATTGAAGATGCTACTGTTGTTGCCGGTGTTGGCAGTATGGGTACCTACATGGGTCTTTACTGCGGTTTAAAAAACGAAGGCTCGCCTTTAGGACTTACAGGCATTGCAATCCTTCCTTTCAATGAATATCATGACAAAAGAATAGTAGAATATTTTCAACAAGTAAAAAAAGAATATAATCTTTCCATTGATGCATGCCTTGAAGATTTTAATATTGAAACAAGTTATACTAGAGGAGCTTATAATAATCCTGATTCTACAGTGCGCCAGGCTATTTATCGTGTGGCAAGGACAGAAGCGATATTATTGGATCCATGCTATACAGGAAAGGTATTTGCTGGTGTGTTGGACATGATAAATGAAGGTAAAATAAAGAAAGGTGAAAAAATTATTTTACTTCATACAGGTGGAATGCCGGGACTTTATACAAAACATCATCGCGTTGAATTTGAAAAAGAGCTTATAGATCATTTTACAATTTTAGATTAAGAAAAAACACTAGGAATTGTTAGAAAAAGTATAAAATAAGGAATCGGTAATCAGTTTAAAAGTAATAATGTAAAGGAAAACAATATAAATTTAGGAGATTAATATGGCACTTTCTTATGAAGAAAAAATAAATATTTTAAATTCATACCCAAAATTAATAAAAAAAACAATATCATATGATAGAACTAATTATTACCTTGATTATACCAAGAACAGAAGAAAAACAGTTGTAGGAGAACTACGAAAGTCAGGAAACGGATATATTTATGTGGGTTATCTAGAAAAATATAAAAATATAGCTGACAGCAGAGGTTTTTTAAATATTAACAAACATGCAAGTACTGAGGATGAATTTAGAAAACTAATTGAAGAAGTAATAATATCTTTTGAGTAATAAATTCATGATGACATAAAATTATAACCAAGGAGAAATATGCTATACAAAAATATAAAAGAAGCAAAATTTATTAATAGACCTAACAGGTTTATAGCTAATATTGAAATTAACGGTGAGTATGAAGTGTGTCATGTTAAAAATACAGGACGATGCAAAGAGTTGTTAACTGATAATGCTAAGGTATTTGTGCAAGAATTTAATAATTCAAATAGAAAAACCAAGTATGATTTAATATCAGTTTATAAGGGTGAAAGGTTAATTAACATGGACAGTCAGGCGCCTAACAAGGTTTTTCATGAATGGCTGTTAAAAGGAAACTTGTTTCAAAATATAACTTTGATTAAGCCGGAATGTAAATATAATAATTCTCGATTTGACTTTTATATTGAAACTGATAATAAAAAAATATTTGTAGAAGTAAAAGGTGTTACGTTAGAAGAAAATAATGTTGTAATGTTCCCGGATGCTCCTACTGAAAGAGGATTAAAGCATATAAAAGAATTGATGGAATGTGCAAGTGAGGGATATGAGGCATATGTTGTATTTATAATACAAATGAAGGATGTTTTATATTTTACCCCAAATAATTTTACTCATAAAGCATTTGGTGATACACTTAAAATGGCAGCAAGCAAAGGTGTAAAAATTATTGCATTAGATTGTGAGATAACAAAAAACAGCATAATAGCTCAGGATATGGTTGATGTTATATTGTAAACTTAATTAATATTGTTTATACCGCCATTTTATAGTAAAATGTATCATAATGGAAAGATTATTGAATGTTGTGAGACAGAAATAAATATTTTATAAGAAAAGAGGATTTGTATGATTAATGTGATTATTAATAAGGAAACATGTATAGGTTGCGGATTGTGTGTTAAGGATTGTACCAGACGTGCTATTGAATTAATAAATGATAAGGCGGATGTTGAGCTGTCTTTATGCAATGAATGTGGCCATTGCTTGGCTATATGCCCGAATGGTTCAGTCTCAATGCCCCTGTATGATGAAAATGAAATTATGGAATATGATGCGAGCAAACTAAATTTAGATCCTGATGAATTTTTATATTTTCAAAAATGTAGAAGAAGTATACGTAATTTCAAAGAAAAGCAAGTAGAACAGGATAAATTAAATCAAATAATAGAAGCAGGACGCTATTCTCCAACAGCTAGCAACAGACAATTGAATCGATACATAGTCATTAGGGATAGGATTAATGAAGTTAGGGAAATGGCAATAACATCATTATATGATTTAGCAAATGATTCAAGTTTTCAAGTTGGAGGCGGAGTTGATTACAGGCAAACATGGCTTAGAATTTATGATGATTATAAGGAAAAGAAAATTGACAGACTATTTTTTAATGCTCCACAAATAATGGTGATTGTAAGTGAAGATAAGGGAGGCTTTGCCAAGGTTAATGGTGGTCTTGCAGCTTCAAGAATGGAATTGCAGGCTAATTCTTTAGGACTTGGGATTTGTTATATCGGATTTTTTGAAAAAGCAATTAATTATAACAGCAAGCTTAGAGAAATAATTGGAATGAAAGACAATGAAGAATTTATACTGTCATTTGTTATTGGCTATCCTAATGTAAAATATCAGAGAACCGTAAATAGAAGGCCTGCAGATGTAAGATATATGTAATGAAAATATCACTATGCTTAATTATTCAAGCTTTTATAAGGAGCTATTTTATGACGGATTTTTTAAAATCAAATTCAATAATAGAAGAAAAAATAATGATACAAGAAATTCCGGTAATTATTTTTAGGCCAGTAGAAGTTAATAAACCAATACCTACAGTAATATTTTATCACGGTTGGAGTTCAAGTAAAGAATCTCAACGTATGAGAGGATTAATATTATCATGTATGGGATATCAGGTAGTTATTCCGGATGCTGTTTATCATGGGGAAAGAAGTCCGTTAAATGACTATAGCATGGATGCAGCAAATGAATATTTTTGGGATGTAATATTTAGTAATTTGGATGAATTTGACATCATAGTCAGTGAATTAACGTCAAAATATAATGCAAATCCCGAGAAAATTGCTGTTATGGGTAATTCCATGGGAGGATTTACTGCAGGGGGAGTTTTTTCTCACAATAAAAATGTGAAGATTCTAGTTGTATTTAATGGTTCATGTGGATGGGAAAATTTTAATAATGGTGCGAAAGAATCAATTGATAATGTTCAATCAGAGAAATTTGATATTATTGAAAAGAAAGTCAAGAACTTAGATCCGATGAATTTCTTAAACTTATTAAAAAACAGACCAATACTGCTTTTGCACGGAGATTGCGATACCACAGTACCTATTGATAGCCAAAGAAATTTTTACAATAAATTAAGTCCTTTGTATGAAAATAAAGAAAAAATAAAGCTTATTGAGTATCCTAAATTAAATCACTTTGTGACAACAAACATGATGGAAGAAAGCATAAATTGGCTAGGGAAGTATTTATAAATGAAGAAATCGCTTAAATTAGCAAAATGCATATCTGTAATATTTTTAATATTAATAGTAACATCCTTTCTATCATTCTTCTTTATAGATGCATATGTTAAATCATCAACTGAAAATTTAATTATCACAGCTGATGAAGCGCTTAATATTAATCCAGACTGCGTAATAGTTCTTGGAGCTGGTGTAAGAAGTAATGGTTCTCCTAGTCCAATGCTGCAGGATAGGCTAATAACCGGAATTGAGCTGTATGATAAAGGAGTTTCAGATAGATTATTAATGAGCGGAGACCATACCCAAAAGGGATATGACGAAGTAAATATAATGAAAAGTTATGCTATAGATGAGGGAATACCATCAGAGCATGTATTCATGGACCATGCAGGCATATCAACCTACGACAGTATTTATCGCGCTAAGGAAATATTTCAGGCAGACAAAATAGTGATAGTAACACAAAAATATCACCTTTATAGAGCCCTTCACATTGCTAATAAGTTAGAAGTAGAGGCATATGGTGTTTCAGCAGATGTCAGAACTTATGTTGGACAGGATTTGAGAGAATTAAGGGAAAAAGCTGCGAGAGTGAAGGATTTCTTTAAAGCAACAATAAAGCCAAGCTCGAGAATTGGTGGGGAAGCTATACCGGTCAACGGCAATGGAGATGTTACAAATGATTGATTCTTATCAGTGTATTTACATTCCTAAAATAATTAATTAAAGAAATAAAAGATGGATAAAATTATACAAAAGTATTTTAATAATAGACTTTATTAATGTTGTTGGTAGGATAAAATTACAGGGGCGAGATTGTATACAGGGCAAGCAATTTCGTCCCCTTAATTTTTTAATATTAACCTTGGATTTCTAATTTAATCCTCAATTTTTCAAGCATATCTTTTGTCATGGAATCTAGGTCATATTTCGGGTTCCAGTCCCATTCCTCTCTTGCGGCCGTGTCATCTAAAGAGTTAGGCATTTAGTACCTCTTACCCTAAATATATATAATAACCAATATAATATGTAATATTAATAAAAATTTACTTAAGCAAAATAATAAGAATTATTGTATAATATGGTTATGACACTATCGAAGGAGGATGTATGAATACAAATATAAAACGAATTCAGCAAGATATTGAGGAACTGTCAAAGTTTACTGCAACACCAGGCAATGGAACTACTCGTTTATCATTTTCAAATGAAGACAGAGGCGCAAGAGAATATATTAAAAATCAAATGGTAAAAGGAGGCTTAAGTGTTTATGAGGATGCTGCCGGGACAATTGTAGGAAGAATTGAAGGAGAGCTAAAAAATTCTCCAATTGTTTTAATAGGATCGCATTTTGATACCGTATTGAACGGTGGCAACTTTGATGGGCTGGCAGGTATTGTTGCTGCTTTGGAAACAGCAAGAGTTTTACAGGAAAATAAATTAAAACCAAGGTATCCTGTGGAGTTTATTGCTATGATAGAAGAAGAGGGTACCAGATTTGGTGCAGGTCTTTTTGCAAGCAGAGCTATGGCTGGAAAGGTAAGCAGACAGGAGCTATATGAAAGCAAGGATGCAAGTGGTATTGTAATGGCACAAGCCATGGAAACGTTTGGTTTTGACCCTGATAAAATAGAAGAAGCCATTAGACCAAAGGAAAGCCTAAAGGCATATCTTGAGCTGCATATAGAACAAGGACCAATATTGGAAGCTGAAAATAAAGAAGTAGGTGTTGTTGAATATATTGTAGGCTTGCATGCAATAGAAGTAAAAATTAATGGTAGGGCTGACCATGCAGGAACAACTCCCATGAATATGCGTTCAGATGCAATGGAAGCAGCTGCCATGCTCATTTCTCGCGTAGGAGATTATGCAAGGGAAGTTGGAGAGGGAAGTGTTGCTACCGTTGGAAGATTGTCTTTACTGCCGGGGTCGGTTAATGTTGTGCCAAAAGAAGTGACCTTTACTGTTGATATTAGGGCTAAGGATTCTAATAATATTAAAAGTATTCTTCAATGGATTTATACTGAGCTTGACAAGATATCTGAAAGTAAGAATGTTACATATGAAGTACAGACGCTTCTTGATGTGCAGCCGGTAAAGCTGTCAGAAGAAATTACAAATATTATTGAGAATAACTGCAATAGGATTGGATTCTCCAATATGAGGATTTTAAGCGGTGCCGGACATGATGCCATGGTAATGGTGGATTTGACTCCTACGGGTATGATTTTCGTGCCAAGCAAAAATGGTAGAAGCCACAGCCCTTCAGAATGGACAGACTATGAGCTGCTGCATAAAGGCATTGAAATTGCCTTTGAAACTATAAAAATTATAGCAGAAGCTTAGGTTTAATCAAATCAGCTTAAACCGTTCAAATTATGAGATTCTTCGCTAGCGCTCAGAATGACAAATCAAGAAATTATACTTAATGGGTTATAACCATAAAATATGATAATTAGGAAAATGAACTCCTCTGTATTATTTTAACATGACAGCGGAACGCTTGTGTGTTATGGATTAGGTAGTAGGCAGGATGCTGAAAATAGCGAATATAAAGCAATGGCTAGGGAAATGGGGAAATGTGTATAAAAATTCAACAATTTAGGAGAAAAGAAATGGCATTTATAAATATTAAAGGTGTAATACCGCCAATGATTACACCATTCGATGAACATGATGAGGTGGATTACGGTAGATTTATTGGAAACATTGAAAGATGGAATGAATATGATTTAGCCGGTTACTTAGTTCTTGGTTCAAACAGTGAAACTGTATACTTAACGGAAAAAGAAAAATTGAAATTGGTAGAGCTTACGGTAATACATAGAAAACAAGGAAAAATTGTAATTGCCGGAACCGGCATGGAATCAACAAGTGCAACTATTGAATTAACAAATAAGGCAGCTGATTTGGGAGCTGATTGTGCGCTTATCATTACACCGTTTTATTATGGCGGAAAAATGAATGATGAAGCATTAATTAATTTCTATACTGATGTTGCGGACAATGTGAAAATACCAATTCTGATCTATAATGTTACTAAGTTTACACATGTAAATATTTCTCCTGATGCTGTTAGCGTATTATGCAAACACCCTAATATAATTGGAATGAAAGACAGTTCAGGCAACATTTCGCAGTTAATAGATTTAAAAAGAGCTGTTGGTGATGCGGAATTTAATTTAATGATAGGTACAGCATCTATTTGGTATCCTGCGTTGACATTAGGAGTTAAAGGTTGTGTTTTAGCTCTTGCAAATTGCTGTCCGCAAGAATGTGTCAAAGTACAAAAGGAATTTGAGGCTGGTAATTTTAATAAGGCAAGAGAATTGTATGAAAGAGTATTTCCTGTAAACAGTGCTGTAACAGGCAAATATGGTATAGCAGGATTAAAATATGCATGTGATTTATTAGGATTTGAAGGCGGATATGTGAGAAAACCATTAATTCAAATAAAAGAACAAGAAAAAAATGAGTTAATAGAAATACTGAAAAAGGCTGAAGTTATTAAACGACCATGATCCTTGTCTTTTTCTAAAACGTGTATAGCAAAACATTGAAGACTCTTTTTTTAATTTCTTTGTAAAAAATTCAAAATATATGCTAAAATAACAGTATAATTTTATCTGGAGGTTTCTTATGAAAAATTTTATATTACCTTTTAGCTTCACATTACCAACTAAAATAGTTTACGGTCCTGGTTGCATAACTTCTTTAACAAATGAATTAATATCTAATGGCGGCAAACAACCAATTATTATTACTGATAAAGGTGTCAGAAACGCTGGCATATTGGACAAGATTACTGATATATTAAAACAAAGTGATATAAATTACATTGTTTATGACGGAGTTGAGCCTAACCCAAAGGATGTAAATGTTGAAGAAGGAGCAAAAATTGCAAAGGAACATGGAGCAGATTCCATAATTGCTGTAGGTGGAGGAAGCCCTATTGATTGTGCTAAATCTGTTGGGGTGTTGCTTGCACATAACGGTGATAAAATTAAAAAATATGAAGGTAAGACAGCTGCTACGAAACCATTACCTCTTTTAATTACAATTCCTACTACGTCAGGCACAGGTAGCGAATTGACATTTTCATCAGTTATAACTGATACGGAAAATAATTATAAAATGACTGTAAAGAGTCAATATACTGCAGCTAAGGTTGCAATATGTGATCCTGAGCTTACATTATCACTTCCAGCACATATTACTGCTTCAACGGGTATGGATGCACTTACTCATGCTATTGAAGCATATACTGCAACATGCGCAGAACCAATAAGTGATGCTATGGCATTATATGCAACAGAATTAATATACAACAATCTTTTGACTGCAGTAAATGAGGGAAGTAATCTAGAAGCAAGAAGCGGAATGCTTTTAGGCAGCATGTTAGCAGGCATCGCATTTAGCCATTCGGATGTTGCTTCAGTTCATTGCATTGCCGAATCATTGGGGGGAGTCTATGATTTGCCTCACGGAGTATGTAATGCTATATTTTTGCCACATGTTATGGAGTACAACATGGAATACTCAGTTGAAAGATATGCTCGCATTGCAAAAGCTATGGGATTTGCTTTTGAAAGCAATAAAGAAGGCGCTCAAAAAGCAGTTGAAGCAACTAAAAAGCTTGCTATAGATGTAAAGCTGCCGCTGTTTTCAAGCTTAAAGGTTAATGAAGGAGACTTTGAGAAATTGGCTGAAATGTCAGTTAAGAATATTTCCACGGAAAGCAACCCAAGACCAATGACCAAAGAAGATTATATTATAGTTATTAAAAAGGCATATAATAGCAAATAAATCTTATTCGCTTCAGAAACAATACTAACTTAAAATAAAACAGTTCTTTTCTTTGATTTGTCATTCTGAGCGTTAGCAAAGAATCTCATAATTTGAACGGTTTAGAGATTCCTTACTTTGTTCGGAATGACAAAAAAAGGCTTTTTGGGTTTTAATCATAACATATAATTATCTATAAAAAATATAAAGAGGCAGTAATTTGAAAAGAATTATTTTTTTTACTTTTATATTAATAACCTTTTTTTCATTGTATAGCAATAATTACTTTGCAGACGTGAATAATGAAAAAGATATTAAAATAGCATTTGACCCAAATTTACCTCCATATCAATTTTATGAGGATGGAGAGTACAAAGGGTTTAATTTGGATTTGATTAATAAAATAGCACAAAAAAATAATTTAAAAATTCAGCTTATACCCATGCCTTTAAATGAATCCTACGAAAAATTTAAGCATAACGAGGTTGATGTTATAATGGGCATCAGGTATACAAAAGATATAGAAGATGTTATGGATGTCAGTGATAGCCTTGTACAATCTACTATATCGATGGTTATACCAAGAAACAGAGCTGATGAAATCAGAAATAACCTGAACGCAGCCCCTTTATTAATTGCACTTGAAGGTAATTCGGTAGAATATGATTTCGCAAATAACTTAAAAAAAGCAAATTTTAATCTGACGTTTAATCAGGGAACAGCGATTGATTTACTTCTTATAGGTAGAGCTGATATGATGATAGGAGTAAAGCATGTTGTAGAATACATCCTTGATAAAAACAACTTAACTGACGCATACGTAATAAGTGATACATTTACGGCTCCAGTGAACTATTATTTAGGGATTAATAAGTCAAATGAAAAATTGATAAATATAGTAAATACTGAGCTTAAGAATTTAAGAATTAACGGTGAATATGAAGAAATTTATAACAGATGGATAAACGATAAGAATATAGAAAGACAAAAAACGTTTCGAAGGATGTTATATGTTTTATTTATTATTGCAGTTATTATTATAATTGTGGTTGAGATAATCAATCTTCAGCTGCGTCAGTTAGTAAAGCAAAAAACTAAAGCACTTACTATCTCAAATAAAGAGCTCGAAAATAAGATTATAGAGATAAAAAATACGAATGAACTAAAAAATTTTATTTGTGAAAGCAGTCCAAGAAGTATAATTACTTTTGACTTGGAAGGCGTAGTTACAATGATGAATGAACCTGCACTTAAAATGTGCAAATTAGATAGTCCGTTGATAGGGAAAAGCGTCTATGACATCACTCCGGTTAATTTCATTATTCAGGATTATGCGAAACGAGTTTTATTGAGTGGTGAAAAATTCATGGGAAATGAGATTGAGTATAAAACTAATGGTATGAAATGGATTTATAGATTTACCATGTACCCGCTCAGTGATTATGAAATGCAAATTGTTGGTGCCATTGTTACCATAGAAGATGTAACCTTAGAGAAGGCTCTTAGGTTACAAGTGGAAGAAAAGGAAAAAACAAAAGCACTTACTCAAATAGTATCAGGGATTGCTCATGAAATAAGAAATCCATTAACCTCTATAAAAGCATATGTGGAACTATTGCCTCGAAAGAAGAATAATGAAGAATTCCAAAGGCAAATATCTACAGTTGTACCATATGAGGTTGAACGAGTAAATAAGCTTATAGAACAGCTAATCAATTATTCAAAGCCTCGTGAGAAAAGCATAGAAGTTGTTGAATTAGAGGATTTGATTGAATCAGTAATTATTCTGTTAAAACCGGTATTAGATAGAAAAAATATTAAATTTAATACTATTATTAATGAAAACTTATCAATAAAATTGGAAAAGGATAAAATTAAACAGGTTTTAATAAATTTGATTATCAATGCCATGGATGCAATAGATGAAATGCGAAGTTTTAATAATGGTAACGGTTTATATTTTATTAATTTGAGTGCCGTGAGAATTAATGATTCTGTAGTAATATCTATTGAAGACAATGGAATAGGAATGACAGAGAATGAAAATAAAAGTTCTTTTGATTTCTTTTATACAACTAAAGAAAAGGGCAGCGGCATAGGTCTTACCATATCTAAACAAATTGTAAATGAAAATGGCGGAGAAATATCTATAGAGAGTCAAAAATATAAAGGCTCTAAGGTTTCGATTGTTTTTATGGAGGAAGGACATGGACAAAATCTTAATAATTGATGATGAAATATCTATATGCACTTCAATAAAGTTTGCCTTAGAGGATAAATATGATGTAAGCTACACAACAAATCCTAAGGAAGGAATAAGAAAGCTTATATTAAATAACTTTGACTTAGTGCTTCTTGACCTAAAGTTAGGCAATATCGATGGAATTAATATTCTTGAAGAAATTAAAAGCATTGATAATTCAATACAGGTAATTATTATGACTGCTTTTGGCTCTATCGTTTCATCAGTAGATGCCATTAAAAAAGGAGCATATACTTACCTGACAAAACCTCTTGATCTGGAAGAACTCGATAAACTTATAGAGGATGCAGTTAAAGATAAAAAGAAATATGAAAAGGTTATCTATAAGGACAATGATCACAGCAAATACAATTATAGCGGAATAATAGGGAAATCTCCGGCTATGAAAGAAGTATTTAACAGTATTGAAAAACTTAAAGACGTGGATACTTCAGTAGTTATTATGGGAGAAAGCGGTACGGGCAAGGAGCTTGTAGCAAGAGCTTTGCATTATTCCGGAAAAAGAAAAAATGGCAATTTCGTGGAGATAAACTGTGCGGCTATTCCTGATACTTTGTTAGAAGAAGAACTTTTTGGGCATAAGAAAGGTACATTCACAGGCGCAATTTTCGATAAAGTAGGGAAATTTGAAGCAGCTAACAACGGTACTATATTTCTTGATGAAATAGGTGATATGTCACTATTTCTGCAGGCTAAGCTTTTGAGGGTATTGCAGCAAAGAGAATACACACCGCTGGGCAGCAACATTCCTATAAAATTAAACATCAGATTTATTGCTGCTACGAACAAGGATTTAAAAAAAGAAGTAGAAGACGGGAATTTCAGAAATGATTTGTATTTCAGGCTTAATGTATTTGAGTTGAGTCTGCCGCCTCTTAGAGAAAGGACTCAGGAATTACCTCTTTTGTTTAAGCACTTTATTGATATTTACAACAAAGCGATGAGCAAAAAAATAGTGGGTCTGTCAAAAGAAGCTGAAGAATATCTTTTAAATTATGATTATCCCGGAAACGTCAGGGAGCTGTCTAATATAATTGAAAGAGCAGTATTGCTTGCAAAAACAGATGTTATAGAAGTTAATGATTTACCAATAGAAAACAAGGAAAGCATAAAAAGAAAAATGGAAGTTATAGATATATCGTTAGGAAACAGTATCGGAACAGAAAACTTAGCAGGCCTTACATTGCAAGAAGCAGAGAAAAAACTCATAACAGCGGCGCTTAAGCTTAATAAAGGACATAGAAAGCATACGGCGTCTATGTTAGGTATAAGTGAAAGGGGACTTAGAAACAAAATCCATGAATACAATATAGAATAGCTAAAAGCGGCAATTAGTTCCTTGCGGAAAATTTTGCCGCCTTATTTTTTGATTTTAATGATTATTTATTAACAATAAAAAGAAATTCTTATTAAAATCCAAGATTTTGCAGCCTTTTAAAATGATTTTGAAATTGGTATAGAAATTGCTTATATATTTGTTCAAATAATATTTATGGAGGATAAATTATGTTTAAAAGTAAAATAACAAAGGTTTTATCAATCATTATGGTGCTTTCAATAATATTGACAGCGTGCTCAGGCAACACTGCTCAGCCACCTGCAGGTGCTCAGCCGGCAGCAGAAAATAAAGAGGAAGCACAGCTCGATAGAAGCAAACACTTTATAACAGTTGCAACAGGTCCTACAAGCGGCTTGTACTATCCAATTGGTGGAGCATTCTCAAGTGTATTTGGGACATTAGGATATAAATCTTCCGCTCAATCAACAGGAGCGTCTGTTGAAAATATTAACTTAATTATAAATGGTGATGCTGAAATGGCTATTACTATGTCAGATTCAGTTGCACAGGCTTATGATGCATTTGGAGCTTATGAAGGCAAGACTCCGGCCAAAGATTTAATGGCGATTACCGGATTATATCCAAATTACGTTCAATTAATTACAACTAAGAAAACAGGCATTACTAAATTTGAAGATTTAAAGGGTAAAAGAGTTGGTGTTGGAGCTCCTAACTCCGGAGTTGAACTAAATGCAAGAATGATGTATGAAGCTCATGACATGACTTATGAAGACAGTAAAGTAGATTATCTAAACTATGGAGAAGCAATTGAACAAATGCAAAATGGACAAGTTGATGCGGTGTTCGTAACAAGTGGTATTCCAAATGCGACAATAATGGAACTTGGTGTATCTGAAGAAATAGTAATTGTTCCTATTGAAGGAGAAGGATTAAAGAATTTAACTGAAAAATATCCTTTCTTTGTTCCGGAAATAATTCCAAAGGATGCGTATAGCACAGAAACAGATGTTAACACTGTTACAGTAAGAAACATCATGTTAGTAAGAAAAGATTTACCTGAGGATGTAGTATATGATTTAACTAAGGGTATATTTGAAAATATTGACACCATACAAGCTTCACATGCGACTGCAGCAAAACATATATCTCTAGAAAATTCACACATAGGAGTAGATATTCCTTTCCATCCAGGAGCTGTTAAGTACTATCAGGAGAAAGGTATAGAATAAATAATTAATGAAAAGTCATAAATTTAATTTTATGCTTTATGATTTAAAGCACGTGAAACGAAATTTAATAATAATTACTTTATTTATTTGTATCACTGTGTTATTTATATGGGTGGGTAATGAAAAGGTATTAACGATTTATAATCAGGAAGACAATGAAATTTATCTTAAAAGAAGAATAGATGCAGGGGACATCATAGAGTATAAGTGGACCCATTCTTTTGAACTTATTCCATGGACGGAGAAATATAAAATACTCGAAAATAACAATCTTCTATTGTATGAGATAAATGTTGCGGGATTTGGTGCGGGTATACCTGAAAACAAAGGAAAAGTTAAAATTGAAAACGGAATGGTCAGAATGACTGAAATTAATCAGGAGTTTGAAAAGATTAACTGGATAAATTCTAACACTGCTCTTAATTATATAAAGATAAATGATGATATAGTAATTAAGGGCAGTGATATGCCCCAACATGTTCCAATAAATTTAAAAGTAAAGGAGAGGTTTTCAGTATGGAAAATAATCTTATCGATGAAAAAGAACGAGTAAAAGAAGAATTAGAAAAACAGACTGAAGTACTTGAAAAATATGAAAAAGAGTCAAGAACCAGAAAAGTCAGTAATGAAAAAATTGCAAAGGCATTATACTGGCTGGGTCTTTCAATTGCTTTGTATCATTTTATCACAGCTTATGTAGGATATCCTACAATTCTAAAACACAGGTCACTTCACGTTGCTATGATGCTGTTTATGTCCTTCTTATTATATCCGGCATCAAACAAATCAAGCAGGAAGAAAATTCCTTGGTTTGATGTAATTTTTGCAATAATATCAATAGTAGTTGCAGTATATGTATGGGTGGATTATGAGAATTTAATAAATAGAATGGGTATGCCTAATACCTATGATATTATCATAGGTACGGCTCTTATAGTACTTGTAATGGAAGCATCAAGAAGAACTTCGGACATGTCATTGGTATTATTAAACTTGTCATTTATTGCATACGGATTGTGGGGAAGTAATCTTCCGGGTATGTTTGCGCATAGAGGCTATAACTGGGCTAAGCTTGTAAATCATATATTTATTAATACTGAAGGAATTTATGGTTCTTCTGTTGCAGTTGCTGCAAGCTATATATTCTTGTTTATACTTTTTGGTGCTGTAATGAATAAGTGTGGTATGGGACAGTTCTTTAATGACATTGCTCTTGCGCTGGCAGGTCATACTAAGGGAGGTCCAGCTAAGGTTGCTGTTATAGCAAGTGGTCTGTTAGGTAGCATCAACGGTTCAGCAGTTGCAAACGTTGTGACCACAGGTTCCTTTACCATTCCTTTGATGACCAACGTAGGATTTACTAAGGAGTATGCTGGTGCTGTTGTATCGTCAGCTTCTATCGGAGGACAACTGCTCCCACCTGTTATGGGCGCTGCTGCATTTATCATGGCCGAAATGATAGGTGTATCGTATGGTACGGTCGCGGCCAGCGCTGCAATTCCAGCATTGCTATATTACTTTGGAATACTGGTACAGGTACAACTAAGAGCTGAAAAAGAAAATATGCAAGGTATACCAAAGGATCAACTTCCAAAAGTAAAAGACGTAATGAGGTTAAGAGGTCATTTAATAATACCGATTGCATTTTTAGTATATATGCTCATTTTTAGCGGAAAGACTGTTATATACTCTGCCTTTATAACTATAATTCTTACGATAGTAGTAAGTTGGTTTAAAAAGGAAACAAGAATGAGTGTAAGAGATGTTATTGATGCATTCGAAGAAAGTACACGTCAGACTGTTTCTGTAGCTGTAGCTTGTGCAGTAGTAGGAATAATGATAGGTATAGTAAGCTTGACGGGTTTTGGATTAAATATGGCTAACGCTATAATTCAGTTAGGACAATCAAGTCTGATGGCTACATTAGTTTTGACGATGTTGACATGTTTAATTTTAGGTATCGGTCTACCTTCAATTCCATCATATTTAATTACTGCAACTATCGGTGCTACTGCTTTAGTAAAACTTGGTATTCCTGAAATGGCAGCTCACTTATTCTCTTTCTATTATGCAATGTTTGCTAACCTTACGCCGCCTGTTGCCCTTGTTGCATTCGCAGCTGCAGGTATTGCCGGTGGAGATGCTAACAAAACTGGTTGGATTGGATGTAAGCTTTCATTAGGAGGATATATTATTCCATTCATTTTCATATACAATACATCTCTATTATTGATTGATGTTACTGCAATAGATGTAATAAGAACATTAATTGCATCATTGGTTGGAGTATTTATAATGAGTGTTGGTATTGAAGGATATTTATATACTAAGGTAAATGCTGCAATCAGAATCTTATCAATAATTGGCGGTATTATGCTTATAACAAGTAACATTTACTTTAACTTAATAGGATTGCTGGCACTAGTAGTTTTATTGGTAGTACAAAAAGCAAAAGTAAAAAAAGAAGAAGTAATGATTACTAATTCATGATTATTAATCAGCCAGCTTATCTAAAAGAGGCTGCCTCAAAATGAGGCGGTCTTTGAATATTATTAGGGTTAAAAATTACAAATCATGCTTTTATAGCCCAACGCAATTTAGCAGAACGAGCACGGGGATTGGAATTGCATTCTTCTGCTGATGGCCGAATAACATTTGGGGCGAAGACAGGGAGAAAAGAAGACAGTGGAAGACAGGGGGAAGAAGACAGGGGGACGTTTCGAGACTGGTGAAAAAGTCAACTGAAAATCAAGATAATTGGATAATGCATTCAATTATCTTTTTTAATTTAAAGATAAAAATATTCATGAAAAGAAGACAGGGGGACGTTTCACTTGTCTTTTTTGTTAACTAATATTATTTTTATTGACAATAACGCAACAATTAATATAATTAATATAAAGCTTAGCAAGTTGCAGACAAGTACTTTATATTAGGTCTGTTAATAAAATATGCATATTAGTGAGGTGTTGTTGTATGCCCAGACAAGCAAGGGTTAAGAGCATAACTGGAATATATCATATAATGCTAAGAGGTATCGACAAAAGAGATATATTTTTAGAAGATGAAGACAAAATAAAGTTTTTAGAAAATGTTACAAAGGCGAAGGAAGCAGGAAATTTTAAAATATATGGTTATTGCTTAATGGATAATCATGTACATATGTTGTTAAAAGAAAGTGAAGAAATAGGGACTAGTATTAAACGTTTAACTGTAGGATATGTTGGTTGGCATAATAAAAAATATGATAGAGTCGGACATCTATTTCAAAATAGATATTTGAGTGAGGCGGTAACAAATGAAGAATATTTGTTAACTGTTTTAAGATATATTCATCAAAATCCTATAAAAGCTAATATGGTTAAGAATGTGTCGGAATATCGATGGAGCAGTTTTGCAAATTACTATTATTCTTATATTGGGTACAAAACAATTATAGATGAGGATTTAGTTAAAGTATATTTTTCTACATTTGAAGAATTTAGTAAATTCATGAATGATAATAACGATGATACTTGTTTAGAAATTAATACAATTAAAAATTTTAATGATAATTCTTTAAAAGAATCAATAATAAAAGAATATGATATTGTTAATTTTGATGAATTATCAATATATGAAAAAATTATGATTATTAAGGATATTTATAATCGAAAAAATACGAGTGTTAGACAATTAAGTAGGATTTTTGGTGTAGGAAAGACAATTGTTGAAAAAGCAGTCAAAAAAGACAGATGAAACGTCCCCCTGCCTGCCCCCTGTCTAAATGGTGCATTATGAATAGTATATACAAGGATATATTTAAGGCTGTCCATGAAGGAAGATGGTTGAGCATTGAATATAAAAATAAAGAAAATAATATAACTAAATATTGGATTGGGATTAAGAATATTGATCCTAAAAGAAAGATGCTTCTTGTGGATGGACTTCATTTGTCTCAATTCAGTCTGCTTGAGATGAATATTTACATTGATTCTATATTAAAGTCTGCAGTTATTGATGGATCATATTGCCAGATTAACAGAAATTTAGTTGATGACATAAGGTTGCATCCACAAAAATACAAGCATATTTTTTATAATGCAGCTAATTTAAAGATTCTAAATTATCTTGCTGATTGTAACAAATTAGATTCTACTCCATACAATTGTAATTATTCCCTAATAAAATACTTTGATAGGGATTCTCTTGTTTCGGGCAGTTATCGGTTGAACGAAGATCAGTTCAAAGAAATAGTTGATAATTTTCAATATAAAGCAACAAGTCCGTATGCTAAAAACAAAATAAAGCAACTTTGTGTTAATGTATTAAGCATTAATACTAATAATGGATTGTATGTTTTGGCATATCGCAGACTTAATCTAGATGTAGTTAACAGAAAATTAAAAGCAGATGAAGAAATAACCATATGCTTAGAATATTCAATTGATGGTAATAAGCAAAGTATCAGACAATTTTTAGATGGGGAGGACTATAGCTTACTAGATGAATTTGAAAAAAATCAAGAATTAATAAAAGACAAAATTACAAATTATAATCCACAATATGTGGGTGTCGATGACATGCCTTATATAATAGCAATAGGATTAGATGTAATTATAGACTTAGATCATGAATATGAAGCAATTATTGATATGTATAATTCTGATATTATCACCGTTCCAATAAAAGCATTTTTTGGTGATTTTGTCAAACGATCTGAAAAAAGAAAAGAATATCCCATTGCCTTGCTAAACAAAAAAGTAAATATCGATCAATTGCTTGCCATAAATACAGCTATGAAATATCCTATAGCATATATTCAAGGACCTCCAGGTACAGGTAAGACTAATACAATAATAAATACAATTACGACTGCATTTTTTAACGAGAAAACAGTCTTGTTTGCATCTTATAATAATCATCCTATTGATAGTGTATATAAATCTTTTCTAACTTTAAAATACAGAGATAGAATAATTCCATTTCCCATTATTCGATTGGGTAATAATGAAAAGGTTGCAGGAAGTCTTGATTTTATAAAAGAAATTTATGAAAGAACTAAGAAAATTGATATTTATGATAAGACTTTAGAAAAAAACAAAGGGAATAAAATTGAAAGAACTAAGAAATTAACTGCCTTATTAAAGAAGCATGAGAAAATAATTGATCTTAAAGAAAGAAAAGAAACTATCGAAAAATTACTGAGCACTTATGACCAGTTTACATTTCAGACAGACCTGCAAGGAAGACAGTTGTATGAAGTGGAAAAGTTATTGGAATCATTGGGAGAGGTAACGGACGAAGAAGCAGTAAATTTATTATCTAATGATGAAGATGAATTTTTCAAATACTTATATTACACTTCAGCAAAATATATAAAGAGGCTTGATGAACCAAAATATAAGGATTTATTAGATATTGTATATTTAGATGATAAAGAACTTCAGCTCAACACTTTTAATCAATATTTAAAAGAGGAAGAAAATCTTAGAAAGTTTCTTCGCATATTCCCAATATGTGCTACAACTTGCATTTCTGCACATAAGCTAGGTGAACCTAAGCAATATTTTGATATGGTGATTATGGATGAAGCAAGCCAATGCAATACAGCAATATCACTTGTACCAATTATTAGAGGTGAGAATCTTATGCTGGTTGGAGACCCTCAGCAGTTAAACCCAGTTGTTTTGCTGAATCAAAGAGATAATTTTATACTTAAGAAAAAATACTCGGTTACTAACGAATATGATTACATAAATAATTCCATTTATAAAACATATCTTGCTTGTGATGCAGTAAGTGATGAAATACTTTTAAGCTACCATTACAGATGCCATAAAAAAATTATTGATTTTAATAATAAAAAATATTATAACGGAAAATTAAATATTAAGAGCAACATTAAGTCTGAGCAGCCACTTGTTTTTGTTGATGTTGGTGAAAATAAAACAGGTGTTAAAAACACATCTGTATCTGAAGCACAAAAGATTATCGAGTATGTGAATGCAAACAGGGATAAAAGGATCGGAATAATAACACCCTTTACAAATCAAAACAAGTATATAAATTCTATTCTACAAGAAAATGGAATAGATGATATTACTTGTGGCACTGTTCATGCATTTCAAGGGGATGAAAAGGACGTTATTATTTTTTCATTGGCTGTTACTGACAACACATCTTCTCGTACATACGAATGGCTAAAGAATAATAAGGAATTAATAAATGTTGCAACTTCAAGGGCTAAAGAACAATTAATTATCATGTCAAGCAGAAAAAATATAGACAGGTTGCATGAAAAAAATTCAGATGATGATGTTTATGACTTGATTGAATATGTTAAAAGTAATGGAGAATACAAGGTGGCAGAAAAAACTACGGCATCTAGAGCCTTGGGAGTTAAACCATACTCTACAGAAACAGAAGAAGCTTTTCTGCAAAGTTTAAAATTTGCATTAGACAATGTATTATATAATAAAAGAAAATGCACAGTTCATAAGGAAGTAAGTATTGCTCATGTATTTCAAGATAACTATACATACAATGATTTGTTTTATTCAGGAAGATTTGATTTCGTAGTTTATGAAAGAGTTTTTAGAAAAAGAGAAATACCAATACTGGCAATAGAATTAGACGGTAAAGAACATATTGAGGATGTAGTTGTAAGAGAAAGAGACAAAAAGAAGAATGAAATATGCAGGAAACATGGTTTTGAGCTTATTCGTATAGAAAACTCTTATTCAAGAAGATATAATTATATAAAAGAAATATTGATAGATTACTTTACTAAAAACTAAATAATAAAATTGACATCAATATATGGAATTCCGGCGAATATTCAAAAAAGACAGATGAAACGTCCCCCATGTCTTCCCCCATGTCTTCCGTCCCCCATGTCTTCGATTATATATTTATCTGATTATTTTATTTTGTAGTGGGTATAATTTTAATACATTTAATTAAAAGGAGAATATTATGGATAAATTTGTAGCTCAAGTGGATGCTAGAAAATATGAACCTAAAGATAAGCATCCTGTGATTTTTAATACATTTGAAAGCTTGAAACCAGGTGAAGCCATGGAGTTAGTAAACGACCATGATCCTCGTCCTCTTCATTATCAGTTTTTAGCAGAGATGCCTGATAAATTTGAATGGGAATATCTTGAGCAAGGACCTGATGTTTGGAAAGTAGCTATTATGAAGAAATAAACAAAGATACAATGGTATATTTAGTTACCATTGTATCTTTTTGTGACAATGTATGACAATGAGGACTGCTGCCTCAAAATGAGGCAGTCTTTGAATATTATTAGGGTTAAAAATTACGAATCATGTTTTTATAGCCCAACGCAATTTAGCAGAACGAGCACGAGGATTGGAATTGCATTCTTCTGCTGATGGCCGAATAACATTTGGGGCTATTTCACTATATACTCCTTCACGAAAATAGTGTTGGAATGATTTTTTAACCAGACGATCTTCTCCTGAATGAAAAGAAAGTATAGCTACACGCCCACCCTCTGCTAAAACAGAAGGGAGCTTTTCCAAAAATTCATACAATACTTCAAATTCACTGTTCACATCAATTCTCAATGCTTGAAAAGTTCTTTGACATGATTTTTTTATTTCATCGTCACTATTTTTTCCTTTTATAAATTTAAGAGCATCTTTAATAATTTGTTGCAGCTGAATTGTTGTTGATATATCTTTTCCTTTATTGATTTCTGAAATAATGGCACGTGAGATTGCTGCTGCATTAGGCTCATCAGCATTTTCTACTAACATACCTTCTAATTCATCTTGAGAAATATCTTTTAAACGTTCTGTAGCAGATATACCTTTGTTAGGATCAAGACGTAAGTCTAATGGTCCTTCAGTTTTAAATGAAAATCCTCTATCTGGATTGTCTATTTGCATGGAAGAGACACCTAAATCTGCCAGAACAAAATTTAATGGTCCTGATTCTAAAGCAACTTCATCTATATTGGAAAAATTCATTTGTTTTATGGTTAAAATTTCGGTACCATAACCTAAGCGTTCTAAACGTTCTCTGGTGCGCGGTAATTCTATAGAATCTACATCAATTGCATATAAGTGTCCCTTTAAATTTAAACATTTAAGCATTTCTAATGTATGTCCACCATAACCTAGAGTTGCATCTAATCCGGTTTGTCCTGGTGTAATTTGTAAGAACTCCAATATTTCATTAACACAAATTGAACGATGCATGCCAGCAGGGGTATTGCCCTTTTGAATAATCTTTGCAACGTCATCTGCATATTTCTCTGGTTGCAATTCCTTATATTTTTCTTTAAACGTTTTAGGATGGGTACCTTTATATCTAATTCGTCTTTGATGTTTTTGTTCTTGATTATCCATTGTATAACCATGGAAATATTGAGCTAGCTCATTCTTTCCTTTACCTTTTTTAGATTATTTTAATTTTATATAAATTATATGATACCAAATACAATTCATAAAAGCAAACAATTAAGAAGAAAATTTGTCGTTGACAATGAGACGTGAGACATGGACAGACATGCAGACATGGGGAGACATGGGGAGACATGGGGACGTTTCACTGGAGACATGGGGGAGACATGGGGACGTTTCACTTGTCTTTTTTGTTAACTAATATTATTTCCATTGACAACATCATAATAATTAGATAATTAAGTAGGATTTTTGGTTTAGGAAAGGCAATTGTTGAAAAAGCAATCAAAAAAGACAGATGAAACGTCCCCCTGTCTTTCTCCCCCTGTCTCACGTCCCCCTGTCTCATCCCCCTGTCTCAAAAATAACTGTCTTATTTGATTATCATAAATCTATAAAAAAAATAATATAAAAGTAAATTTGCTTATTGACTTTTAACAAATACAAATGTATAATAATAAAAAATTATAGGTAGTTAAATTTAAATAATATTATAATTTAAACGAAATTTAAATAATTGCATATAATATTTATTATAAATTTAAAGTATTTATTTAAGAGGAGATAGCTGTTATGCCTAAACGAACTGATATTAAAAAAGTATTAATAATTGGGTCAGGTCCAATAATCATTGGTCAAGCCTGTGAATTTGACTATTCCGGAACTCAAGCCTGCAAAGCATTAAGAAAATTAGGATATGAAATTGTTCTTGTAAATTCTAACCCTGCCACAATAATGACTGATGCGGGAATAGCCGATTCAACCTATATAGAACCATTAAATGTAAAAAGCTTAACTGAAATAATTGAAAAGGAAAGACCGGATGCAGTATTACCTAATTTAGGCGGACAGACTGCACTAAATCTTTGTTCGGAACTTAGCAAAAGGGGAATTCTGGACAAATACGGAGTTAAGGTGATTGGCGTCCAGATAGATGCTATTGAACGTGGTGAAGATCGTATAGCTTTTAAAGAAACAATGAATAAATTAGGAATTGAAATGCCCAAGAGTCAAGCTGCCTACAGCGTTGAAGAAGCTGAAAAAATAGTACAGGAATTTGGGTTTCCTGTTGTTATCAGACCTGCTTATACTATGGGTGGAACAGGTGGAGGACTGGTTTATAATATTGAAGAGCTTAGAACAATAGCAAGTCGTGGAATTGCTGCCAGCATGGTGGGACAAATTCTTGTGGAAGAATCAGTTCTTGGATGGGAAGAGCTTGAGCTTGAAATTGTAAGAGACAGCAAGAATCAAATGATAACAGTTTGTTTTATAGAAAATATAGATGCAGTTGGAGTTCATACTGGAGATTCCTTCTGTTCAGCACCAATGTTGACAATCAGTAAAGAGCTTCAGGAAAGATTGCAAAAGTACGCATATTCAGTTGTAGAGGCTATTGAAGTTATTGGTGGTACTAATGTTCAGTTCGCTCATGATCCTAAAACGGATAGGGTAGTTATTATTGAAATTAATCCTCGTACATCTCGTTCATCAGCTCTTGCATCAAAAGCCACAGGATTTCCTATCGCATTGATTTCAGCTATGCTTGCTGCAGGACTTAATCTTGATGAAATACCATATTGGAAAGAAGGAACATTAGATAAATATACACCATCCGGTGACTATGTTGTAATTAAATTTGCCCGTTGGGCATTTGAGAAATTTAAAGGTGCTCAAGATAAGCTTGGAACTCAAATGCGAGCAGTTGGGGAAGTAATGAGCATAGGCAAGAATTACAAGGAAGCATTTCAAAAAGCAATCCGTTCATTGGAAATAGGTCGCTATGGATTGGGGTTTGCTAAGAATTTCAATGAATATTCCCTTGATGAGCTTCTATCAATGCTGACAGAACCAACAAGCGAACGTCAGTTTATTATGTATGAAGCATTAAGAAAAGGCGCTGATGTAGAGCAGCTGCACAAAATGACTTATATAAAGACATATTTCATAGAACAAATGAAGGAATTGGTTTTATTAGAAGAAGAAATATTGAAATATAAAAACTACAATTTGCCTGATGAATTGTTGATTAATGCAAAAAAAGACGGATTTGCTGACAAATATATTGCAAAATTGTTAAATAAAACTGAAACAGAAATTAGAAACCAAAGAACAAAGCTTGGAGTTACAGAAGGCTGGGAAGCTGTTCCTGTAAGCGGTGTTGAAAATGCATCATATTATTTCTCAACATACAATGCTCCTGATAAAACCTCATCCAACAATAAACCTAAGGTTATGATTTTAGGAGGAGGTCCTAACAGGATTGGTCAAGGAATTGAATTTGACTATTGCTGTGTTCATACTGCCTTTGCATTAAAGGACTTAGGCTATGAAACAATTATGGTTAACTGCAATCCTGAAACAGTATCTACAGATTATGATACATCTGATAAATTATATTTTGAACCATTAACAGTTGAAGATGTATTGAGCATTTATGAAAAAGAAAAACCAATAGGAGTTATTGTTCAGTTTGGCGGTCAGACTCCGTTAAATATTGCGGGGGATCTTGAAAAAGCTGGTGTAAAAATTCTTGGTACTTCACAAGACACCATAGACCTTGCAGAAGACAGAGACCGTTTCAATCATATAATGAATAAATTAAATATCCCTATGCCGGAGTCTGGAATGGCAGTTACAATTGGTGATGCAATGAAAATCGCTGAAAGAATCGGATATCCATTAATGGTTAGACCTTCCTATGTACTAGGTGGAAGGGGAATGGAAATAGTACACGATGATAATATGCTGACAAAATATATGGGCGCAGCAGTTGGTGTAACTCCCGACAGACCAATATTAATAGACAAATTCTTGGGGCATGCTATTGAAACAGAAGCTGATGCCATATCTGACGGAAAAGATGCGTTTGTTCCAACAGTTATGGAACATATTGAATATGCAGGTGTTCATTCAGGAGATTCCGCCTGTGTAATTCCGCCTGTTGGAATTTCCAAGGAGCATATAGACACAATTGTTGATTATACAAAGAAAATTGCAAAGGAAATGAATGTAGTTGGGCTCATGAACATGCAGTATGCTATAGCTAATGGTAAAGTATATGTACTTGAAGCTAACCCTAGAGCATCTAGAACAGTTCCATTGGTATCTAAGGTTTGTAATATTCAAATGGCTAGAGTTGCTACAGAAATAATAATGGCAAATTATGAAGGCAAGAAGTTTGACATGAGTAAGCTAGTCAATAAAAAAATTCCGTATTATGGAGTAAAAGAAGCAGTGCTTCCATTCAACATGTTTCCTGAGGTTGATCCTGTACTAGGACCTGAAATGCGTTCAACAGGAGAAGTATTGGGAATGGAGGATTCTTATGAATTAGCTTATTATAAGGCACAGGAAGCAACAAGCACACCTCTTCCTTCATCTGGAACTGTATTAATAAGTGTTAACGATGCTGATAAAGAGGATGTTTTAGAAGCAGCGAGAGAGTTTGCTAAAATAGGTTTTAAAATTAAAGCTACTAAAGGAACAAGTAAATTTTTAAAAGAGAATGGAATCAATAGTGAAGCAGTAAACAAAATAACTGAAGGAAGACCTAATATTGCAGATGGAATTGCCAACAAGGAAATTGACATCATCATCAATACACCTGAAACAAAATTAAGTGAATTTGATGATTCATATATTAGAAAAATAGCTATTAAAAACAATATTCATTATATAACAACAATGACAGCTGCGTTGGCCAGCGCTAAAGGAATAGCTGCATATATAAAAAATGGCAAGTTAGTTCATGAGAAAAAATCATTACAAGAATATCATAAAGTTATAAAATAATAATTGGTGTGACAGTAGGGGCAGTTCAGACATTACTCATCTGTCACACTTTTTTTGTTTATTTTTTATTTAATATTATTTTTGAAATTATTTTCTTTGTCATATTCATTTTCAATATTTTCTTTCATATTTCTTAGAGAATTTTCTCTTCGGAAATTTCTAAGCTCTAATTCAGATTTTACAATTTCATCATCAACATTGTTAATCATCTTTTCTGTTTGCCTTACATTAAACTCTGTATTTTCAATATCATTTTTCATTTTATTAATTGTATCTCTTTTATTTTCCGAATTATGTTTTGCCACAATATTTCTCCTTCACTTTCAAAGATATAATTATTATGTCATTATTCGTTATTAACATTCATTATTTTTAGCTAAATTGATTAATGTTTATATTTCAGTTTAAATGTTTTTACTCTTGAATACAAAAAATTTTATAAATTAATTGGCTGTTTATTAAAGAAGTTAAACGGTCTCTTTTATTGTCCAAAAAATTTTGATTAATAATATATTTTTCATTTATTTTGGAATAAACAAGTTGAACAAGGCATATAAATTAATTGTATACGAAAGTGCATATTTCGCAGGGGGAGGGATTATTATTACTAATTTAGATATATATGAGGATATAGCAAAAAGAACGAAGGGTGAAATATATCTGGGCGTTGTAGGTCCTGTACGTACAGGCAAATCAACCTTCATCAGAAAATTTTCTGAAAATGTAATGCTGCCCAATATAGAAGATGAATACATAAGGGAAAGAGCTAAAGACGAAATGCCTCAAAGTGGTACAGGTAAGACCGTTACAACAACAGAGCCTAAGTTTGTGCCGGGCAATGCAGTAAAGGTTACATTTAAGGACAATATTAATGCTAAATTAAGATTGATTGACTGTGTAGGTTATATGATTCCAGGTGCAATCGGTAACATGGAAGGTGAAATTCCAAGACTTGTTAGTACTCCATGGAATGAAGATCCTATACCTTTTGCTGAAGCTGCAGAAATAGGAACAAGAAAGGTTATAAAGGATCATTCTACAATAGGTATCCTGGTAACAACAGATGGAAGCATTACTGATATTAATCGTGACAATTATATTATGGCTGAAGAAAGAGTAGTAAAAGAATTAAAGGAAATTAATAAGCCTTTCGTAATTATTTTAAATACTACACATCCGCAAAATGAAAATACTCAAGCTTTATCTGTGCAACTTAAAGAAAAGTATGATGCACCTGTGCAGATTTTGGACTTGATGAATTTAAGAACTGAAGACATTGACAATGTATTAGAAAATGTTTTGTATGAATTCCCAATCAAAGAAATTAATGTTGACCTTCCGAAATGGTTTGATGGACTAACATATGATTATTCATTGAAAAAGAATTTAATTGAAACATTGAAAAATGATTTTGATAATTACTATAAACTAAGTGACTTCAATGCAGACAACATATTCTCGGCAGAAAACGACTTTATAGAAGATTTCTATGTAAAAGATATTGAGCTTGGAACAGGCAGCATCAACATGAGAATTGATTTGGACAATTCTTATTATTACAAGGTTATCAGCGAATTGTCAGGGGAAGAAATAACTGGCGAGCATCAGATATTGAAGCTTATAGGAGATTTGTCAAAGAATAAGGAGAATTACAGAAAGGTTGAAGCTGCTATTAATGAAGCTAAGACTAAGGGCTATGGCTATGTGTCTCCTGCAATAAGCGATATGGTTATTAATAAGCCGGAAGTATTTAAGGAAGGCAGCAGATATGGAATTAAAATTAAAGCTCAGGCACCGTCACTTCATATTTTCAATGCTGCTATAAATACAGAGGTTGCTCCTATTATTGGAAATAAATCACAAAGCGAAGATTTAATGAACCACATGGTTGAACAGATGAAGGATAATCCTCAGTGTATCTGGGATGCTGAAATATTCGGCATGACATTGTACAGTCTTGTGGATGAGCAACTTGAATCCAAACTTACTGCAATGCCTGAAAATGCAAGGAAGAAGCTTAAGAAGACAATTGAAAAAATTGTTAATGACGGCTCTGGCAGCATAATATTCTTGATAATTTAATTAAAGAGGGACGATGATGATTCGTACCTAAATAATTAATAGATGAACCTAAAATTCATCTATTTTTTTGTTGTTAAATATATTAAATTGTCATTAATGTAGAAAATTTATTAAAAATAACTGGAATATTAATTGAAATCTCGCATATATAGCTTGCAAAACTAATAAAAATTATGATATAATGAATACGATTTATGAAACAAAACAGAACAAAAAGTATTTGCTCAAGATTGATATGGGCAAGTGAAATTGGAGCTTTGTTTAAATGTCTAAAAGGAAAAATTTTGGTTTAAAAAACTTTTTCTTTTCTTTAGCAGCGGTAGTTTTAAGCTTTTACATATTTCAAAGTATTAACGGTTCAGTTGAAACTATGGTTGCAGAGAACGGAAATTTGGAGGATGTCATTAAAGCAGACGGCATAGTTATAAAGGATGAACAAATTTATAACGCGTCAGTAAGCGGTAGCGTTACATATTATTACGAGGATGGAACAAAGGTTAAGGAAGGTCAGCTTGTTGCCGATTTAAACACTGATCAAAATTCTGCAGAAATAAATAATCAAATTGCAGAAATTCAAACAGCCATTGACAAAAAGAAAAACACAGAGTCAGGTGTAACAGCTTTATCAAATGAAACTTTATCTTCATATGAAAATGAAATTCAAGCAAGCATATTAAACAATGAACTTGACAGTATGTATAATATTGTTGGACAAGTGAATAATAATATCAGTATACCTTCATTTGGAGATTCATATGAGCAGTATGATGCAGCGCAGCTTGAAGCCATGAAAGCAAATTTATCAAAAAGCATTTCGACCCACAAGGTGCCATATTATTCAGGTCAAGCAGGGCTTATTACATATAAAATTGACGGCTTGGAAAATGAATATAAAATAGAAAATGTACTCAGTATGACACCAAGTCAAACAGTCAAGAAGGATTACATAATATCAGATAAAAAACAAAGTGAATCAGCAGCAGAAAATGAAGGAATATTTAAAATAATAAAAAATTTTGAGTACTATATAGCAGCAACAGTTGACAATGAAAAAGCTAAGTTGTTTGAAGAAAATAAATTTATTAAGACAAGAATCTTATCGGACGGCACACAGCACGAAGTTTGGGGTTACATAAAAAAAATTAATTACAGCAGTGAACAATCAGTTTTAATATTATATTTCGATGATTATTTTTATAAAATTTACGATAAGCGATATGTAGATTTGGAACTTATAACCGATATATATGAGGGACTGAAAATAAGTGCAAAGGCGTTAACCGAGCTCAACGGTAAGACTGGTGTGTATGTGCAGGATGCAAGCAATATAATAAAATTTTTCCCAGTTGAAATACTAGGGAAGGATGAAAATTTTGCTATTATTACCACAGGTGAATACATAGGAGAACATGACAGAAGAATAATAAAAATTAACGATGAATCATATCCTACTGTAAAAATATTTGACAAAATAATATTGGAGCCTGAAAATGTATATGACGGTCAAATAGCAGATTAGGAGGTTATTGTGAGTATAAAGGAAAATATAGACATAATTTTAGAAAGAACAAAACAAGCAGCACTGCGCTCAGGGAAAAATCCTGAAGACATTACTGTAATAGCGGTTTCTAAGACGGTGGATGCAGCAAGAGCAAGAGAAGCTGTTGACAATGGTTTAATAAATCTTGGGGAAAACAGAGTTCAGGAGTTGGTCAGCAAGTCTGAACAGCTATCAGACATAAATGTCAAATGGCATTTAATAGGTCATTTGCAAAAAAACAAAGTAAAATACATAATCGATAAAACTGAGCTCATTCATTCAGTGGAAAATTTAGAGCTGGCAAATGAAATTAACAAAAGAGCTTTGCAACACAACCTAACAGCCAATGTTTTAATTGAATTGAACATAGGCGAAGAAGAAAGCAAGTTTGGTATCAGTGAAGATACGGTCTACGAATTTGTTAAGTCCATAGAGCAGTTTGAAAACATAAAGGTATTAGGGCTTATGACTGTAGCTCCTTTCAGCGAAAATCCTGAAGATGTTAGATGGGTTTTCAAGAAAATGAAAGAAATATTCGATAAAATTTCAGCAATGAATCTTAAGAATTCAGAAATGAAATATTTATCCATGGGAATGACCAATGATTTTGAAATTGCAATTGAAGAAGGAGCCAATATTATAAGAATCGGAACAGCAATATTTGGCAAAAGAATATACAAGGAGGAAGAATAATATGGGTATGATGATGGACAAAGTAAAGGATTTTATTGGCATCACAGATTTCGAAGAAGAATATGAAGAGGAGGAAGCTGCTGTTGACAATAAATCAGAAAGCAGCAAGACTGAAAGAATGGAAACTTTTACGAGAAAAAACAATGTAATAAAAGTTCATTCTAACACTGATATGAAAGTCTTTATATGTGAGCCCACAAAGTATGAGGATTGCACTAAAGCTGTTGATGAAATCAAAAACAGAAAAGTCGTAGTTCTCAATATCGAAGGAATGGAATTAGAAGATCAAAAACAAGTTTTTGAATTCATTAAAGGTGCTGTTTATGCACTTGAAGCTAGCATTCAAAAAATATCAAACGGTATTTTCGTATTAGCTCCTAGCAATGTTCAAATTGACGGAAGACTAAGCGACAGATATGAAAGGAATTTTTACTTTAATAAATAAGGAGCGTTTATGTATACTATAAAGTTAGCTCTTAGTCTACTATTAAGAATCATTGATTCATTAATACTAGTAAGAGTATTGTTATCATTTTTCCCAACCCTACAATCATCAAAAATTTCCTACTTTATCTATCAAATGACAGAGCCCATACTGGCTCCATGCAGAGCAATTTTAGATAGACTGGGATTAGGCATGGGAATGATTGATTTCTCTCCGATTTTGGCATTTTTATTATTAAGCTTGATGCAAAATTTAATTTTTGCCTTTTAAGGAATAGAAAATGAAAGATTTTGATAAATATTTTGATTTTATAAAAGACGAAGAAACAAAAAACACAGTGAGAAAAATTGCGGACAAAGCTTCTTATGTAAATAAGAATTATACTCCTGCAGTCACTGAATTTACAAATCCGTATATTGCAGAGTTATGTCTGCCTATAATAAAAAATTATGATGTAAAGTATAAACTTTTCCCCTCATTTGAACAAGGTGAGAGGAAAGTTTTCATTTTACACCCTGATTATCTCGAAAGCGTGGATGTGGACGAATTTATAACAGGATTAAGAATTTACAACCACTCTAAATTTAAAAAGCTAGATCACAAGGATTACCTTGGGGCACTTATGTCTCTTGGCATAGACAGGAATAAAACAGGAGATATTTATGTATATGATGATTATGCTGACATTGTATTGCACAGCGATATCTCTGATTATATAATGTACAATTTAAATAAAATAGGACATAATAAGATAGAAACTGAAAAAATTAATGTTGATGATGTTCATTACAAGGAACAGGAGCATGTTATATTAAACATAACCAGCTCTTCAATGAGGTTAGACAACATTGTAAAACATATTACAAACAAATCTAGAGAAATTGCTTCAGACATGATAAAAACAGGCAATGTAAAAGTCAACTGGCAGGTTGAAGAAAGGAATGCCGTTGAAATCAAGGAACAAGATATGATTTCAATAAGCAAATTTGGAAGATTTAAAATTTTCAAACTTTCAGGGCTCACAAAGAGCGGTAAATATAAGATTGAAATAAAGCATTATGTATAACGAGAGGTATTTATGAACATTTTAATAGGAATAATCTTTGCAGCTTCCATAATAATAGATCAACTAACAAAGTATTGGGCAATAAATATGTTGAAGGATGGCGGCTCAATTAAAATAATAGGCGAATTTTTACGTTTCACTTATGCTGAAAACAGAGGTGCTGCCTTTAGCATTCTCCAAAACCAAAGAATATTTTTTATAATTATTACAATAATTATGTTGATTGTATTGACGTATATTTATTTTAAAACCAAAAACATAACCAAACTGTCAAGGCTTGCAATAGCTATGATAGCGGGCGGGGCTATTGGAAATTTTATAGACAGGGTTCGTTTTGGTTTTGTAGTGGATTTAATAGATGTGAGATTTGGAAACTTTTATAATTTTCCGATTTTTAATGTTGCAGACAGTTTTGTTGTGTGTGGAACCATATTAATGATGTTATTGATTCTTTTTAACAGATTTGAAAAGAGTGAATTGAATGGATAATGATAAAATAGGCATAATTGAAGCTGAAGATTTTGAAGATGAATATGAGGAAGATGAAATTTTAATTGTATGTGACAAGGATGACGAAAGAATTGATGTTTATGTTTCCTCTAAGCTTCCTGATATGTCCAGAAGCTCAGTTCAAAAGCTTATAACAGAAGGAAATATAACAGTCAATGATAAGAAGATTAAGTCGAATTACAAGGTTAAATTAAATGATTTAATTCTTGTAATGCTGCCTGAGCCTGAAGTTCTTAATATAGCTGCAGAAAATATTCCAATTGATATTATTTATGAGGATGATGATTTGGCTGTTATAAATAAACCACAAGGTATGGTGGTTCATCCTGCTCCAGGCCATTATTCGGGAACCTTGGTTAATGCTTTAATGTTTCATTTAAAGAATTTATCATCAATAAACGGTGTCATGCGCCCGGGAATTGTTCACAGACTTGATATGAATACATCCGGTCTCATGCTGGTAGCCAAAAATGACAAGTCCCATAATTTTTTGGCAAAATGCTTGAAGGAACATTCCATTAATCGTATTTACTATGCTTTGGTTGAAGGAAATATAAAAGACGATTCAGGGATTATTGACGCTCCATTAGGAAGAAGCGACAAAGACAGAAAAAAACGAACTGTTACATATAAAAACAGCAAAAATGCCGTGACAAATTACTGGGTGGTTGAACGATTCGGAAAATTTACGTTGATTAAATTAAAGCTTGAAACTGGTAGGACGCATCAAATACGGGTTCACATGAAGTATATAGGTCATCCTGTTGTTGGCGATGAGGTCTATGGCAGAAAGTCAAACAAGTTTAATTTAACAGGTCAGCTTCTTCATTCAAAATCTGTGGGATTTGTTCATCCAAGCACAGGAGAATACATGGAGTTTGACAGTAGTCTGCCGGATTACTTTATAAAAGTTTTAAATATTGTGAGGAACAAATAAACCAATTGTAAATTGGAGGATTATATGATAATTAAAGCAATAATAATGGATGAAAAAGCAATTAACAGAGCCTTGTTTAGAATTTCACACGAAATTATTGAAAAAAACAAAGGCATTGAAAATCTTGTTTTAATTGGAATAAAAACAAGAGGATGGCCGTTAGCTCTTAGACTTGCACAAAAGATAGAAGAAATTGAAGGCTCAAAGGTTCCTGTTTTTCCTTTGGATATAACATATTACAGAGATGATTATGAGAAGGATGACAGAGCACCATTATCAGTTAAAAGCTTTGAATACAACATCAAGGACAAGACTGTTGTGCTGATTGATGATGTGCTGTATACAGGAAGAACAGTAAGAGCAGCGCTGGATGCAGTTGTTGATCAAGGAAGACCAACAAACGTGGAGCTAGCTGTCTTAATTGACAGAGGACACAGAGAGCTGCCTATACGGGCTGACTTCATTGGTAAAAATGTGCCTACCTCAAGAACAGAAAGAATAAGCGTTCAGCTTGAGGAAACTGATGGTACTAATCAAGTAGTTATAACAGAGTAACAAAAAATTAAAAATAAGCTGGAGGCTGAAATTGCCCCAGCTTATTAAATTTATACGTCACCTTAGGATTCTATAATTATTTTTTTAATTGGATACCCGTAATATTCGGTTCAACCATCATGGAATAGTTTGTGTCGTAAATTACAAAGCCTGGTTTTGCATTTGGTGGCTTTTTTACGTTTAATTTTTTGGTGTAGTCAATTTCAACAGTACTGGAATTCTTGCCCTTACTGAAATAAGCTGCTATTTTTGCTGCTTCCACATATTCATCATCTGTAAGTTCGTCTCCGTTTGTTCTTATGATAACATGAGAGCCAGGCATGTTTTTGGCGTGGAACCAGTAATCTTCTTTCTTGCCTACTTTAAATGTGAGCATGTCGTTTTGTAGGTTGTTTTTGCCAACCAAAATTTCATGACCTCCAGAAGACATAAATGTCATGAAATCAGGCTTGTATTCCTTGGTAGATTTTTTTACCTTGGATTTTCTTTTCATGATGCCTTCAGTTATCAGCTCTTTATATATTTCATCTAAATCATCAATTGTTTCGCATGCTTCTATGGAATATAAGATGTTTTCTAAATATTGTATTTCATTTAATGATACTTCTATTAATTTTTGGAGCTCTTCTTCAGCTTTTTTTAGTTTACCGTATCGTTTGAAAAACTTTTGACCATTCTGAGTTAAGTTTAATTTTGGATCTAATGGTATCGTAATTTCTTTTTGCTCAGGGTCGTAATAATTCACAACTGTAAGTTTATGATTTTCTGATGTTTTGTGCAAATTTGCCAAGATCAGCTCGCCGTATATTTTATATTTTTCTCTGTCCTCTGCATTCAAAAGCTCGTTTCTTTGCTTTTCAACCTTTTTTTTGTCACGGTCTATTTTTGTGTTCATGCTTTTAATTAGGCTGGCAACCCGTTGGTTTATTTTATTTTTATTATCTTGCTCGAAATAATAATCATCCAATAAGCATCCGGGGCTTTCATAGGTTTTTTTATTTGAAGATTTTAAATATTCAATATCAAGGCAGTAATATGCAGATTGTTCTGAATTTTCATCTAAATAAATATTAAATGAAAAATCATTTGATTTGACTTTCTCAATTATATAATTAAATGCAATCCACATTTTTTCTTTTTGTTTTTCCGTAAGCTCACCAATATATGTGCTTTCGTTTAAATTAGTCAGGAAACATATTTCTCTGCTTATAAAGGGGCTTAGTCCTATGAAATTTTTATAAAAGAAATCATAAATCACTAGACCATCATTTGATTTTTCTATTGATTCATAAAATAGTTCCTTTGTTACATGCAATGTATTTAACTTATCCTGTTCAGGTGGGGTAACATATTTTATTCCAGGATAAATTTGTCTTACAGAGCTAATATTTTCAGCAACTCTTTTAATTGAATCATAAACATACTTTGTTTCTGCATTTATAAAAATGATGTTGCTATGTTTACCCATTATTTCAATTATCAATGATTTATGTACTGTTGTATCAAGCTCATCCTTGCACTCAAATGTTATTTCAAGTATGCGGTCAAAATTAACCTGCTTAATATCTGTTACGTGAGCGCTGGTAAGATGCTTTCTTAAAAGCATGCAAAACATAGGCGGCTGCTCAGGATTTTTTCTTGTTACATTACTAATATGAAGTCGGGGGCTGCTGCTTGCTGCAGTCATTAAAAGCTTGTAATTTTCACCATTGTTTCTAATGGATAATACTATTTCATTTTTATCAGGCTGGTAGATTTTATCCACACGTCCACCTTTTAATTTATTGTACAGGTCATTTTTAATACTGTTTAAAAAAATACCGTCTAAAGACATATAAATTCCTCCGTTCTTGATTATTTTAACCTAAAACTCTTATTATGTCATGAAAAATATTTTATTTTTCTAAAGGTTTTTTCGCCTCTTTACTGTTTCTAAAATTATTGACATGCGATAATTAATTTGCTATAATTATTAAAATATAATAACTATTAAATGCAACGGTGCATTAATATAGAAGCAATGGAGCTTTTGTGTCATTATGATGATGTGAAAGCTCTTTTTGTATTCTCTTTATTATTCAGAGTATTATTATAGAATTCAATATAAATTTTATGCGGAGGTGAACTTTTGAAAGAAGAAATACAAAGATCAATACAGGAGTATGTTCCGGGTAAGCAGATAACGTTGCTACATATAATAGCACAGCCAGTAGGAGAATTATATGAAAAACTTGGGCTAGAAAAAAGAGGTGCTATAGGAATTGTTACATCTACACCTGGTGAAGCTGCAATTATTGCTGCAGACGTGGCTTCAAAAGCTGCTAATGTAGGAATTGGTTTTTTAGACAGATTTACAGGCTCACTTGTAATTTATGGTGATGTAGCAAGTGTAGAAGCCGGATTGAAAGAAATAAATAAAGTGTTAAATAATGTTTTAAATTTCACCTCATGCGAAATCACGAGGTCATAAAATGAAAAAAATAATGATAGTTGGTGCTGTTGATTCGGGAAAAACTTCCTTACTAATGGCATTAAACGGTGAAACCGGACAGGCATCTAAGACTCAAACAATTAATTACAAATACCTTATGATAGATACTCCGGGTGAATACATGGAAAATCCCAGAATGTACAGAGCATTAATGAGTACTGCTCTAGAAGCCAGATGTATAATGTTCACACAGGATTCAACCGCTATCAAATCTATTTTCCCTCCCGGCTTCGCTCTTGCTTTTAACTGTATCAGTATAGGGATTGTAACAAAAATAGACCATCAACTATCTGATGTAGAGCGGGCTGTTGAATGCTTAGATAATTTAGGAATAAATGGACCAATTTTTAAAGTGTCTTCATTAACAGGAGAAGGCATACAAGAATTAAAAAGGTTTATGCATATTTAATAAATCAAATTAAAAATAGATACAAATTATCTCAGGAGGTGAATATGGATTTCTTTAAAAAAACAGATAAGATAATTACTGATTTCGAGAGAGTGGTTAAAAATCCTATAATACCTGCAAACAAAGAAAAATTGTTGGTTGGTGTAGACTTTGGAACAGCATATATTGTGGTAACTGTATTAGATGAGAACAAGAATCCTGTTGCAGGAGCATACAGATTTGCTCAGGTTGTTAAAGATGGTATAGTGTTAGACTATATTGGCGCAATAAATATCGTCAAAGCTTTAAAAAGAGAAATTGAAGATAAAATAGGCTGTAAATTAAGCTGTACTGCTGTAGCTATACCTCCCGGAACTACAGTTAATGACACAAGGTTTATAAAAAGTGCTGCAGAGGGTGCAGGCTTTGAGGTAACAAACGTAGTAGATGAACCAACTGCTGCAAATTCGGTACTTGAAATTAAAAATGGAGTTGTGGTAGATATTGGTGGAGGAACTACAGGGCTTGCGGTTTTTAGAGACGGAGAAGTTGTTCATATATCAGATGAACCTACAGGAGGAACGCATTGCACCTTGGTTATTGCCGGTGCATATAAAGTTTCTTTTGAAGAAGCTGAAAAACTGAAAAAAGATCCTGATAAACAATTGGAAATATCTACTGTTTTAAATCCTGTTGTAGAAAAGATAGCATGTATTATAAGCAAAAATATAAAAAATTATGATGTTGATGCTATTTACCTTGTAGGAGGCACTAGTTGCATGCTTAATATTGAAAAAGTCATAGAAAACATAACAGGGATTAAAACCTATAAACCGAAAAATCCACTTTTTATAACTCCTGTTGGAATAGCTATGAATTGTATGGACGTTTAGTATGAGTTTTACGAAGTAAATAATATTTTAGTATTGGAGGAGCAAATATTGAATGATTTTATTGATTCAGTTAAAGAATGTGGCGTAGTGGGAGCTGGTGGCGCGGGATTTCCTACACATGTTAAATTATCAGCAAAAGCTGAATTTGTTATTGTAAATGCTGCAGAATGTGAACCTTTAATAAGGGTAGACCAACAAATATTGAAATATAGAACTATTGAATTCTTAGAGGGATTTAATGCAGTCATTAAACAAACACAAGCAAAAAAAGGATATATAGCTATCAAAGAAAAACATGTTGATGTTATAAATATCTTAGTTAAAGAATTAGCCCGGTATAATAATATTGAAATATATAAACTAAAGGATTTTTATCCCGCGGGTGATGAGCAGGTAACAGTATATGAAGTTTTGAAAAGAATAGTGCCTGAAGGTGGAATTCCATTAAATGTAGGATGTATTGTAATTAATGTAGAGACGGTGTTAAATATTTTTAATGCCATAAATAAGATACCCGTTACGAAAACATTCATAACGATTACAGGTGATGTAAAAAAGCCAGCAACATATAAATTGCCCATAGGAATTACCTATAAGGATGCTATAGCTCTTTGTGGAACTGAAAATATTGAAGGAAAAGTTCTGATTGATGGAGGTCCAATGATGGGGAAAGTGATCTTTGATTTTAATGAGCCTATAACTAAAACAACAAAGGCAATAATCTTATTAGATAAAGATCATTCATTAATCAGAAGGAAGACAATGAGCATAGAAAAACGTCTAAAACAATCAAAAGCTGCATGCTTACAATGTGCAAGGTGTACAGATTTATGCCCCAGGAATCTATTGGGACATAATGTAAAGCCACATATTGTTATGAGAGTTGCCAATTATGGACTTAAAGACTTTACGGGTTTAAATACTGCGCTTGGTTGTTCTGAATGCGGTATTTGTGAATTGTATTCTTGTCCCAGTGATTTATCTCCTAGAATAATAAATGCAGAGATTAAAAAGGAATTTGCAAAAGCGGGATTTAAAATTGATAACAGAGATAAAAAATATGAGGCATCACATATGATGGATTATAGAAAAATACCTGTAAAGAGGCTGATTGAAAGGCTCAACTTAAAAAAGTATGATAAAGATGCGCCCTTTGAAGATATTGATTACAAATTTTCAAAGGTTACTATCAGGTTGCGACAGCATATAGGGGTACCCGCAGATGTGGTTGTCTTAGAAGGGCAAGCTGTTTCAGAGGGTGATATTATAGCCAGGATAGGTGAAAACAAATTAGGAGCTAATATACATGCAAGTATTTCAGGTGTGGTAACTTCAATTAATTCAAATGAGATAATAATTGAAGTGGAATAATGGAGGTGTTGGTATGAGAGCAATTGGATTAATTGAATTAAACAGTATTGCAAAGGGTATTGAGGTAGCAGACATTATGCTGAAAACAGCTAATATTGAGGTAATAATTTCTACATCTACTTGTCCAGGTAAATATATAACCCTTGTTCATGGAGATGTATCGGCAGTTGAAAATTCCATAAAGACAGGGAAAAATTTGGGAAAAGAATTTGTTGTTGATGATTTGATTATTCCAAATGTGGACAAACAAATTTTTCCTGCAATTACAGGTACATCGAATGTAGAAAAAATTCAGGCAATAGGAGTAATTGAAAGCTTTTCTATCGCTTCTTTGATAGTAGCCGCTGATGCTTGTGTAAAGGCAGCAGGAGTTGAACTTCTTGAAATTAGATTAGGTTCTGGTATTGGCGGGAAATCTTATGTAATTATGACAGGTGATGTTGCTGATATTAAAGCCGCCATTGATGCAGGCGTAAATTCCATAAAGGAAACGGGAAACATTGTGAATAATATTATAATACCTTCTCCCCACCCAGATATTAAAAGAATATTGATGTGAGATATAATGGGAAAATAATTATTTTTAAGAAAGAACAAAAGCTTATTTTATTGAAATTAAACTTATGATTTTGAGATTGAAACAAGGTCAAAATAAAGACACAAAAGTGACAGGAAATATTTGGGATTTTCTGGAATTGGTAATAATATATTGACAAACTATAGCCTGAAAGATATAATTATTATAATAAAACTTTTTCATATCCTGTTCAATGAAGAGCAGGTTAAAAAAGCATCGGAGCTTCTAAAAGTGCAGGCATGTAATTTTAGGGGCTTTTTATGTTTAAAAACTAAGATGTATTTGTTTTGCAAATGATTTCATATTCTGAGAAGAGGGTAAATACATGAGCAAAAAAATTGTTATAGCTGATGATGAATCTATTACGCGAATGGATATCAGGGAAATGCTGGAGGAAGCAGGCTACGATGTGGTAGGAGAGGCTTCGGATGGATTTGATGCAATAGAAATGTGTAAAAAGTTCATGCCGAATATTGTGATAATGGATATCAAAATGCCTTTGCTGGACGGGATAAATGCATCAAAAATAATTCTTAAAGAAGGACTAGCAGATGGTATTATACTTTTAAGTGCATATAGTGGTACAAATTTTGTGGAAAAAGCAAAGAATGCAGGTGTTATAGGATACTTGGTTAAACCGCTGGATAATAAATCTCTTATACCTGCGCTTGAAATTGCATTAGCGAAATCATTAGAAATAAAAGAAATTAAAACTAATATGTCAAATGTACAAAGTAAATTAGAAGGCAGAAAAATTATTGAAAAAGCTAAGGGAATATTGATGAACCAAAACAATATAACTGAGGAAGAAGCGTTCTCCAGAATTAGAAAATTAAGTATGAAAAAAAGAGTTTCTATGGAAGCTATTTCTGAAATTATTATTATGAGTAAAGAAGTTGATTAATATTGCTAATAAATTACATAAATAGGGATAAAGATGAGTGAAATAAGACAGTTATGCTTTAAATATACAAATCTAACTAAAAAAGATATAGAAATTCTTGAGAATATAGCTAAAACCATTCAATTTATTGCTGATTCTACTGGTTGTGATGTTTTTATAGACAGCCCGACTCCGCATAATGATGAAGCAATTGTTATAGCAGAAGCAAAACCCAGCAATAATGCTTCATTGTATAAGGAAAAGGTTGTTGGAAAACTTGCATTAAGACAAAATGAGCCTGCAGTTTTAAGGGCTATTGATGTGGGCAGATCAGGAAGAAACATAAAAGGAATAACTCAGGAGGACATTAAGGTTAAACAAAGTGTAGAGCCTATAATGAACAATGAAGGAAAGGTTATTGGTATATTAATAATTGAACAAGATGTAACAGAAGATTTGGAAAATAACAGAAGAATTGAAATACTAGCGGAGGCAAACGAAGAATTAACTACTCAAATTGCTGAAAAGTATGGAAGTGACAGCTATATAACCTACTATGTCAATGATGCTATTTTAATTTATGATGAAGATGGTGTGCTTAAATTTAAAAATCCGGAAGCGGATTTACTATATAAAAGATTTGGGTATAATGAAGATATCCTTGGTATGAGCTATTCAAATCTTTCAGTTACAAATAAGCCATTTGAAGAAATTGTATCTGATAAAAGCATTGAGGTAGTTGATGTGGAGGTAGCAGGCATGTGCCTTCAGATAAAGCACATAGTACAAAAAAATACAGATTTAAAGTTGGTTGTTATTATTAATGATGTGACCGATGTTAAGCAGAAGGAAAAAGAACTGATTTTGAAATCAGTTGCTATAAAAGAAATTCATCATAGAGTAAAAAATAATCTTCAAACTATAGCCAGTCTTTTAAGGCTTCAATCAAGGAGAATAGACAGCAAGGAATTTCATGATGCTATGAATGAAAGTATCAACAGAATATTGAGTATTGCAGTAACCCATGAAATTCTCGCTAAGGAAGGTATCGATGAAGTTAACATAAAAGAAGTCATAAACAGTATAAAATATAGTATGGTAGGCTTTGAAAAAGAAGATAACGTAAATTTAAGCATCAATGTTTTAGGGGATGATATCAGACTTAGTTCTGACAATGCAACATCTATAGCATTGGTTGTTAATGAGTTAACCCAGAATTCAGTAAAACATGCTTATCAAGGCAAGAATAAAAGAGAAAAAGAAGAAATTACAATTATTGTTGAGCAGGGCAGCACTTATTCTTCTGTTACAATTGTGGATAATGGTGTTGGATTTGATGTTGACAAGATACCTAAAAACAGTCTTGGTTTAATGATTGTAAGAAGTATAGTACATGATAAATTAGAAGGAAATTTAAGTATCTATTCTAATAGTGAGGGAACAAAAGTAATGTTTGACTTCAAAAATTAATTCAAGCACAATGCTGTGCTTATAATGTGGCAATGAAGCCCGGAATGATGATTTTTTACAGTAATGTAACTGTGGAAAATATATTCTGGGCTTTTGTATTTTAACGAAAAGAGGTGAAAAAGTGCAGGAAAAAATATTAAGCGTTGGAATAGATATCGGAACTTCAACTACACAATTAGTATTTAGCCATATAACAATTGAAAATACTGCGGGAAGTTTTTCTGTACCAAGAATTAAGATTGTTGATAAAGAAGTTATTTATAGAAGTGATATATATTTTACTCCACTTTTAACACAAACAAAAATTGATGGGAAAAAGATTAGAGAAATTATTAAAGAAGAGTACAAAAAGGCTAAAGTTATTCCTGAAGATGTTAAAACCGGAGCAGTAATTATAACCGGTGAAACAGCTAGAAAGGAAAATGCCAACGAAGTGCTTCAAAACTTAAGTATATTTGCCGGAAATTTCGTTGTAGCCACTGCTGGTCCTGATCTTGAAGCCATTATTGCCGGGAAAGGAGCTGGTGCGGACAAAATATCAATAGAAAAAAATACATATGTTGCGAATATAGACATTGGAGGAGGTACTTCCAATATAGTCCTTTTTAAAAATGGTGAAACAATTGATACAGGTTGCTTAGATATAGGTGGAAGACTTATAAAAATACATTCCGACAACAATAAAATTTATTATATTTATCCTAAAATTAAAAAATTAGCTGAAAGCATAGGAGTGCAAATTGAGATTGGACAAATAGCAGAAGTTGATACAATGAGAAAAATTGCTAAGGCTATGGCAGGAATTCTTGAAGAATCAGTATCAGTGAAAGCTAGAGGACCAATGTATGAGAAAATGCTCACTAATAAAGGAATTAAGGATGGATATAACATAGAGTACATCACCTTCTCTGGAGGAGTAGCTGATTATATATATAATCATGATTATACAAATCCTTTCAAATACGGAGATATTGGAGTAATACTAGGACAAGAAGTAGTTAATTCAAGCTTATTAAAAAAACTAAAATTAAAACCGGCTTATGAGACTATCAGAGCTACTGTAGTAGGGGCAAGTTCACATACGACCGATATTAGCGGAAGTACCATAACATACACTGAGGATATATTTCCAATAAAAAATGTCCCCATATTAAAACTCTCCACTGATGATGAAGCAAATTTTAAAACTATGGAAGAAAAAGTTAGGGAGAAGCTTAGGTGGTTTAATTTAGACAATGAAAATCAACAGGTAGCTGTGGCGATGAAAGGACCAAGAAGTCCAACATTTGAAGAGATTCTAAGCATTGCAACCGCCTTAATAAATGGAATGTCAGAATTAGTGCAAAGGAATTATCCGATAGTTGTCATAATGGAAAAAGATATTGCAAAAGTCTTGGGTCAAACCATTTATAGTCAATTAAATAAAAGCAATAATGTTGTTTGTATTGACAATGTTAAAGTTGAAAATGGAGATTACATTGATATTGGAAAACCGCTAGTAAACGGCAATGTTGTTCCTGTGGTAATAAAAACACTGCTATTCAATTCATAAATTAGGTAGAGGAGTGAAAAAATGATACTAAAAACAAAATTATTTGGAAAGGTGTATCAATTTAAAGATGTAAAGGATGTTTTGGCAAAAGCAAATGAGCAGAAATCCGGCGACAGCTTAGCTGGAATTGGGGCTGAAAGTGCTCAAGAAAGGGTGGCAGCAAAGGTAGTTTTAAGCAATTTAACTGTAAAAGACGTAAGAAATAATCCTGTAGTGGCATATGAGACTGATGAGGTTACAAGAATTATTCAAGATGCAGTAAATGAAAAAATCTATGATGAAATTAAAAACTGGACAATCTCAGAATTAAGAGAATGGATATTGGATGAAAAAACAACCGGAGCTGACATAAGAAGGAAAAGCAGAGGATTAACCAGTGAAGTTATTGCCGGTGTTGCTAAATTGATGTCAAACCTTGATTTAATTTATGGGGCAAGAAAAATTAAAGTTACTGCTCATTGCAATACCACAATTGGAGAAGATGGAAGACTGTCAATGAGATTGCAGCCAAATCATCCAACTGATGATATTGACGGAATTGTTGCATCCATGTTTGAAGGTTTATCCTATGGAGTAGGAGATGCTGTCATAGGATTAAATCCAGTAGATGATACAGTAGGAAATGTAAGTAAAATACTGAAAAAGTTTGAAGAAATTAAGCAAAAATATGAAATACCGACTCAGATATGTGTCTTGGCTCACGTTACAACTCAAATGGAAGCAATAAGACAAGGTGCACCCACGGATTTAATATTTCAAAGTATTGCAGGTTCTCAAAAAGGTAATGAAGCATTTGGCATAACAGGTTCTATGCTGGAAGAAGCCAGACAGCTTGCTTTATCTCAAGGAACTGCTGCAGGTCCTAATGTTATGTATTTTGAAACAGGACAAGGCTCGGAACTTTCATCAGATGCACATTTCGGTGCTGATCAAGTGACTATGGAAGCTAGATGCTACGGATTTGCAAAAAAATTTCAGCCATTTATAGTTAATACAGTTGTAGGATTTATAGGACCTGAATATTTGTATGACAGTAAACAAGTTATCAGAGCAGGTCTTGAAGATCATTTTATGGGCAAATTAACCGGAATATCAATGGGATGTGATGCATGTTATACAAACCATATGAAAGCAGATCAAAATGATATAGAAAATCTTGCAGTATTGCTGACTAATGCTAATTGTAACTACTTTATGGGAATACCTCATGGAGATGATATTATGCTTAATTATCAATGTACAGGATATCATGATGCGGGAGCTCTTAGAGAGCTTGTAGGCAAGAGACCGATAATTGAGTTTGAATCTTGGCTTGAGAAATGGGGCTTCATGGAAAATGGAAAGTTAACCAAAAAATCCGGTGACGCATCTGTGTTTCTTATGAAATAGGAGGGGAAAATATGTTTTCAGAAAATGATATAAAAAAACTTGTAGAACAAGTACTTACTGAAATGACAAATAAGCAGGGAGTAGCTTCCACTCCAAATAAAACAGAAGATAACAGCTCAGTTTCTTTGGATGAAATTATTCCGGATATTACAGAAGTAGATATAAAAACCACTATACTGCTAGAAAACCCATCGGATTTAGAGGGATATCTGCAAATGAAAAGCTATACTCCTGCAAGGCTGGGTATCGGCAGAGCCGGGGCAAGATATAAAACTGAAACTATGCTGAGGTTTAGAGCAGACCATGCATCTGCACAAGATGCGGTTTTTACGGATGTTGATGAAAATCTGTTAAATGGAATGAATTTAGTTACAATTCAAACAAATTGTTCTTCTAAAGATGAATTTATAACCAGACCAGACCTTGGAAGGCAAATATCAAAGGAAGAATTGGCTAAATTAAATTCCATTGAAAAAAGACCGCAAGTTCAAATATTTGTTTCAGATGGATTGAGTTCAAAGGCAATTGAAGCAAATATTAAGGATATATTGCCAGCTATCATTCAAGGTTTAAAGGGATACGGAATATCAGTGGGAACCCCATTCTTTGTTAAATTTGGAAGAGTTGGAGCCATGGATGTTGTTTCTGAAGAAATAGGAGCAGATGTAACCTGTGTGTTAATTGGTGAAAGACCCGGACTTGTAACAGCCGAAAGCATGAGTGCCTATATAGCCTATAAAGGAACAGTTGGTATGCCTGAATCACGAAGAACAGTCGTATCCAATATTCACAAGGGTGGTACACCTTCAGTTGAAGCAGGAGCATATATAGCAGATATAATAAAATTGATGTTAGAGAAAAAAGCTAGCGGATTAGATTTAAAACTATAACTAGGAGGAAAAGTTATGAAAAATGATCAGCTTCGTGCATCGGTATTAAGCGTAAAAATAATACCAAATATTAATGCAGATATGGCTAAGGAATTGAATTTAAAACCGGAACATAGAAGTTTAGGAATAATTACAGCAGATAGTGATGATGTTACCTACACAGCTCTTGATGAGGCAACAAAAGCTGCTGAAGTTGAAGTGGTGTATGGAAGATCTCTTTATGCCGGAGCGGCAAATGCCAACACTAAACTGGCAGGAGAGGTTATCGGCATACTTGCTGGTCCAAACCCGGCAGAAGTCAGAAGCGGATTAAATGCAGCAGTAGACCTTATAACAAGTGGTTCGGCTTGCTTCTATAGTGCAAATGAAGATGATAGTATAGTTTATTATGCACAATGTATTTCAAGAACAGGTTCATATCTTTCAAAAACAGCAGGCATTAAAGAGGGAGAAGCTTTAGCATACCTGATTGCTCCTCCACTTGAAGCAGTGTATGCCTTAGATGCAGCAATGAAGGCCGCCGCAGTAGAACTAAAGGCATTTTTTGGACCTCCGTCAGAAACAAACTTCGGAGGAGGGTTATTGACAGGAAGTCAATCAGCATGTAAGTCAGCTTGCGATGCTTTTGCCGAAGCAGTCAAATTTGTTGCGGATAATCCTACAGAATATTAATCTTAGGAGTAATTATGAAAAATTCCACGTTGGGATTAATTGAAACATATGGCTTTATCGGAGCCATTGAAGCTCTCGATGTAGCTCTAAAGGCTGCAAATGTTGAATTAGTAAGCTGTGAATTTGTTAAAGGCGGTATTGTCACCATAATAATTACTGGTGAGGTTGCATGTGTTAAAGCTGCAGTAGAGGCATCTGCTGTTGCAGTAGATAAATTAGGAGTGCTTCGTAATACGCATGTTATTGCAAAAGCTTATGATGAAGTATGGGATATATTGAAAGTTGTGAAAAAATCAAACGATGGTGATATAAAAAATTCAGAAGATCCAAATGATCTCGAAAAGTCAGAAGGATCCAGAGAACTCGAAGAATCCAAAGAATCTGAAGAACCGGAAGAGACAGAAGAGTTCGAAGAGTTCGAAGAAACAAAAGAGTCAGAAGATTCAAGTATACATATAAATGATGAGCAGGACGAGAATATCGAATTGTTGGATTTTGCTGAAGATTCTGAGAAAGAAAATAAAGAGGAACAACATAATTTCCCAAATATGCGATATACCACTAAAGAAGAGCTCGAAGGATATAAAGTAACCGAACTTAGGTATATGGCGAGACAGCTTGAAGGTATATCATTAACAAAAAAACAAATTAAATTTGGCAAAAGAGAAGAACTTATCGAAGCAATAATAGCAGACAATAAGAGGAGGTATGATAAATGACGGATTTTGACAAGGATCTGATGTCAATACAAGAGACAAGAAATCTTATCGCCAAAGCAAAAAAAGCACAGGAAATATATAAAACTTTTTCTCAGGAAAAAGTTGATATGATTGTTAAAGAGGTTGCTATTGCAGCTGAAAAGGAATCAATCAAACTGGCTAAAATGGCGTGGGAAGAAACTGGTTTTGGCAGATGGCAGGACAAAATAATTAAAAATCAATTTGCCAGCAAAGTGGTATATGATTATATTAAGGATTTGAAGACAGTTGGGATTATTAATGAGGATAAAGTAAATAAGTTTTTTGAGGTGGCAGTTCCGGTGGGAGTTGTTGCAGCATTAATACCATCTACTAATCCAACCTCAACAACAATTTACAAGACATTGATAGCTTTAAAATCCGGAAATGGCATTGTGATTTCTCCTCATCCAAATGCAAAGAAATGTATTGTTGAAACAGCTGAAATTCTAAATGAAGCTGCTGAAAAAGCAGGTGCTCCGAAGGGATTGATTGGATGTATAACAATACCATCAATTGAAGCTACCAATGTATTGATGAAGCATGAGGATATTTCATTAATATTGGCAACTGGCGGTGAAGCAATGGTTAAAGCTGCATATAGTTCAGGAAAACCTGCTATAGGAGTAGGTCCCGGAAACGGCCCTGCATTCATTGAAAAGTCAGCTAATATATCTTTAACTGTAAAAAGAATATTAGATAGCAAAACATTTGATAATGGACTCATTTGTGCATCAGAGCAATCAATTGTTGCTGAAAGAATTATTAAGAATGCAGTAATAGCGGAACTAAAAAAACAGGGAGCATATTTTTTAGATGCGGAGGAATCTATTAAGTTAGGCAAATTCATATTAGGAACCAATGGAAATATGAATCCGAAAATTGTCGGTAAATCTGTTGAAGCTCTGGCTTCAATGGCAAAGCTGGACATTCCGTCTGGGGTAAAAGTATTAATTTCTGAACAATCAACAGTTGGCGAAAACAATCCATACTCAATGGAAAAGCTTACTCCAATATTAGCTTTCTACACTGTAGATAATGTTGAGGAAGGAATAAAGCTTTGTACAGAATTATTAATGAATGAAGGAAAAGGGCACACCTTAATACTTCATAGCGAGGATGAAAGAGTAATTAGGGAATTCGGGCTTAGAATTCCGGTTTCAAGATTATTGATCAACACATCAGGTTCATTAGGAGGCATTGGCGCTACAACTAATTTGGTTCCGGCACTTACTTTGGGATGCGGAGCTGTCGGAGGAAGTTCTACATCTGACAATGTAGGACCTATGAATTTGCTGAATATTAGAAGAGTAGCTTATGGGGTTAAAGAGCTTGAGGAATTAAGGAGAGCAGATGGTGTTCATCCTGCAGCTAGTGATGAATATCTTGAACTTATTATAAGTACGGTGGTTCAAAGGCTTTCAGTATTAAATAAGTGATTTAAATTTTTAAAAAATAAAACAATATCATTTAAAATTTTAGGAGGATATAAAAATGTCAAATATGAATGCATTAGGAATGATTGAAACTAAAGGATTAGTAGGAGCTATTGAAGCAGCAGATTCAATGGTTAAAGCTGCAAATGTAACATTAATAGGAAAAGAGCATGTAGGTGGAGGATTAGTAACAGTAATGGTAAGGGGAGATGTTGGAGCAGTTAAGGCTGCTACAGATGCAGGAGCTGCTGCTGCTGAAAGAGTTGGAGAATTAATATCAGTACATGTTATTCCAAGACCACATAGTGAGGTTGAACTTTTACTTCCTAAAGCTGAACTATAATAGCATTATTTATATATTAGTGGATTTGTCTTCTGTCTGTTTACTTATAAATAGACAGAAGACAAAATAAAACAAATAAATTGAATACATGTTATAAAAATACATCTTAAAGGATGTGAGAAATTGAGTGTAGTAACAGAGAGTATCTTAAGAAGAGAACTTAAAAATTCAAGTATCGATGAATATGAAGTAGAGAAGGGAGCACTTGTTACTCCCTCAGCAAGACAATACTTATCAGACAGAAGTATTAAATTAATCTATAAAGAAGAATATCAAGAAACAAGTGATGAGAATATTAAAAAAGAAGTTGAGGGATTTATTCCTAAGTATGTGCATATTAATGGTGGAGTCTTTGAGAAAAAACCAGAATACATGACACAACTTTATGGAAACAAATTGGTGTCAAAAGACCATAAAAGAATCATTTTTAGAGGTAAATTGGATAGCCTTCAAGCTAAAATACTTGAAACTCAACTTGATTGCATAAATTTGAATGAAAAGGAAGTAGTAAAAGATCTGGAAGAAGTACTTTCTTTTGTAAGAAATGTGTTGGCAGCTGAGGTATTGGAAAAAGAGTTTATTTTTAATAATTTAATTGGATTAAACAGTGATGAATTGAGAGCATATTCACATAACCCCAAAAAGTATTTTAATACTGAGCATATAATTTATCCAAGCGCTGAAATGGGTCCCATAATAGTTGTATTAAATGCTTTAAGAGCACAAACAAGAGAGGTAGAGATTTGCGCTTATCAAGCATTTAAAAATGAGGATGGAGACTATATAAGAAGTGATATAGGTGTTGCCCTTAATAGATTAAGCAGCTGTTTTTATATAATGATGTGTAAGTATGCTGCTGGAAAGTACAGTAAGAGGTGCGCTAAAATATGAAGGAATTAAACCTAAATCATATAGTTGATGAAGTTGTAAGAAGATTGCAAAATGAAAATGATAATGAAAACGAAGGAATATTAGTTGAGGCTTCCGGACGTCATGTACATCTTTCTAAAGAACATATAGAGCTTTTGTTTGGGAAAGGATATGAGCTTACTAAAAAAAGAGAATTATCTCAGCCTGGAGAATATCTATGTGAAGAAAGGGTTATCTTGATAGGTCCAAAGGCAACTATTCATAATATTTCGGTCTTAGGACCAGCTAGGGAAGAAAGCCAAGTTGAATTGTCTAAAACAGATGCTGTATCAATTGGAGTAAATGCTCCGGTGAAATTGTCAGGAAATATTCAAAACAGCGGAGCTGCAATAATTGCAACACCTTTAGCGGCTGTTAGACTTGATAAGGGAGTGATATTGGCAAAAAGGCATATACATATTACGCCTTATGATGCTATGAGATATGATGTAGCAAATAATGAAGAGGTGGATGTAAAAATTGGCGGTGAAAGAGGAGTAATTTTTACAAATGTAATAATCAGAGTAAGCGATAAATTTAACACTGCTCTGCATTTAGACTATGATGAAGCTAATGCCTGCGGATATACTAAAGGAATGAGAGCTTCAATAGTTAAGCGGTGTAGCGATGCTTTTTAATAAGGGGAAGATATGATGAATAATGAACAGTTGGTTAATCTCATAACTAAAGAAGTAATGATAAGGCTAAATGCTATGTTAGGTGAAAATAATATAGTTGACGAAAAGAGAGTCTTAGTATTAGAGAGGGAGGATGCCCTGAGCCCTGAGCTGGTTTCAGCATTAAGTGAAAAAGGTTATATAGTTGACTGTCTGGACAATAAGAAGTTTTTAAATTCCTATGAAGGTATAATACTTCAGACTATAACTAATCAGGAGATGGCAAATATTTCTAATGGTATTGAAGGATCTGTTAAGGAGAAATCTGTAATCGAAGCTTTGCTACTTGGAAGTAGAATTTATTCTTTAGAAGAAGGAGTAGAGTATAAAAAATTTGTAGCTACTTCCAATAAACAATTTTTGAGCTTATTTATGAGCTATAAGGATAAATTGAAATCCTATGGAATACATTTTGTGGAATTAAATAATTTATTAAGTTTTCTTGAAAATAAATATGATTGTTCAGTTAAAGTCCCTTGCTGCATAGAAACAAATGAAGTGAAGGCTCCAGTTTGCATAGAAAACAGTGAGCATAACTATGTTGATTTATCCAATAAAAAATTAATTTCAGAGGTTGAATTAAGAAATACTTTAAAAGCTGGGATTAAAAAAGTGTTAGTATCAAGGAAGTGCGTAGTTACACCATTGGCTATTGATTTTGCCAGAATTAATAAACTTGAAATAAACAAGCAGAAATAAATAAAATTTTAGGGCAGAAGGAAGTGAAGCTATGGTAGTAGGAGAAGTTATTGGTTATTTGTGGGCTACAAAAAAGGATGAAAAACTGAGCGGTTTAAAATTTTTGGCAGTAAGAGAATTAGATTATAGAGGAGAAAAGACTGACAGATTTATAATAGCTGTCGATAGTGTCGGTGCGGGTATCAGTGATCAGGTTCTAATAGTCGGAGGAAGCTCTGCAAGAGTGAATTTAGGTGATAAAAATATTCCTGTTGATGCAACTATTGTCGGCATTGTAGATTCACTTGAATTGCAGAGTTAAGTTATGGAGTTGATTTCATGTTTAGAGCATTAGGAATAATCGAATTTAGCAGCATTGCAAAAGGTATTGAAACAGCAGACAAAATGGTCAAGAAAGCAACAACGGAAGTCTTATTGTTAAGACATTTATGCCCGGGGAAATTTATGGTGATTCTCAGTGGAGATGTTGAGGATGTAAAAGAGGCTGTTGATACTGCTGTGAATGGCGACAGAAATAAAATAATTGAAAGTGCTGTTATCTCAAATGCTCATGAAGCTCTAATTTTATCATTTAAGAAAAGACTTGAAAAGTGTGAATTTGAGTCAATAGGAATTTTCGAAACAGCAACGGTTACTTCTGCATTAGTTTCGTTAGATTCAGCATTAAAATCGGCTTCTGTAATTCTGGTTAAATTAGTTATTGGTAACGGAATAGGCGGGAAATCTTATTTTGTAGTCAACGGATCTGTAAGCAGTGTTGAAGAAGCAATTAAAAATGCTACAAACTCTATACATATTAAAAAACTTGTTCATAAAACCATAATTCCATCTCCTGATCAAGATATAATAAACAATTTATAACCTTAAGGTAAACAATATTAATATAGAATCCAAAAATTATAAAGAAAAGAGGAATAGCATATGAGTATAAACGATATTATAATTTATATTATGGTAGTTTTTATGGCAGTGGGTGTTATTGATAAGATACTTGGAAATAAATTCGGATTTGGAGAAAAATTTGAAGAAGGTATTATGGCTATGGGAACATTGACTCTGTCAATGGTCGGTATTATTTCCCTTGCACCTGTTTTAGCCAAGTTGTTAAATCCCGTTGTAGTTCCGTTATACAAGGTACTTGGAGCTGATCCAGCAATGTTTGCAGGAACTCTGCTTGCTTGTGATATGGGTGGTTATCCATTAGCACAGCAACTTGCAGAAGATCCGGCTCTAATTCCTTTTGCAGGCTTAATATTAGGTTCAATGATGGGCGCAACAATAGTGTTTACTATACCTGTTGGTCTTGGTATAATCCAAAAGGACGATCAAAAATTTTTGGCTAAAGGTGTTTTGGCTGGTATTATTACAATTCCAATCGGAAGCTTTGTAGGAGGATTGTTAACAGGGTTATCAGCAATTATAGTATTCAAAAATTTAATTCCAATTATTATAGTTGCAGTATTAATTGCTTTAGGACTAAAATTTATACCTTCAAAAATGATTACTGGATTCATATATTTCGGGAGATTCGTTACTGCTATGAGTTTAGTAGGACTGGCATCAATTATTATTGAAACTCTTACAGGGGTAGTCATAATACCGGGACTTGCACCTCTAAGTGATGGTGTGAGCGTAGTTGGGGCTATAGCAATAGTTCTTGCAGGTGCATATCCTCTTGTTCATTTTATTACAAAAGTGTTCAAGAATCCATTGATGAAAGTTGGCTCTTTATTGGGAATGGGAGAGGTTGCTGCAGCTGGTATGGTAGCTACTCTTGCCAATAATATTCCAATGTTTGGAATGCTGAAGGACATGGATGACAGAGGAAAGGTTATAAATGTTGCTTTTTCTGTAAGCGCAGCGTTTGTATTTGGAGATCACTTAGGTTTTGTCGCTGGTGTTGATAAAAATACCATTACAGCCATGATAGTTGGTAAACTTGTAGCCGGTATAACTGCTGTAGCAGTGGCATGTTTAATTACTACAAAATCTAAAACATTGAACAAGTAACATTATACAGGAGGATGTATAATGGAAAACATAAACAAACAATTAGTAGAAGAAATCATACGAAAAATAATAAGTGAAAAATTTATGCAAACTACTCATGATTTTTTAAAAGATGTGGATCCAAGCGGAATAATGTCAATTAGAACAAGTACTGTAAAACCAGAAAATTTCGATACGGGAAAAGCCGGAGATAAAGTTCTATTAAAGGATGTTTTGACTTTGGAAGAAAGTCCGAGGCTTGGTTGCGGAATAATGGAAATGGAAGAATCCAGTTTTGCATGGACATTAAAGTATGATGAAATTGATTATGTAATAGATGGAACATTGGAAATAGATATTGATGGTAGAAAAGTTACCGGAAATAAAGGTGATATTATCTTTATTCCAAAAAACTCATCTATTAATTTTACCGTTCCTTGTTTTGCCAGATTTATGTATGTGACCTATCCGGCAAATTGGGCTGAACAAGAATAATATGTTTAATTTTGTTAGTAAAATGTAAATAGAAAAGATTGATATTAGTTAAAGTGTTAAGATACAAAAAATCTTAGCACTTTTTATATTCCTCCGTTCCTGATTATTTTAACCTAAAAGCTTATTATGTCATGGAAAATATTTTATTTTTTGTTTACTAATAGAATTTTAATGTTATAATAAGTATCATATAATCGAAAATCGGATAAATTTAAATTATACATAACAAAACAAATTACAAATGATAAAATAAATTTTGGAGAATAACATGGCAAATATATTAAGTATGACTGGTTACGGCAAGGGTGAACATAATGACGGAAAAAGAATCATAACAGCAGAAATTAAAACAATCAATAACAGATATTGCGATATAAACATCAAAACACCCAGACATTTGCGCTTTTTTGAAGATAATATAAGAAAAATCTTGAAAAACGGTGTTCAAAGGGGTAGAATAGATGTATATATCAACATTGATTATTTAAGTGAATCTGATACAGTAATTGTTCCTAATTTATGTTTGGCAAAACAATACAAAAGTGCCATTGATGAAGTAAAAAAGGAACTGGAAATTAACAGCAATGTTTCATTGGATACAATAATTAAGTTTCAGGATGTGCTGGTTGCAAAGGAAGATACAGAAGACGAGGAAGAGCTACGTGTATGTGTTGAAGCAGCTATGAACAATGCAGTTGAAAATTTAATAAAGATGAGAGCCATAGAAGGAGAACAGCTTGAAGGTGATATTAGGTCAAGCATGGATAAGGCTCTTGGGTTAATGGATGAAATTGCATTGAATTCTGAAACAATAGTAAATGATTACAAATTAAAATTTGAAGCAAGAATAAAAGAACTTCTTGGCAGCAATCATGAGCTTGATGAAAACAGATTATATAATGAAATAGTTATATATGCTGATAAAAGTGATATTAATGAAGAAATTGTAAGGTTTAAATCTCATATGAGCCAACTTTCAGCTGTTCTTTCTGAAGGCGGACCTGTTGGAAGAAAATTGGACTTTATAATTCAGGAATCAAACAGAGAAATTAATACTATAGGTTCTAAAATTGGAAATCTAGAAATAATACAAATGGTTATAGAAATTAAAAACTTACTGGAGAAAATCAGAGAACAAATTCAAAACATAGAATAGGAGAAAAATAAATGGCAAACAATACTATAAATATTGGTTTTGGAAATATAGCTTTATCTAACAGAATTATAGCAATTGTAAGTCCTGAATCAGCGCCTATCAAGCGAGTTATTCAAGAAACAAGAGAAAAAGGCAAGCTTATTGATGCTACCTATGGAAGAAAGACAAGAGCGGTAATTATAACAGATTGTGAATATGTAATATTATCAGCAATACAGCCGGATACTATGGCACAAAGATTTGACAACAACAACCACAACATAAAGTAATGAGGTGTAAGGATGGACAACGGATTATTGGTTGTAATTTCAGGTCCTTCGGGAGCCGGCAAGGGCACAATATGCAAAAGGCTTAAGGAAGAGATGAAGGATTTAAAAGTCTCAGTGTCAGCCACCACTAGGACTCCAAGAGAAGGTGAAGTGGAAGGCGAAAGTTACTTTTTTATAAATGAAGAGGAATTCATAAAAAGAATAAATAATGATGAGTTTTTGGAATATGCTCAAGTTTATGGAAATTACTACGGAACTCCGAAAAAAGAAGTGTTTAAACAACTAGAAGATGGAAATGATATTATTCTGGAAATAGATATTCAAGGAGCATTGCAGGTTAAAAAGAACTGTCCAATAGGAGTATTCATTTTTATACTTCCTCCGTCTTTGAATGAGCTGCAGAGCAGAATAGAAGGAAGAGGAACAGATTCAAAGGAAGTTATCTTTAAAAGAATGAAATGTGCATATGATGAATTGAACTATGCTTTTGAATATGATTATGTAGTATTAAATGATGAGGTTGAGGCTGCAGTTGAAAAAATCCAGTGCATAATAAATGCAGAAAAAAACCGAGCAATCAGGAAAAAAGCAATTATTAACAAAATCAGAGAGGTATAATATGAAAAAGATATCAGTTGATGAATTAATAGGAATGGTGGACAGCAGATATTCCTTAGTAACAATAGTTTCCAGAAGAGCTAGGCAAATTATAGATGGTTCAGATGTATTAGTAAAAACCTCCACTATAAAGCCTGTAGCAATAGCAATTGAAGAATTTTATGAAGGTAAGTATCAGCCAATTTACGATTATGACCAATACAAAAAAAACATTCAGGAATCAGCAGTGAGCCATGCTCAAGTTGAAGATACAGGTGCAGTTCAGGATACTGAAGAAGACCAATCCAACAAATAATTATAATCAGTCTAGCGACTGATTTTTCATTTTGATGCATTTCCATAGGAGTATTTATGTATAACAATTTTGTTCAGGTAATATTAAACAACAATTCAAAAAGTATTGATCAGCTTTTTACCTATGGCGTCCCTAGTGAGTTTGAAGATAGTATTCAAAAAGGAAAAAGGGTAAAGGTAAGCTTTGGCAGGAACAAGCACACAATTGATGCACTGGTTGTATCAGTTGATTTTTCATGCAATCTACCTGAAGGTAAAATTAAGCCAATACTTGATATACTTGATGATGCTCCTGTTGTTAGCGAAGAAATGATAAAACTTTCATTTTGGATGAGAGAAAGATATATTTGTAAGTATTCTGATGCTATAAAGCTCATGATTCCATCCATGATAAAATACGAGCACAACATCACAATTAAAGCAATTGAATCCGAATTTGTTGAAATTAATCTAATTGAGAAGGAAGCTGCACTTTTTCAAATTATAAAGCAAGGTTCAACAGAACTTGAAAAATTAAAAAAGATATACAATAACTCAGATATTTTCAATATTTTAACCAGCCTGAAGGAAAAAGGACTCATAGAAATAACCAGCAAGGAAGGGTTAAAGGGTAAAAGTGCCTATGAAAAATATGTTTCTTTGGTAGAGGATAAAGGAACAGAAGAATATAATATTAACAAGACCGAAAATCAAATAAAAATAATAAATTATTTGAAGGAAAACAAAATAGCAAGCGTCAAACAATTGTCGGAAAATTTAAATGTGTCCAATGCAATCATCAATAATTTAATTAAAAAAGGAATTTTAAAAGAAGAATTCATTCTTTACAGTAAGGATGAACAAGCTTTAACTGAAAGTGGTTTTTTATTAAATGAAGAGCAGCAAAAAGCATGTGATGAAATAATAAATTCTGATAATAAAGTGTTTCTTCTGCATGGGGTGACAGGCAGTGGCAAGACAGAAGTTTATATGGATATTATAGAACACTACATTAAAGAAAATAGACAGTCAATAATGCTTGTTCCTGAAATTTCTCTTACAACTCAGACCATAGACAGATTTAAAAAAAGGTTTGGAAATAAAATAGCTGTGTTTCATTCGCGACTTTCTAAAAAGGAAAAATTCATACAATGGACTAAGGTTTACAATCATGAAGTGGATGTTGTAATAGGTGCGCGCTCTGCCATATTTGCTCCCATCAGAAAGTTAGGCATCATTGTCATAGACGAAGAGCATGAGGACAGCTATATTTCATCAACATCACCAAAGTATGACACAACAGAGGTTGCCATAAAAATGGCTCATATATTGAATGGAAAGGTAATTCTTGGTTCAGCCACCCCTTCCATTAACACTTATTATATGGCAATGAAGAATCAAATAGAAAAAATTGAATTGAAAAAACGCGTCAACAATCAGATGCCTGACATAAAAATAATCGATATGAGCAATGAGCTTGATAAGGGCAACAATACCATCATAAGCGAAGAGCTGTATGAAAGCATTAAAGAATCACTGAGCAAAAATGAACAAATTATATTGTTTTTAAACAAGAGAGGATACTCAGGTTTTGTTTCATGCAAGAAATGCGGATATGTTGCCAGGTGCGAGCGATGTGATGTGTCCATGACCTACCACATTAAAGGAAACATGCTAAAGTGCCATTACTGTGGAAGAACAAGGAAAATGCTGTTTATCTGTCCTAAGTGTGGCAGCGATAAAATTGAACAGTTCAGCGCAGGAACACAACATGTTGAAAAGCTTGTTAAGCAGCTGTTTCCCCAAGCTAACATTGAACGAATGGACTTTGATTCCATGACCGACAAGGATGCATATGAAAATATATATAATGAATTTAAGGATGGGAGAATACAAATATTGATAGGAACACAAATGTTGGCTAAGGGCTTTGATTTTCCTAATGTTACAACGGTTGGGGTACTGTCAGCTGATGCAATTTTAAACCTGCCGTTTTTCAATGCAAGCGAAAAAACATTTCAACTTATTACTCAAGTAAGCGGCAGAGCAGGAAGAGGCAGCAAAAAAGGAAATGTGTTTGTTCAAACCTACGAGCCTGAAAACTTCATAATAAATGCAGCTAAAGCAAATAATTATGAAGTATTTATAAATGAAGAGCTAAAGTTAAGAAAAGAATTTGCATTTCCGCCATTTATTAATATAATAAATATATGCCTCATATCAAAAAATGAAGAGCTGGTTAATAAGACGGCTAATGAAAAATACGAGGAATTAAAGAATTTAGTTAAAGATATGGTTAAAGAAAGAAGCTTATTATTGTACCGCCCCATACCGCATTCCATCTACAAGGTAAATGATGAGTACAGAATAAATTTGTTTATAAAATCATCAAACCATGTATTGCAGGAGCTAAAAAAAATATTAAGAAGTGTTTACATGGAAAAAGATATTGAAAATATTAAATTAAGTATAAATATTAATACAGATACAATTTAGGAGGATATAGATTTATGGCTTTAAGAAATTTAAGATATGAAGGCGACGAAATTTTAAGAAAGAAAAGCAAGGAAGTAAAAGTTGTTGACGACAAAATCAGAATGCTTCTTGATGATATGGTAGAAACCATGTATGCTCATGAAGGAGTGGGACTTGCAGCACCACAGGTTGGAATATTGAAGCGCGCCGTTGTTATAGATGTGGAAGACGGTCGTGTATATAAAATGATAAATCCAAAGATTGTTGAAAAATCAGGAGAGCAGGTTGGGCAGGAAGGTTGTCTAAGCGTGAAAGAAAAAAAGGGAATTGTAAAAAGACCAATGCAGGTTACTGTGGAATATACAGATGAAAATGGTGAACCTGTAACGCTGGTGGCAGAGGAGCTTTTTGCAAGGGCAATATGTCATGAAATAGACCACTTAGAAGGTATATTGTTTGTAGATAGAGTAAAAAATAAATAGGTGATAATATGAATGTTATTTTTATGGGAACACCGGAATTTGCAGTTCCAACTTTAAAAAAGCTTCACGAAAATGGTCATGACATAAAGCTTGTAGTAACACAGCCTGACAAACCCTCAGGCAGAGGAAAAAAACTTAAGAAATCTGAGGTTAAGGAAGCTGCAGAGCAGCTTAATTTGCCAGTTTTTCAGCCGGATAAAATAAAAAAACAAGAAAATATAGAAGTGTTGAAACAGCTTAATCCTGATGTGATAGTAGTTGTGGCATACGGACAAATATTGAGCAAGGAAATTCTTGAGCTTCCAAAGTATGGTTGCATAAATGTTCATGCATCTCTCTTGCCTAAGCTAAGAGGAGCAGCTCCATTAAATTGGGCTATTATTAACGGTGAAACTCATACAGGTGTTACAACCATGAAAATGGATGTGGGCTTAGATACCGGAGATATGTTGTTAAAATCAGAAGTAGAAATAGACGAAGAAATGAATGTGGGAGAACTCCATGATGTTTTAATGCACAAGGGTGCAGACTTATTGATAGAAACACTAAATAAATTGGAGAAAAATGAAATAGTTCCACAAAAGCAGGACGATTCTATTTCAACTTATGCTCCTATGTTTAATATTGAAAATCGAAAGATTAGCTGGAGTTATAGCGCTAGAGATATTCATAATTTAATTAGGGGACTATCACCCTGGCCAACAGCATATTTTATACTGTATGACAAGTCTGTTAAAGTGTATGAATCAAAATATATTACTGAAAGAACAAATTATCTACCAGGTTATGTGTTAAAAGCTGATAATGAAGGAATATATGTTGCAGCAGCTGACGGGGTTATAATATTAAAAGAAATTCAAATGCCTGGTAAAAATAAAATGACGGTGGAAGCATATTTGAGAGGTAACAAATTCCCGGAACGTATTGTGCTGAATTGAGAAAAAATTATAAATAATATAAGCTGCCATCTTATTCTGCATTAAAAAACACCTGAAAATGTGCCAAATCGCTTGACAATATTTACTAGTTACTTTATAATTAACTTAAATAAAAGGAACTGCCGAATAAACGGTTAGTTCCCTAGTGTTTGATTAAAAATCAACCGAAGTTGGGGAAAACTTGGCGGTTGATTTTTTTTATACTCCGGTTTCCCTTTTATGTATAAAAATCTATTTTCGCTTGTTGTTAAACAAGGCAATAATCGCTACTATGAGTCCCGAAGGTAAATAAATCTCCTTAAGTAACCATATTATCTCCCTTTTAAGGGAGCCAACCGCCTATCCGTTGTGGCAATTCCTTGCTATTTTAAGAATGAATATAAGGTACTGTATAATATAGGTTCATTAATGGACAAGCTGGATGACAGATTTCATTGGATTAACAGAGGTACCATAGTAAATAAAGATTATATTAAATATGTAGATACTAAAGATAATGTTATCAGGCTGGAATCAGGAGATAATTTAATAGGTACAGAGGATAATATTAGGGAGCTTAGTAATTGGATTATAAATAAAGGTTTGGAATGCGAAAATGAGTGAGATAATTAAGATTATTATAGGAGTATTCAATTCGGCTTATATATCAACAATTTTATTTCCGTTTAAATTACTCGATACGAAGACATATATTACACTTAGAAGTTTTCTGATAATTTTATTTTCATTGCCGGTTCTTTATTATTCAGATTATATAATTATGCCGTTTCGGCTAGCTATTATAGTTTTTATTTATTCGTTTATGATTAAATTAATATATAAAAAAACATAAAGTTATCATTTATCGTTGGAATATATTCATATTATAAATAAGGAGATTTTAACGATTTTTTTAGAAAACGGGTATGAAATTGCAGGATATTCCGTAAGGATGGAAGGTATAAAGTCAAAATCTATTAATGAACATGATAATATAGTTTTTTGGAGTTGGGGGACATAATAATGAATAAAAAAATTTTAAATATTGATTTTTTTGAAAATAGAAATTTTGTAAAACTATGGCTTGCAAGTTTATTTTCAACTTTTGGAGATTCCATTGATGATATTATAATTATGTTAATGGTAATAGAATTGACTAATTCTGCTAGAACAACGGGTATCTTGCTAATGATAATATCAATTCCTGGTGTTATCTTTTCAGTATTTGGAGGATCATTTTCAGATGCATTTGAAAAGAAAAAAATTATGGTTATAATGGCAAGTTTACAAGGCATTATAATGATTATTCTTACGTTTTTAACAGCTACAGAAAATTTCTCAGTTTATATACTTTGTCTTTTTTTATTTTTATTAGAAAGCTGTTCAAAATTATATATGCCTTCATTTACTGCATCAACTAAATATATTATAAAAAATGAATCATATTCAAAATTTCGTTCTTTTATGACTACCACTCAATCTCTAATATCTTTGATAGCTCCTTCCATTTGTACTTCAATGATTATATTAGTAGGATATTCGGTACCATTATTAATCACCTCATTATGCTATTTTATTACAAGTCTTTTTGTCGGTAAGATTAATTTAGATGATAACAGAAATAAAGATAATAAAATGAAAACTTTTAAAGAAATAATGGGAACAATTATTAATTCTTCAAAAGAAGGATTTGTTTATATAATTCAAAGAAGTACTCTAATAAAATTAATATCGATAATATCTATTATGAATTTTTGTCTCGCTATGTTCGATGTAGCACTTCCTTTTTACATAAGGGAATATTTGAGTCTACCTACTCAATATTATGGGTATTTGAAATCATTCTCAATATTTGCATTTATTTTGGCAGGAGCTATGTTATCTAAAATAAAATTTGAAAAATCTATCAAGGTAATTATTTCATCTGTATTCTTAATGGGGATATCTGTAACGATATTAGGAATTTGTAAAGATTTTTTAATTACTTCTTTATTCTGGGCATTTGGCGCTTTTTTTAGAACAATAGTGGTAATATTAATAGGTTCAAATATTGTTACAATGTCAAATAAAAGCTATGTAGGGCGTGTTTCGGGAATTTATATAATGACAACATCTATAATTTTAATGATATCAAGAGGGTTGTCAGGTTTTTTAGTTGAGTCGTTTAGTCCTAATACAATTTTTATTGCTTCAGGAATAGTATTGCTTATATGTTCGATGATATATCGAATTGATGTGAAGTTTTATTCAGAATCTTTGACATAGTTTAATAAATTTATATATTAAAATGGAGGTAAATAAATGACTATTAATGATATTGAGCAAATTGTACTTAAAATGTCTGGTCTTAGTAAACTGACTAACGACTCGATTATTGTTTGTAAAGATAAAAGTTTAAAAGTAGATAAAATATTAGCCGGAATTGATATGGGAATTCCTGAAGTAATAGTTGCAAATAGTATTTATGCAAATTGCATTATAGGGCATCATCCAACTATTGATTCAACTGTAATTAATATGCACAAAGATTTAATTCTTCAATTAGATAAAATGATATCTAATGGTATACCTAAGTCTGTAGCAGAGCAAATAATTTTAAATAAAATAACTTCTCTTGAAAACGAATATGTTGATTATAATTATGATAGGGTTTCGTCTATATCCAGACTATTTAATATACCGTATGTAAATATACATACTCCTATTGATATAATTACAGAAGGATATATTAAGTGTTACTTAAATAACTACTTTAATGATTTAGAAAAGACATCTATCTATGAGGTGGTTAGTCTTCTAAATGGGATTAATGAGATTAAAAATTCTCTCTTGCCAGCTAAAATTGTGATAGGTGATAAAGATGATAGAGTAGGAAAATTAGCAATATTAATGACGTGTAGCCCTGATGAAGAAATATTTAATACATACTTTGATTATGATATAAAAACTATTATTTGTATGTATGCACCTACTAATCTAATAAATAGATGCAGAAGTAAAGAACATGTCAATATAATTTCAATGGGACACATGGGATGTGATTCAATTGGTATGAATATATTTCTAAAGGATTTAGAAAACAGGGGTGTAGAGGTAATTAGGGTATCTGGTTTGATAAATTAAAAAGAAGGAAGAGTGGACATTATTATGGTTATTAGCTGGTAAGCTTTTTCAATAACCTGAAGCAATTGCTGAATATTTGCCACAATAATATCAAATAGTATACCAATATTTTGTTTTTTATTTATAAAATTCATTGTTAATTCAAAGTTTGTACATACAGCTATATAATAACGAATCTTTCTTTGAAAGGAAAAAAGTATTATGAATACAATACCTGCTAAAGACAGAATATCAAACTATATTTTCTTATTACTGCTATCGGGGCTTATTTTTTTACGATTCCCATTCGTTATTTTAATGTCTTATAATAAAATTCGAATCTTAGTCAGCGTAGCTCATGATATATATTATAACGGGACATACTTGATAACCGCTGCTTTAATTATACTAAAACGCAATTCTCTGTCTGATTATAATATAGATCTTTTTTCGCTTTTCATATTAATTATTGCGCCTGTTGCCGAAATCCTGAGCGGGTACCTATTAACTAAAGCCGCAATAACAGGTACGATACAGCCCAATTCATTTAAAATTGTAATTTCCATTTTATTATTACTTACATTACTCCTTGCCCGGCCCAAATTATGTAAGAAAAGCATGAAAGAAACATTGTTATGGTTATTGATTGCGGTTATTGCAGGCCTGTGTACCGGTGTACTGATGGGGATCGTATTAAGCATCCAAGGCGGAGGAAGAAATCCAAATCACCCTTCAGTCTATTATTTTTTTGGTTCGTTTATTATTCAGTTAAGTAATGCCGCTGTTACTGAAGAACCCCTTTTTAGAGGTTTTTTGTGGGGACTCTTAAAAAAAATGAACTGGAAAGATTCGCGGATATGCTTATTCCAGGTGGCATTATTCATATTAGGTCATATTTATTATTTGGGGAAATATAATTATTCTTTCTTTATTATTGTTCCTGTCTCAGCATTAATTTTGGGGTTATTAGTATGGCGTTCCAAAAGTATTGGTACAATTATGATAACTCATGGCTTAATAAATTCTGTTGCTGATAATATAGCTCATTTTACGTGGTGAGCTTTTTATATTCTTTTCATATCAAAAATTTAAATAAAGTAAGTTTAATTTATTTTCACAATTATCAGTATTGATATAATAAATTAGTAATGGACTATTCAAAAATTATTAGTTTGTTAAAAATGGTGGAGTGAAACAAAAAGTATAAATGGTAAGTGGTGAACAGTATTTTGTAAATTTTGATATAAATAAAGTGATGGTAGAATAGTTGTATGAAATTGTTCTAATGACATTTCAGGAAGGGTGAATGTGTAGTGCCATACATCCATATAACTGTTTGTTTATTTTTTAAAAGGAGGAATTTGTAATGGATATATTACCAATGTGCGTAGATTGTGGATACTCTTGTGTTTATGAATGTTCAGGGTCATGTAGAGAAAGTTGTACAGCCGTATGCAAAGATATAGTAGGTCTGTTGTCTATTGATACTCAAACATTATTGTAAATAAATATATTTAGTCGAAACATAGTAATAGCATATGATTCAAAAAGAATAGTACGATTATATATTACTCTAAACTAGTGGTGCTGGCACTGGCACCTTCTTGTTTCTGGTATTTAAGTTTACAAGGGGAATAGTAAATGAATAAAATTATTAAGAATAACCTTTTTATGTTGAAGTATATTGCCAAGTTTTGTCCAAACCATATATTTATCACAATAATAAAATCTATTTTATCAAGCATTATACCAATATTTTATATCTTGTTTACAAGATTTATTATTAATTCAATTACAGACGGTGTTGATTTTAAATTAGTTTTATCAATTATGTTAATATTTCTCTTATTTAATATTTGTTATTCATTCTTTAGTATATGGATACTACAAAGAGTTATCCCGCGAAACACGCAAATATTAAACCAAAAAATGCAAACCGAAATTTTTAATAAAACATTGGAATTAGATTTGGAATGCTATGAGGATGTTGAGTTTTATAATAAATTTAGTACAGCTCTTCAACAGTCAGACGCCAGAGCCCTTGCCGTATTAAATACATTTTCCACTTTTATCGGAAGTATATTTGGAATAGCATCACTTGTTGCTTTAATCAGTTCTTTTACTTCTATTATACTGTTAGTGGTAGTTGCTAATGTGATAGTAACCTTTTATATAAATACTAAAACAATAGATATCCAACACAAATATTACATGGATAAAATTCCATATCAACGTGAATCCGAATATGTAAAACGATTGTTTTATTTAAAAGAATACGCGAAAGAACTTCGACTTTTTTGTGAATTTCCAAATGTAATATTAAATAATTTTAATAAGGCTTTTGATAAACTAATTTCTCTTACATGTATTTATGGCAAAAAACTTTCTAAATACTATCAAGTACAAGAAATATTAAATGTTTTATTTAATGCTGCAATAATGCTGTACTTAGCATACAAAGTCATGAATAAAGATTTAAATATCGGCGATTTTATAGCTTTGTTTAGTAGTTCACAGCAACTTGCTCAACAGATTTCACAAACCTTGACTTCTTTCTCTCAGATTTATGAGCATAGTATCTATATTGAAAATTTTATTGAATTTATGAGTTACAAATCTCAAATATGTAAGGACATTTGCAAAAATGAAGTAGCAAAAAATCCAGTTATTGAGTTTAAAAATGTGTCATTTACTTATCCAAATACAAGTAAAAGTATTTTAAAAAATATTAATATTAAAATAGCTTCGGGTGAGAGAGTCGCATTTGTAGGGCGTAATGGAGTAGGAAAAAGTACTATTATAAAACTGATAGCTCGCCTATATGATCCAACCGAGGGAAAAATAATTTTAAATGATCTTGAATGTGGAAACTATAGTATTAATTCTTTGAGGGATAATATAGGCATTATTTTTCAAGATTACCAAACATTTTCTTTATCAATAGCTGAAAATGTTTTAATGCGTCCAATTATAAACTATGGCGAAGATGAAAAAATAATTAATGATGCACTAAAATATGTTGGATTGTATGATAAAATACATTCATTACCTGAAGGTATACATACTGTTTTAAATAGAGAGTTTGAAAAAACGGGGGTAATTTTCTCAGGAGGGGAATTGCAAAAACTTGCTATAGCTAGGATATATGCCCGAAATAGTAATATTATAATATTGGATGAGCCATCAAGTTCATTGGACCCTATTGCTGAGAATGAAATTTTTAATTCAGTTCTTAATTTTACAACAGATAAAACAATTATACTAATATCTCATAGGCTAGCAAATATAAAGAATGTTGATAGAATTTTCTTTATAGAAAACGGTTTGCTATTAGAATCAGGTTCACACGAAAAGCTTATGCGTCTAAACGGAAAATATTCAGAGATGTATAAGATACAAGCCAATAATTATATCATGAGTAATAGCTGAGTAAATCTGACTTATAGAATTTGAAAGGAAAAGTATTATGAAAACAATACCGACTAAAGATAGAATATCAAATTATATTTTCTTATTACTGCTATTGGGACTTATTTTTTTACAAATTCCATTCGTTATTTTAATAGTTTATAATAAAATTCCAGTCTCAATCAGTGTAGGTCGTAATATACTTTATAATGGGACATATTTGATAACTGCTTTTTTAATTATACTAAAACGTGATTTTCTTTCTGATTATAATATAGATCTTTTTTCGCTTTTCATATTAATTATTGCACCTATTGCTGAACTTTTGAGCAAGTACTTATTAATTAAAGTCACAATAACAGGTTCGATACAGCTCAATTCATTTAAAATTGCAATTTCCATTTTATTATTACTCACATTACTCCTTGCACGGCCGAAATTACGTAAAAAAAGCGTCAAAGAAGTATTGCTATGGCTATTGATTGCAGTTATTACAGGTCTTTGTGTTGGTGTACTGATGGGGAATGTATTAAGTATTCAAGGTGGAGGAAGAAATTCAATTTACCCTTCATTCTATTATTTTGTGGGTTCTTTTATTATTCAGTTAAATAGGGCTGCTGTTACTGAAGAACCTCTTTTCAGAGGTCTTTTATGGGGATTCTTAAAAAAAGCGAACTGGAGGGATTCGTGGATATGTTTATTTCAGGCGGCATTATTCATGCTAGGTCATATCCGCTATTTAGGGGAAAATAATTATTCTTTCTTTATTATTGTTCCTGTCTCAGCATTAATTTTGGGGTTATTAGTATGGCGTTCCAAAAGTATTGGTACAACTATGATAACTCATGGCTTAATAAATTCTGTGGCTGATATTGTAGCACATTTGACTTGGTAAAAATATCAAAGAAATGAAATCAGTATAGAGGATAAAATCATAGATTTGAAAGACACAAGCAGAAAGACACAGGTAAATCTTTATAAATTGGTTTAAGATTTAAATTAATACTTTTCTTGTTTAAAGACATATCATATTCCCGATGTAGAATATACTATTCGACAATTTTATTTTTCCTTCATATAATAAATAGCATAAAAAAATCAAAATATAAAAATAAACAAATGTATAAACATAAAAACTAAAAACGACCATGTCAGCACAAACAGCGATTAAATGCAGATTTTATTTTAAAAAAGGTTAAAATTAACCTATTGTTCTCTTTTTAAAACTGATTTCTCGATTTCAAAATAATTAATTATTTGACAATCGAAATAAATGTTGTAACAAATATACCAAAATGCTATTATATTATATAAATATTATTACTTACATGCTATAAATAAACTTAAAGAGCTCAGGTCTCTTAAAAGAAATATAAATTTTGAAGAATTAGCTGATTGCTTTTTCTAACTTAGGAGGAAACATGATAAAATTAATTAAAATGCCAAAGCTTAGCGCTAATATGGAAAGTGGTTTATTGGTTACTTTATGTAAGCAACCTGGGGATGATGTAAAAAAAGGCGATGTACTTTTTGAAGTTGAAACTGAAAAAGTTGTTAGTGAAGTTGAAAGTGATGAAGATGGAAAATTAGTAAAATTATATTATAAAGACGGAGACAATATAAAAGTAGACGAAATAATAGCAGAAATAGAAACAGAATGATGAGGTGATAAAATGGCAAGAAAGTTACCCGAATGGCTAAAGGTTAATTATAATAAGGAAGCAGTAGATGAAGTCAGCAATATGATGGCCAATCTAAAACTTAATACAGTTTGTAAGGAAGCAAACTGCCCTAATTTAGGTGAATGTTTCAAGAAAAAAACAGCAACGTTCATGATTCTTGGAAGTGTTTGCACAAGAAACTGCAGATTCTGCAATGTTTCAAATGGTCATGCGACAGAAGTAGATCCCGAAGAACCAGCAAACTTGGCACAAGCTGTAAAAGAACTTGGTTTAAAACATGTGGTTATTACCAGTGTTACAAGAGATGATTTGCCTGATGGTGGTGCTGCTCACTTTGCAAAAACTATAGAAGCAGTAAGAAATATAAATCCAGATACAACAATAGAGGTTCTCATACCGGATTTAGAAGGCGTTCATGAAAATTTAGACATTGTTATTAATGCAAATCCAAATGTTATCAATCATAATATTGAAACTGTTCAATATCTTTATGCTGATGTGCGTCCGCAAGCTGATTATGAAAGATCACTTCATGTTCTTCAATATGTTAAAGAAAAGGCTCCTCATATAATCACTAAGACAGGTATTATGGTTGGACTTGGTGAAACTGATGAACAGGTTTATGAAGTCATGGATGACTCTCTTAAGGTAAAGTGTGATATATTCACCATAGGTCAATATCTTCGTCCATCAGAAATTCACATAGAACTTAAAGAATATGTAACACCTGAAAAATTCGCAGAATATAAAAAGGTTGGACAAGAAAAGGGCTTTAAATATATTGCCAGCAGTCCATTAGTAAGAAGTTCATATAAAGCAGAAGAAGCATTAAGAGCATATAAGTAAGGAGAAGTAAATGCAACTCAATATTGTTAAATTAGGTCAGATAGAATATGATGAAGCTTATAAAATACAGCAGGAAATTGTAAAACTAAGACAAGATAAAGCCATTGATGACACTTTGCTTTTATTAGAGCATCTTCCGGTTATTACAGTTGGAAGAAGCGGTAGCAATGATAATATTATTGTACCACAAGAATTTCTTAATGAAAACAATGTGAAAATTCATTATGTAAATCGTGGCGGTGATGTAACTTATCATGGATTAGGACAAATTGTAGGATATCCAATTATTGACCTTGCCAATCATGGCAAAGACTTAAATCTATATGTAAGCATGTTAGAAGACGTTATAATTAAATTATTAAAAGAAGAATTTAATATAGAAGCATACAGAAAAGACATGAAATATACAGGAGTTTGGGTTGATAACAATAAGATTACTGCCATAGGTGTCTTGATTAAAAGATGGGTGACAATGCATGGCTTTGCATTTAATGTTAATACAAATCTTGACCATTTTAAATGGATAATCCCGTGCGGTATACAAGATAAAGGTGTCATTTCATTAAAAGGCTTATTAAACAAAGAATTAGATTTAAATATGATGAATGATCTTGTGATAAAGTATTTTTGTGACGTTTTTGGATATAATGATATAAACAATTGTAGTTTGGAAAGTATTTTGCACCAATAATTTTGTTTATTGTTTAATTAAACCTTCAGTACCTATACTGAAGGTTTATCATTATTGCTATAAATATTCTTTGTTATTTGGTTATATTAATGATATAATAAAATGCTTTTAATGAGATTCTTCAAGAGCTAATATTACAAAGAGGGTATTATGAACAACAGCTACAGAACACAGGCTATTGAAACGTTAAAAAAAATATTTAAGGATAAATCCTATTCAAACATTGTAATAAACAATGATATGAAAAATGTTGATCATAGGTTTCTTTCTTTGTACCGTAAATCGGTTTTAGGAGTTATTGAAAATTTATTATTTATAGATTGGATTATCAATGAAGTATCTGTTACAAAAACAAAGAAAATGGAAATGGATGTTTTAATTGTGCTCCGATTAGCAGTATATCAGATATTCTTTTTAGATAAATCTCATGAAAACATAGTTGTAAATGAAAGCGTCCAATATATTAAAGACAAAGGTAACATAAGAGCTTCAAAATTTGTTAATGCTGTACTCAGAAATATATTGCGCAATAAGGATAATCTTGAAGTAAAAATACTTAATTTGCCTCATGATGAATATTTAAGTATTAAATATTCATATCCAAAGGAATTAATAAATAAATGGAAAAAGCAATTTGGTAAGGAAGTAGAACAGGTTTTAATAGCAAATAATACTGAAGCACCTTTGGAGATTAGAGTAAATACACTCAGAATACAGAGAGATGAGTTAATTAAACTCTTTGAAGAAAAAGGTATAAAGGCATATAAATGTAAATATGCTAATAAGGGATTAATTATAGAAAATCCTTTTGAAATAGATAAATCAGATGAATATAAAAATGGACTATTTTCCATTCAAAGTGAAAGCTCCATGTTTGCAGGGCAGATATTAAATCCAAAAGAAGACAGTCTTTTGATAGACATGTGTGCTGCTCCGGGAGGAAAGACACTTAATGCTGCAGAAATAATGAACAATACCGGAAAAATAATAAGCAGGGACATATATTCCGGAAAACTGTCCTTGATAGAAAAAGAAACAAAAAGGCTTGGCATAACCATTGTAACAACTGAAGAGTACGACGCCACAAAGCTTGATGATAGCCTAATCGGCAAAGCAGATTACGTTATCGCTGATGTTCCATGCACAGGACTTGGAATAATACGAAGAAAACCGGAAATAAAATATAAAAATACGGATGAGGATTTAAAGGAAATTAGAAAGCTTCAATATAAAATATTGGAAAATGCTGCAAAATATTTAAAGGCTGACGGCAATCTTGTTTATTCAACCTGCACCACAAATAGAGAAGAAAACATCGAACTAATTAATGAGTTCTTAAATAATAACAAGAATTTTATGTTGGAGGACATATCCAACCAAGTTGATGAATGTTTCACAACCGCAAAAAACGGTTATATTGAAATTTATCCGCATATTCACAGTATGGATGGCTTTTTTATTGCGAAAATAAAAAGGTTGTGATATAATTTGATATAATTTTATTTATATAATAAAATTTTTATAGAAGGTAACTATGAGAAAAATAGATGATTTAAGCTTTGAAGAGCTGGAAAAAGCTCTCGTTGAAGCTGGAGAACCAAAATTTAAGGCAAAACAAATATTTGACTGGATGCACAACAAGACTGTTGATGATTTTGAAGGTATGTCAAACATATCTAAAAAAACAAAGGAAGATTTAAGCAAAATTTTTAATTTTACTTTAGGTTCAATTGAATTAAAGCTTGAATCAAAATTGGATGAAACAAAAAAATACGTCATTAAGTTTGAAGACGGCAATGTTGTGGAGAGTGTATTTTTAAAATATAAATTTGGCAATACCGCATGCATTTCATCAGAGGTGGGGTGCAAAATGGGTTGTCTTTTTTGCGCTTCAACAAAAAATGGTTATTTAAGAAGCTTGACAGCAGCAGAAATGCTTAAACAAATTTACTTAATCCAAAAAGATACCAAAGAAAAAATATCCAATGTTGTAATCATGGGTTCAGGGGAACCTCTTAACAATTATGACAATGTACTTAAATTTTTAAAGCTGATAAATGACGAAAGAGGACAGAATATTTCCATGAGGAAAATTACTCTTTCAACCTGCGGCATAGTTCCCAAGATTTACAGCCTGGCAGATGAAGATATTCCAATAACTTTGGCAATATCACTTCATGCAGCAACCCAAGAAAAAAGAGAAGAAATATTGCCTATTGCAAAAAAATATAAACTAAACGAGATTTTAAAAGCTTGTGATTACTATGTGGAGAAAACAGGAAGAAGACTTACATTTGAATATATCATGATTAAAGATTTCAATGACAGCCCTGAGGATGCAGAAATGCTTGCAAATCTTTTAAAGAAAAAATTAGCTAATGTCAATTTAATACCATGCAATTATGTTAAGGAAGCTAACATAAAGCCATCAGAAAATCTTGACATTGAAAGATTTAAAAAGCTTCTTTCGGATAAAGGTATAAATGTAACTGTAAGAAGAGAACTTGGAAGTGATATCAATGCTGCATGCGGACAGCTTAGAAATAACTATCTTAAAATTTGAGGTGCTTTATGAGGTCATACTGCGAAACGAATAAAGGATTAATGCGAGAAAACAATGAAGACAATTTAATAGTCGAAGAAACTGACAAGTTTAATCTTTATGCTGTTGCTGATGGAATGGGCGGTCATAAGGCTGGAGAGGTAGCAAGTTCAATTGCAATTGAAACAATAAGAGAAATCTTTAAAAAAAGCTCTCTTGATGAATCATTCAAGGCTCCTTCATTTATAATTGCAAGCATTGAAGAAGCAAATAAAAAGGTAAGAGAAGAATCCTTGTGCAAGGAAGAATGCTCAGGAATGGGAACAACCATAACAATGGCAGTTATTGACTTGAATTTAAATGTTGCCTACATTGCAAATGTGGGAGACAGTAGGGCTTACCTTATAAAAAATGACGAAATAATGCAAATAACCGAAGACCACACTTATGTGCATGAACTGATGAAGGATGGAAAAATAACATTAGAAGAAGCAAAGCATCATCCAAAGAGAAATGTAATTACAAGAGCTGTCGGCAGTGAGGAATATGTACAGGCTGACATTTTTGAAATTGAGTTGTCTCACAATGATGTTATTTTGCTGTGTACAGACGGATTGACCACACATTTGACTGATGAGAAAATTTTAAGCACCATAAAAGAATACGGATGTTCAGAAAGTGTACATAGATTAATAAAGCTTGCCAACGATAATGGAGGAACTGATAATATTACTATCATTATTGTTGATAATATCACTAGAGGTGAAATTTATGATAGGTAAAATATTAGGAAATAGATATGAAATAATAGAAAAAATAGGTGGCGGAGGCATGTCAATAGTCTACAAGGCTAAGTGCAGAGTTTTAAACCGCTACGTTGCAATAAAGGTACTTCGAGATGAGTTGACCTCTGACCCTGAATTTATTGCAAAGTTTAAACAGGAATCATTGTCTGCTGCAAGTCTGACTCATCCTAATATAGTAAATATTTATGACACAGGAATTGAAGAAGATATTTATTATATAGTAATGGAATTAGTTAAGGGTGAAACTCTTAAGAAGTATATCCAAAAAAAGGGAAGACTCACCGAACAGGAAACATTAAGAATTTCCAGACAGGTTGCTGAAGCTTTAAAGCACGCGCATACCAACAATATTGTTCATAGAGACATTAAACCTCACAACATACTTATAACTGAAGAAGGAATCGCCAAGGTAACTGATTTTGGAATTGCGAGAGCAGCTACCAGCTCAACTATAAATAATACCTCAAATGTAATAGGCTCAGTACATTATTTTTCACCTGAGCAGGCAAGAGGAGGATATGTGGATGATAAGTCTGACATATATTCTTTAGGTATTGTCATGTATGAAATGATAACAGGAGTTGTTCCTTTTGATGCTGACAATCATATTTCTGTTGCAATGAAGCAAATACAGGAAAAACCCATACCTCCATCTAAAAAGGTTAAGAACCTGCAAATATCCAAAGGTTTAGAGGATATTATTATGAAATGTCTGGAAAAGCATCAAAGCTTCAGGTTTCAAAATGTTGAAGAATTAATTAAAAAAATTGATATCTTAAACGGATTCAATCCAGCTGAAAATAGCGATGTTGAAATAATTGATTCTCCAACCATGGTAATACCGGTAATAAATTCTGACTTAAATGATAATAATGAAATAAATATAGATATAATTGATGAAAATTCTGATAAGGCTTTTAAGAGTTTTTTTGGAGAAGACTTAGAGGAAGAAAATAAGAATAGGAAAAAAGATAACGTGAATAAAAAGGAAGACAGAGAAAAAAATAAAAGGAACAGGAATATTACTATTGCTGCTGTTTTAAGTGCCCTAATAGTAGCAGTTGTTGGAGGAATAATAGCTTTAAAGGCCATCATGTATGTGCCTGAGGTTACAGTACCTAATTTGCTTGGAAGAAACGAAGAAGAAGCAAAAAAGATAATTGAGGATTTAGGTCTTAGCTTCAAGGTTGCTAACAGAGAGTATAACAATGAATACGATGAAGGCAAGGTAATAGATCAAAGCGTCGATGAAGGCTCGAAGCTCAAGGAAAATTATCCTGTGGAAGTTGTTGTGAGCAAGGGTGAAAAAGCCATAACCGTTCCAAACTTAATTGGAAGATATGCAATAGAGGCAGGAATTATATTATCAGATGCGGGACTCAAAGAAGGCAAGGTATCAGAAGCAAATTCAGACAGAGTGCCATCAGGTCAAATTATGGAACAATATCCACTTGCTAATTCACCTTCCAATGAAAATGATGCAGTTGACTATGTAGTGAGTATTGGACCTAAGATAACCTATGTGAGAATGCCTAATTTAGTAAATCTTGAATTGGAAACCGCTAAGCTCATGATTGTTCAATATGGTCTGACAGTTGGCGAAGTAACAGAAGAACCAAGTGAAGAAGTTGAAAAAGGATTGGTTTTAAGACAAAGCGTAGGGGCAGATCAGGAAGTGGCTGAAGGGACAGCTATCTGGATGACAGTAAGCTCAGGAAAGCCAGTGGAAGAACCTCCTGTTGATGAAGAGCCTGGAACTGAGCCTGGAGACGAACCTGTTTCTGGAACATATCCATTGACCATCACCTTGCCTACAAATAAAGAAAAAGTCACCGTGGTAGTGCAAAAGATTACTGATGGCGGAAGAGAAATAATTTATTCTCAGGAAGTTGACACAAAGGAACAAAGCATTATAATCAATATTGAAGGTTCAGGAACGGAAGTGTATGAAATTTATATAGATAATGAACTTTATGAAAGAGCTGAAATTAAGTTTGAATAGGAGAATTTATGATTGATGGGATCATCATTAGAGGTGTAGGGGGAAATTATTACGTAGATACTGGGAGCAAATTAGTTGAATGTAGAGCAAGAGGCTTGTTCCGATTAAAAAACATAAAGCCTCTTGTAGGTGATAGGGTTTTAATCAGATTGACTGAGGAAGATGAAAATCAAGGCTACATTGAAGAAATAAAGGACAGAACCAATGAAATGGTGAGGCCTCCTGTTGCCAATGCTGAGCAGCTTTTAATATTTTTTGCTGTCATTAATCCCGAACCTAGTTTTCTCTTGCTAGACAAACTTTTAATTGCAGCCGAAACAAATAATTTAAAGCCGGTTATTTGTTTTAACAAATGTGACTTAGCTGATGAAAAACTTAAAAAACAAATCGAAAATAATTTTATCAATACGGATTACAAGGTATTATTCACCAGCAAATATGATGAAAATTCATTAAATAGGCTAAAGGATATATTAAAGGATAAATTAAGCGTGTTTTCAGGTCCCTCAGGAGTAGGAAAATCTTCCATAATGAATGCGGTGCAACCGGATTTTCAATTGAAAACAGGAGAAATAAGCGACAAATTAAAAAGAGGCAAGCACACAACAAGACATGCAGAAATATACAAGCTTGATTTTGGAGGATATGTTGTTGACACTCCGGGCTTCAGCTCCTTTGAATTAGAAGGTATTGGCGAATATGATCTCAAGGAATATTATCCTGATATAAAAAAAATAGATTCAGGCTGCAGGTTTGCAGACTGCCTTCATTACAAGGAGCCTGACTGCGTAATAAAGGATGCAGTCAATGACGGCTTAATCAGTGAAACAAGATATAACAACTACGTAAGATTGCTAGAAGAAATACACAAGATAAAAATTTATTAACTGGAGGAAAAATGAATAAACTATCGCCTTCTATTTTGTCTGCTGACTTCTCAAGGCTTGGTGAAGATATTAAGCTTGTAGAAACAGGAGGGGCAGACTATATACATATAGATGTAATGGACGGACATTTTGTTCCTAATATTACAATTGGACATGATGTTGTAAAAAGTTTAAGAAAAGTGACACCTCTTACCTTTGATGTGCATTTAATGATTGAAAATCCTGACAAATACATAGAAGATTTCTACAATGCAGGAGCAGACATCATAACCGTGCATCAGGAAGCCTGCATACATCTCCATAGGACAATACAAAAAATAAAATCATTTGGAATTAAAGCAGGTGTTTCAATAAACCCTGCAACACCTGTTTCATTATTGAAGAACATCATAAGGGATGTGGACATGGTTTTAATTATGAGCGTCAACCCCGGATTTGGGGGTCAAAGCTTAATTAAAAACGTTAAATACAAGTTTGAAGAATTGAATCAAATGATTAAGGATTATAACTTAAACATTGATGTTGAAATAGATGGAGGAGTAACAGCTGACAATCTGGAGGAAGTTCTTAGCTGGGGAGCAAATGTAATTGTTGCAGGCTCTGCAATTTACAAAGCAAAGGATGTTGTAGCTGAAACCATGAAGTTTAAAAAAGTTATGGAGAAATAAATGGCAGCTTTAATAATAGGCAATGGAAATGATATCGATAAAAAATTTATAGAAAATATTAATGTGGATTATGTCATATGTGCAGACGGTGGACTTGAAAAGGTAGAAAATCTTAATCTTCGTCCCAGCTTGATACTTGGTGATTTTGATTCAGTTGATTCTTCTGTCTTAGAATACTACAAAAAATTAAACATAGAGACAGTTACATTCCCATCTGTGAAGGATTATACGGATATGGAGTTGGCAGTTGAATATGCTGTTAAGAAGGGTTTTAAGCATGTAATATTGACAGGAGCAACAGGAACAAGGCTTGACCATACTTTGGCTAATATTCAGCTTCTTGAAAAATACCATCACCAAGGGATTAAATTAGAAATAATTGACAATAATAATTATATAAGTATAATATCAGATAATACTGACATTAAAATCAAACATAAAAGAAATTATTTTGTTTCACTGGTGCCTGTTACCGAAAAATTAGAAGGACTTACATTGGAAGGATTTAAATATCCACTTAACAATGTTCAAGTACAAAGAGGGACGGCACTTTTAATAAGCAATGAGATTATACATGGCGAAGGCAGAATTATATTAAAGAAAGGAACTGCATTAGTCTTTGTTTCTAAAGATTAATATTAGGAGGATTCATGAAAGCAACAGATATTAGAGATTTATTTAAATCTCCGGGAAAATACGATGACCAAAATGTGGTTGTTGAAGGATGGATAAAAACAATCAGAGATTCTAAAAATTTTGGATTTATAGAATTAAATGACGGTACATTTATGAAAAACATCCAAGTAGTATTTGAAAGTAATTTAGAAAATTTTGAGGAAGTAAGAAAATATTCAACAGGCAGTGCAATTACTGTTGAAGGTAAATTAGTTTTAACTCCTGAAGCAAAACAGCCATTTGAAATCAAAGCAAATAGGATAACAATGGAAGCTGTATCAGATTCAAGCTATCCACTGCAGAAAAAAAGACATTCCCTTGAATATCTAAGAACAATTGCCCATTTAAGACCAAGAACCAACACATTTTCAGCTGTATTCAGAGTGAGAAGCTTAGCAGCATTTGCAATACATAAATTTTTTAATGAAAGAGGCTTTGTTTACGCTCATCCACCAATCATTACAGCAAGTGATGCTGAAGGTGCAGGTGAAATGTTTCGTGTAACAGCACTTGATTTAGACAACATAGAGAAGGTTGACGGCAAGACGGATTATTCAAAAGATTTTTTCGGAAAATCAGCTAACCTGACGGTAAGCGGTCAGCTAGAAGCTGAAATATTTGCTCTTGCATTTAAAAATGTCTATACATTTGGTCCAACATTCAGAGCTGAAAATTCAAACACGACAAGACATGCGGCAGAATTTTGGATGATTGAACCTGAAATTGCCTTTGCAGACATAAACGACAACATGCAATTAGCTGAAGACATGGTTAAGTATGTTATAAGCTACGTAATGGAAAATGCGAAGGAAGAAATTGAATTTTTCAATTCCTTTGTTGAAAAAGGACTTATTGACAAATTAAACAATGTAGTAAATTCAGAATTTGGAAAAATTGATTACACGGATGCAATAGAAATATTGATGAAAAACAATGACAATTTTGATTATCCGGTTCAGTGGGGAACTGACATCCAAACAGAGCATGAAAGATATCTTTCAGAAAAAATATTTGGAAAACCGGTGTTTGTTATAAACTATCCAAAAGATATAAAGGCATTTTATATGCGAATGAACGATGACAACAATACTGTTGCAGCTATGGACCTTCTTGTTCCTGGAATAGGAGAGCTCATTGGTGGAAGCCAAAGAGAAGAAAGACTTGAAATGCTTGAAAAGCGTATGGATGAAATGGGAGTTGCCAAGGAAGAAATGTGGTGGTACCTGGAGTTAAGAAAATACGGCGGAGTTAAGCACTCAGGCTATGGTCTTGGCTTTGAAAGACTCATCATGTACCTGACAGGTATGGGCAACATCAGAGACGTTATTCCATTCCCAAGAACTCCAAAGAATGCAGAGTTTTAATTAAACACAAGGTGAACTTAGTTGAGTCATCGTTGAACTATTTTGAACATTTGTTAAAAGATACAATGAATTTGAAAATTCATTGTATCTTTTTTAGTATTGATGAATAGAATGTAATAAAGTATGTACGAAAATTGGAATAGTATTATTTACAATTGTATAGCAATTGTTCTCCTACGTTCTCCAATCGTTCGCAAATTGCTCAAGGGGGATATTATGAATTATTTTAAGCATAGAAAGAAATGTAATCCATGTGGTCCAAAAATAAAATTTACTGAAGTTATCGGTATCATGATTGCTGTTATTGGAGCTATTATTATTGTACAGATTCTCCCTATTAAAATGTGGATGTTTATTTTGGGGATACTTTTAGTAATTTTAGGAAGCACACTTTTCAGACTACTTTAATATATAAAAAAACTGACTTATCAAGTCAGAAGTTTTTTTATTTTTTTCTTATTTATTTGATTATTTATTTTTTTATCCAAAAAAATAATGGCTTCATAGCCACTATTTATTATTGCCTTATATAGCACGTTGTACTTTATTAGATCTTAAACATCTTGTACAAACAAATCTTTTTGCAGAAGCTCCATTTTCCAAAACAGTAACTCTTCTTACGTTTGGCTTCCATGTTCTTCTATTTTTTCTATCAGAGTGTGATATACTGTTACCTGATATAGTTCCTTTTCCACATACTTCACAGAATTTAGCCATACTTACACCTCCCATTTATTTAAAACATTATGTCTTTATTTACGATTTGTATAAGCAGTATCTGCTTATCAATTTAACTTAATAAGTTTACCATTAAAATATAAATATTGCAATATTAATTTTTAATTAGTATAATAAAAAATGTCAGTTTTGTAAACAGTCTGGTTATATTTTATTTGTAAATTTTTGATATAAAGGTTATAATAAATTTACTAATCAAATATTATTTAAGAAATTAAAAAATAGGAGGATAATAAATGTCAGTTAATATGTTAAATGAAAATGGAAATGTAACTATAGATGATCAAGTATTTGCAACATTAGCTGGTTTAGCTGCAATGGAATGTTACGGTGTTGTAGGAATGGCATCAAGAAATGCAACACAAGGAATATTTGAACTTCTTAAAAGAGAACAGCTTACAAAAGGCATTAAGGTAACAACAATTGATGATAAAATAAACATAGACTTATATATAGTACTGCAATATGGCGTGAAGATATCTGTTGTTGCAGATAACATTATTTCAAGAATCAAATACAGCGTAGAAACTTTTTCTGGAGTAAACGTGGAGAATGTGAATATTTTTGTGCAAGGTGTCAGAGTACAAAAATAATAGGAGGCTAAAATGATAATTCAGTATATAGATAATGTTACATTTAAAAAAATGCTTTTAGGTGCCGCTGCGAACCTGGAAAACAACAAGGCAATAGTGGACTCCCTAAATGTATTTCCTGTTCCTGACGGAGATACTGGTACTAATATGAATCTTACAGTGCAGTCAGCAATGAAGGAAGTTAACAATCTTCATGAAAACACTATATCTCAAATAGCAGATGCTGCTGCAAATGGTTCTCTCATGGGAGCAAGAGGAAACTCTGGTGTAATATTATCACAATTGTTCAGAGGCATGGCAAAGGGACTTAAGGGAGCAGTAAAAATTGATTGCAAATTCATAGCGGAATCATTAAAATCAGCTTCTGACACAGCATACAAGGCAGTAATGAAACCGGTAGAAGGTACAATTCTTACTGTTGCAAGAGAAACTGCAGAAAAAGCTATGGTCTCTTATTCGGAATACGAAGATACAGCTGTATTCCTAGAAATTTTAATTGACCAAGCTAAAAATACATTGAGCAGAACCCCTGAAATGCTGAAGGTCTTAAAGCAGGCAGATGTTGTGGATGCCGGCGGAAAAGGTCTGGTATTCCTATTAGAAGGAGCTTTGGCTGCATTAAAAGGCGTTGAAATCAAACAGGAAAAAGTTGAACTGCAGGTTATTGAAACCGAAAAGGAGCTTTCAGGATTTTCATCAGAGGATGATATAATATTTACCTACTGCACAGAATTTTTTATAAAAAATCCCACAAAAAGCCCGGAAGAATTCTTAAGTAAAATTTATGACAAGGGTGATTCAATTGTATGCGTGGGCGATGAAAAATTAATCAAGACCCATATACATACAAACAATCCAGGTCAGATTTTGGCAATTGCTGTTAAATATGGCGAGCTTATGAAAATTAAAATCGACAACATGAAGGAGCAATTCAGAGAAAGATTTAAAAATTCAAATAAAAAGAATCAGGAAAAAAAGAAATACGGATTTGTAGCTATAGGAATGGGAGACGGGATTCAAAAGGTATTTTCTGATTTGAATGTTGATGTTTTCTTGTCAGGCGGACAGACAATGAATCCTAGCACGGAGGATATTTTAGAAGCAGCAAAGGATATAAATGCAGACCATATTATTATCCTTCCTAACAACGGAAACATAATTCTTGCTGCAACACAAGCAAAGGAAATATCAGACAAGGATATTCATGTGATTCCAAGCAAAAGCATACCTCAAGGAATCACAGCAATGCTTTCCTTTAAGGAAGAATCAAGCATAGATGACAATGTGAAGGCAATGACTGATGCTGTGAAGGATGTAAAAACAGGCCAAGTAACCTATGCTGTGAGAGATACCATATTTAATGATATGGAAATCAAGAAGGATGAAATCATAGCATTAAGCGAAGGCGATATAATTGCACATGGCGAAAATCCAGAAGAGCAAACATTGGAGCTTATAAAGCACATGGTAGATGAAGACAGCTTCCTCATAACTTTGTTTTATGGAGATAAGGTAGATAAAAAAGTTGCTGAAAGCTTAAAGGAAGAAATTGAACAAATAGCAGAAGATTGTGATGTAGAAGTAATATACGGCGGTCAGCCGCTGTATTATTATATAATATCAGTAGAATAAGTAGAAGTGAACAATGAATATTGAACGATGAACATTGAACAGTTAAGGTTAGAATTTGTGCATATGCGCAAATTCTACTTTTAGTTTAATTATAATTATTAAAGATAGGTGGATTATGCTTGATATAAATATTCAATATTTGAAGGGCGTTGGCCCCAGCAGGGCAGCTAAATTAAATAAATTGAATATATTTACTGTTGAAGACATGTTGAATTATTTTCCAGTCAAATATGAAGACAGAAGAACTGTGAAGAAAATAAGTGAACTAGAGGATAATTTAAAGTGTTTGTTAAAGGTAAAGATTTTTGAAAAGCCTAAAAAAACAAGAATTAGAAAAAGCATGAACATCATAAAAGCAATAGGCAAGGATGAAACAGGCTTTATCACATTGACATTTTTCAATCAGGATTTTTTAATGGATAAGCTTCATGAAGGAGAAATGTACTACGTGTTTGGAGTTGCAAAGACCGCCTATGGTAAATTTGAAATGACAAATCCGGAAATTGAGCTATGTGCAAATGACTGGAAGGCAAATAAAATTACACCTATTTATGGACTTACATACGGATTAAGCAACAATGAGCTTACAAAGCTTATGAAGAAATCATTAGAAGACTATTATGACAAAATAGAAAATGTGCTTCCTGATTTTATCAGTGCTGAACACAAGCTTATTTCACGAAAAAACGCCATTAAAAATCTTCATTTTCCCGAGAATGGGAAAAAATATTCATTAAGCAAAAAAACCATAGCATTTGAAAAGCTTTTAATTCTTCAACTGGGGCTTACAGCTATTAAAAGCAACTTAAGAACTAATTTGCCAGGCAATGAAATAAAAAATTATGCTCTTCCTGACAAGCTTATTAAATCAATTCCTTATAAGCTTACAAATGCTCAGTTAAAGGTTATTGATGAAATCAAAAATGATATGCTCTTACCAAAGCCAATGAACAGATTGGTGCAGGGAGATGTGGGTTCAGGTAAGACAGTGGTAGCAATTTATGCGCTTTTAGCTTCAGTCGATTCGGGATTCCAAGCCTCAATGATGGCTCCAACTGAAATATTGGCTATGCAGCACTATGAAACCATTAAAGAATATTTGCAAATGGCTGATATTAGTACTAATATTGCATTTCTTTCAGGTTCCACAAAGCAAAAGGAAAAAAAAGAAATATTGGAAAAACTTAAAGATGGTGAAATAGACATAATCATTGGAACACATGCATTGATTGAAGATAATGTGGAATTTAAAAATATAGGCCTTGTAATAACCGATGAGCAGCATCGCTTTGGTGTAAGGCAGAGAGGCAGGCTGTCAAGTAAAGGAAACAATCCAGATATTTTAGTTATGACCGCAACGCCAATACCTAGGACGTTGGCATTGATGCTTTACGGAGACCTGGATATTTCCATAATAGATGAAATGCCGCCTGGCAGACAACAAATAATTACAAACGTAGTGAAGGGCAGCAACAAGGAAGAAGCCTATGAATTTATAAAAAAGCAAGTAGATGAAGGCAGGCAATCTTACATAGTGGCTCCATTGGTGGAAACAAGCGAAAATTTAGAACTTGATTCAGCAACAGAAATCTTTGAGGAACTTAAAAACTCATATTTTTCTGATTATACTCTTGGACTCCTCCACGGCAAAATGAGTAGTACCGATAAAGAACAGGTTATAAGTGAATTTTATGCGGGTAAAATAAATGTGCTTGTTTCAACCACTGTTATAGAAGTTGGGGTGAATGTTCCCAATTCAACAATTATGCTTGTGCTAAACGCAGAAAGATTCGGTCTTGCGCAACTTCATCAACTTAGGGGCAGAGTTGGAAGAGGAAAGTATCAATCCTACTGTATCTTGGTTAATGAAAGCAAAAACAAAGTGGCTGCAGAAAGAATGAAAATATTAAAAAGCACCAACAACGGGTTTATCATTGCAGAAGAAGATTTAAAATTAAGAGGACCTGGTGACTTTTTTGGAACACAACAATCTGGTCTTTCCAAGTATGAAATACAAAACATAGTTAATGATGTAGAAACAGTGCAAGTTGTGCAACATATAACCAAAAAAATTCTAAAAGAAAATCCTCATCTAGTAGGGGATGATTATAAAAATTTAAAAAAAGCAATACTGAATTTATTTAAAGACGAAACAATTGTATTTAACTGACAACTAGTTGTCATCTATATTTATTGAAGCATGACATAAAGAGAGGTATTTATGCGAATAATTTCCGGAACTAACAAGGGCATGAAGCTTTATGCACCTGAAGGTATGTCTGTGAGGCCTACCAGTGATAAAATTAAGGAAGCAATATTCAACATGATAGGATATATTGCTGAGGAATCAGTAATTCTTGATTTGTTTGCAGGCTCTGGTAGTGTGGGAATTGAATTTCTTGCAAGAGGAGCTAGTCAATGTTTTTTTGTTGATGCTTCTCACAAAAGCTTAAGCTTTGTAAAGAAAAATTTAGAACTATGCAAATTTAAAGAGAAGTCAAAAATCATTATGAGTGATTATGAAAAGGCCATACAGAATTTTTCCAAAGAAAATCTTAAATTTGATTTTATATTTGCCGATCCTCCATATGCATTAAACTGCGGCAGCAACATAGCTTGTAAAGTATTTGAAAAAAACTTGCTAAAAGTTGATGGAACGCTTATAATTGAAACTGATAAGGATGAAAAAATCGAAAGCATAAATGCTGAAAATATTAAATATAAAGAAAAAATATATGGAAGAACAAGAATTAGCATTATAAAATATTCGGAGGATTAATGAAAGTCTTATATACTGGAAGTTTTGATCCTATTACTGTAGGACATCTTGATATAATTAACAGAATATCACCTAAATTTGATGAAGTAGTTGTAACTGTTTTTAATAACAATCAAAAAAAATATTGGTTTAGCATCGAAGAAAGATGTAAAATGGTGAGACAAGCGATTGCTCATTTACATAATGTAACAGTAGATTTTACAGAAGGTCTGGTTGTGGACTACTGTAATAGAAATAACATAAGCATAATAGTAAGAGGGCTTAGAGCTGTGTCAGATTACGAATATGAATTGTCAATATCGCACATAAATAAACATTTAAATAGAAATTTAGAAACAATCTTTTTAGTAGCGTCATCGGAATATTCATTTTTAAGCTCCAGCATGGTGAAAGATGTTGCTGAACATGGAGGAGTTTTTGAAGATTTAGTTCCTGAAAATGTTGCCGATGAAATTCATAAAAAACTTGGGAGGAAGTAAAAATGGATGTTTTAAATTTGCTGGAAAGAATTGAGGATATTATTGAGGAAGCTTCAAAATTTCCATTATCTAATAAAGTAATGATAGATAAGGAAGAAATGTTAGAAGTAATAAATGAAATCAGACTAAAGCTTCCTGATGAAATTAATAGAGCGTCTTGGGTTGCAAAGGAACGCCAGAGAATATTAAATGAAGCTCAATCAGAAGCAGATGAACTTATTGAAAAAGTAAAGGAACAGCAGAAATTTCTTATTGAAGACAATGAAATAACAAGACAAGCTCAAAAGTATGCCACTCAACTAATTCAAGAAGCCGAAAGAAAAGCAACCGAAATGAAGATGGGAGCATATAGCTATAGCGATGAAATTTTGTCCAAGCTTCAAGAAAAAATAAGAGAAATAAACGGCATCATTGAGCAAAACAGAGAAGTACTAAAAAATATGGAGTAACAAAAAGGACGGTAGATTGACTCTACTGTCCTTAACCTTCTATTAAGAGAATAAATATTATTAAAATAGTTTTTCTCTATAGTTGTCCATGATTTCGGAGAACAGATCACCGGTTGTGGGAGGGGTATAGGTTATGGTGTTGGCTCCTGCCTGAATGGTGTTTAATATGTTATTAGGATTTGGACCACCTGTTGCTATAATAGGAAACAAAGGATGCCTTTCTCTTATTGATCTAACTATTTTTACAGTGTTGGCTCCGCCAGAAACATTAAATATTGAAGCTCCTGCTTTTATTCTTGATTCAAAATCTTCTTTATCGGAAACAATGGTTATAATAATTGGTATATCAAGTCTTTTTTTCATTTCGGTAATGAGCTCATTTGGGGTAGGAGCATTCATAACTACTCCAAAGGCACCATTTAGCTCAGCGTTTATAGCAATATCGATAGACCTTTGCCCAGTTGTGATACCTCCTCCTACGCCAACAAAAACCGGTGAAGAGGATACCTCAATTATTGCTTGATTTATTGCAATTTGTGGAGTAAAAGGATATACAGCAATTACTCCGTCTGCATTGTGATTTTTTATAATTGCAAGATCAGTGGTAAATATCAATGATTTGATTCTTTTTCCAAATATATTAATACCGCTGGCTTCATAAATTTCCGTTGGCATTTGTATAGGCTTTTTCTTTAGCGCAGATTCAATGGTAGGTATAAACTTTTTGTCTTTTTTTTCAGTACAGTTGTTAACTGCATTGCTGTAATTGTCTTGTATGATGTCATTTTTAAACTTGTCCATAAAACCTCCATATAATTAAATTTTTTCAATAAGGACTTTGCCCGTCAGTGGCGCCCGCCGCCTATAGAGGCGGGGGGACATTTAATTTAGTTATAATAGCATTATACAATCTTTTAGATCAAATTACAATCAATTATATGTAACTGAATAGCAAAATAACTGTGCATCTAATAGACAATTTCCAACATTTCACGGAAAAAAATATTGTAAAGTATAAGATGCTGTATACAAAATCAAACAAAAATTGTATAATACGGATAGCTTCACATTTGTAATGATTTAAGACGTGAATAACAACTATTTAAATGGAGAAATTAGCAATGCAGTTATGTCTAAGCAATGGTGGTTTGATAGAACATAAGGGTACAGTTGTTTTGAAAACTGAAAGGTTTATATTAAGACAATTTAAATTGAGCGATGTTCATGATGTATATGTAAATTGGTCCTCTGACAAGGACTCTGCAAAGTATAATGCCTGGAGTGTTCATGAAAATGAAAATGAAACAAAAGCATACGTTTCAGAATGGGTTGAACATTATAAAAAAGCAAATTATTACCACTGGGCAATAATTGACAAGGATAACGATGAGGTTATTGGCTCTATATCAGTATCTAATATAAAAAACAGAAAAAAATATTGCGAAATCGGATATACAGTTGCTAAGAAAAGATGGAACGAAGGCATAGCCACAGAAGTCTTAAAATGTGTGATTGAATTTTTAACCATTTATGTGGGTTTTGAAAAACTGCGTGCAATGCATGATGTGAGAAACAAGGCTTCAGGAAGAGTTATGGAAAAGGCAGATATGATTTTTGTAAAAAATCAATTAAAGGTGTTTTTAAGCGGTCGCAATTTTATTATGAATTGCAGCATTTATGAATATAAAAAGCAATAAATATCAAATTTGCAATCTGGAGATATATACAAAGAGTGCCAATTCTCCAGAATTTTCAAAAAAATATTTTGATTTTAATTATTATTATGGTATAATATAATGGTTAAATTATGGGATTCATTAATTTGAAACAATATTGGCTGTTTTACATACAATATAAATATCTAGGAGGAACAAATGAGTTCAAAATTACTAAAAAAGGAAAAAAATATAGTTACAATCGAGTTTACAGTTTCACCTGAGGAATTTGAGAAAGCTGTGAATAAAGCATATTTAAAAGTTAAAAATAACATTAATGTTCAAGGATTTAGAAAAGGAAAGGCTCCAAAACATATTATAGAAAAAAAATATGGCAAGAGCATTTTTTATGATGATGCATTAGATTTTGCAGTACAGGAGGAGTATCCAAAGGCTGTTAAGGAGCTTAACCTTGATGTTATTGACAGTCCAAAGGTTGACATTATAAAATTTGAAGATGGCGAAGAATTAGTTTTAAATGCAGATGTAGAAGTTATGCCAGAGGTTGAACTTCCAGAATACAAAGGTATTGAGGTTGAAAAAACTTTAATTTCTGTAACTGATGCTGATGTTGAAAAGGAACTTAAAAATATTCAGGAAAAAAATGCAAGAATAGTTGAAGTTATAGATAGACCAGTTCAAAAAGGTGACTTCTTGACTATTGATTATGCTGGATTTGTTGGGGATGAACAATTTGAAGGCGGCACAGCAGAAAATCAATCTCTTGAAATTGGCTCTAATACATTCATTCCCGGTTTTGAAGATCAATTGATTGGAAAAAACAAGGGCGAAGAAGTTAAGGTTAATGTCACATTCCCTGAAGAGTATCATTCAGAAGACTTAAAGGGCAAAGATGCTGTATTCAATGTAACAATTCATGAAATTAAAGCAAAAGAAATGCCTGAAATAGATGATGAATTTGCAAAGGATGTAAGCGAATTTGAAACATTGGATGAATTGAAGCAAGACACTAAAATGAACCTTGAAAAAAAAGCAGCTGATTCTGCAAAAGTTGCAAATGACAACAACGTAATAACTAAGATTGTCAATGAAGCTGAGGTTGAAGTTCCAGAAATATTAATTCAAAGAGAAATAGATTATCTTGCAAGAAACTATGAACAGCAATTCCGTCAGCAGGGATTTACTGGTAAAGAGTATGATGACATAATCAACAATTTTGTAAATCAATATAAGGAAGGCGCTAAAAACCAGGCTGAATTCAATGTTAAGGCAGAGCTTGTATTAGAAGCGTTGATTAAAAAAGAAAATATCACTGTTTCTGAAGAAGACTTCAATAAAGAAGTTGAAGAGGTTGCAAAACAATATCAGGTAGAAGAAGACAGACTTGAAGCATTCAAAGAAAATTTAATTCAATCAAGCAAAAGCTACATTGAAGAAACACTACAAAAAAGAAAAATTATTGAAATGCTTGTAGAAAATGCAGTATTTGTTGAACCAAAAGAAAAACCTGAAGCTTCAGAAGGATCAGAGGAAGAAACTGAAGAAAAATAATTTAAGATTAATTTAAGATAATTAAGTACAATATAAATATAACTAAATATAATAATAGGAGGAATTTGAGATGGCATTAGTACCATATGTAATTGAACAAACTGGTAGAGGCGAAAGATCTTACGATATATATTCAAGACTTTTAAAAGACAGAATAGTAATTTTAAGCGATGAAGTTAATGATGCAACAGCAAGCGTAATTGTTGCACAGCTTTTATTCCTAGAGTCAGAGGACCCTGATAAGGATATACAACTGTATATAAACTCACCTGGAGGATCTATAACTGCAGGAATGGCAATATACGATACAATGCAGTATATTAAACCTGATGTTTCAACACTGTGTGTTGGAATGGCTGCAAGCATGGGAGCATTCCTGTTGTTATCAGGGGCTAAGGGAAAAAGATTTGCCCTTCCTAATTCAGAAATTATGATTCATCAGCCTCTTGGCGGAATGAAAGGTCAGGCATCAGACATAAAAATACATGCTGACAGAATTATAAAAATTAGAGACACTTTGAATAACATCATAAGTGAAAAAACAGGTCAGCCTTTGGCTAAAGTTGAGAATGATACAGACAGAGATAATTTCATGACGGCGGAGGAAGCTAAAGCCTATGGGATAATAGACGACATATTATCTAAAAGAAAATAAGGAGTGTTTCAATGAGCAAAGTCAATGATAAACAAATTAAATGCTCGTTTTGCGGTAAATCTCAAGAGCAGGTAAGAAGGCTCATAGCTGGTCCTGACGTGTATATTTGCGATGAATGTATAGAATTATGCCATAACATTGTAGATGATGATATAGATTTATTTGAAGAATATGATTTTTCTGAGCTGCCTAAACCAAAGGAAATAAAGACAAAGCTGGATGAGTATGTTATTCAGCAGGATAAAGCAAAGAAAGCCTTGGCAGTGGCTGTTTACAATCATTACAAAAGAATAAACTACAAATCTAAGGATGATGGTGTAGACATTCAAAAGAGCAATATACTTTTATTAGGACCAACAGGAAGTGGCAAGACATACCTGGCACAGACCCTGGCAAAGTTGTTAAATGTTCCGTTTGCAATTGCAGATGCAACATCTTTAACAGAAGCTGGATATGTGGGAGAGGATGTTGAGAACATATTGTTGAAGCTTCTGCAGGCTGCAGATTTTGATGTAGAGAGAGCAGAGAAGGGCATTATTTATGTTGATGAAATTGATAAAATATCAAGACGATCAGAAAACCCTTCTATTACCAGAGATGTTAGCGGAGAAGGAGTGCAGCAGGCACTTCTAAAAATATTAGAAGGCACTGTAGCAAATGTTCCACCTCAAGGGGGAAGAAAACATCCTCATCAAGAATTTATTCAAATAGATACCACCAACATATTGTTTATATTAGGCGGTGCTTTTGACGGAATAGAAAAAATAATACAAAAAAGAATAGGCAAAAAAAGTATTGGATTCGGTGCAGACCTCACTTCAAACACATCAATGGATACCGATATACTGCTACACCAGGTTCAATCTCAAGATCTTTTGAAATTCGGATTGATTCCGGAATTTGTAGGCAGGATGCCGGTAGTAGTTGCCTTGGAAAAATTAGATAAAAAGGCTTTAATGTCAATTTTAACAGAACCTAAAAACGCTCTTGTTAAACAATACAAGGAATTGTTTAAGATGGATAATGTTGAATTAGAAATCGAGAAGGAAGCATTAGAAGAAATTGCTGACAGGGCTCTTGAAATTAATACTGGCGCCAGAGGCTTGAGAGGAATTCTTGAAAGTACAATGACTGATGTTATGTATGAAATACCATCAAGAGATGACATTAAAAAATGTGTGATCACGAAGGATACAATTGTTAATAAAACTGAGCCTAAATTGGTTTTAACCAAAAAACCTGTATCTGATAAAAAAGAAAATGCTTCATAAACTGCCTGCCTTAGCAGGCAGTTTTTACTAAGGAGATTATATGATAGAAAATTATAATATAGAGAAAAGAACCCTACCTTTGATTCCAATCAGGGGCATTGGAATATTTCCTGATACGGTTATTCACTTTGACATAGGAAGAGAAAAATCCATCAATGCATTGGAGGAAGCAATGCTGGAGGATTCAGACATTTTCCTGACAGTGCAAAAAGAAGCTGATATAGATTCACCAAAGGAAGATGATTTTTATGAAGTGGGTGTAATTTGCAAGATTAAACAAATGATTAAAATGCCCGGAGACAACATAAGGGTATTGGTTGAAGGAATAAGTAGAGCAAAAATTTCTTCTATACACCAGGAAGATCCGTATTTTGAAGTAGTGCTAGATGAATACATATACAATTACAACCTTCCACTAAGTGACAAGATGGAAGCCATGGTTCGACTGACCATGGAAAATTTCGAGGAATACTCTTATGTATATACAAAAATAGCACCGGATGCTATAATATCACTGAAGGAAATTAAGAATCCAGATAAGATTGCAGATGTGGTAGCATCATATATTTATTTAAAACCGGAACAAAAGCAGAACTTACTGGAGTTATTTGATCCATATGAAAGACTTGAAGCAATAAATGCATTCTTGACAAAGGAAATCAAGGTGCTGGAAATAGAAAATGAAATAAGTGAGCTTGTAAAAAAGCAAGTGAGTGAATTTCAAAAGGATTATTATTTAAAAGAACAGTTAAGAGCTATTCAAAAGGAGCTTGGAGAAGACGAAAGTACCGAATTTGAAGTAGATGAATATATGAGAAAAATATCTTCTGCTCACATGCCTAAGGAAGTTAAAGAAAAAGCTGAGAAGGAAATTAACAAGCTTTTAAAAATTTCTTCAAGTTCACCTGATGCCGGAGTTATAAGGACATATGTTGATTGGCTTTTAGACCTTCCTTGGGATAAAAAAACAAAGGATAACACAGATTTAAAGAAAGCAAGAGAAATACTTAAGGAAGATCATTACGGGTTAGAAGAAGTAAAGGAAAGAATATTAGAATACCTTGCGGTTAAAAATATTAACAAAAGCATGAAGGGACCAATATTATGCTTTGTGGGACCTCCTGGTGTTGGAAAGACCTCTATTGCAAAATCAATTGCCAGAGCTATGAATAGGAAATATGTGCGCATATCTCTAGGAGGAGTGAGAGATGAAGCAGAAATAAGAGGACACAGAAGAACATATATCGGAGCAATACCTGGAAGAATAATTTCATCAATAGCAAAGGTGAAAGTTAATAATCCTGTTTTCTTGTTAGATGAAATCGATAAGATGGCAAGTGATTATAAGGGAGACCCTGCATCCGCACTATTAGAAGCATTGGATCCTGAACAAAACAATACTTTTACAGATCACTATATCGAGGCTCCGTTCAATCTGGAAAATGTAATGTTCATTACCACAGCAAATTCAACCTCTAACATTCCAGAACCGCTTTTAGACAGGATGGAAGTTATTGAAATTTCTGGGTATACTGATAACGAAAAAAGAAATATTGCAGAAAAATATTTAACAATAAAACAAATAAAGGAACACGGCTTGAAGGAAAGTCAAATAAAAATCTCTGAAAATGCAATAATTGAAATAATTGAACGATATACAAGAGAATCAGGAGTGAGAAATCTTGAAAGAAATATTGGAACCCTTGTGAGAAAAGCAGCTGTACAAATAGTAGAAAACAATAAAAAGTCCGTAACAATAAACTCAAGCAATTTAAAAAAATATTTAGGCATACCTAAATATGATTATGATTTGGTTTATGAAGAAGACCAAGTGGGAGTTGTGACGGGTTTGGCTTGGACTCAGGTTGGCGGAGAAACTCTATTCATAGAAGTCAACACCATGAAGGGTGACGGCAAGCTGCAGCTTACTGGAAAGCTGGGAGATGTCATGAAGGAATCTGCCATGGCTGCACTCAGTTATATTAAAGCTAATGCAGAAAAGTTCAATATTGATTATACTATATTTAAAGAAACAGATATTCACATACATGTGCCTGAGGGAGCAATCCCCAAGGACGGACCGTCAGCAGGCATTACAATGGCAACTGCTATAATTTCAGCTCTTACAAAGAAAGCTGTAAGAAAAGATGTTGCTATGACAGGTGAAATAACAATTACCGGAAGAGTGTTGCCAATCGGAGGATTAAAAGAAAAACTTTTGGCAGCCAAAAGAGCAGGAATTAAAAAGGTGGTATTAAGCACCAAAAACAAACCGGATGTATCGAAAATTGATTCGAAAATTATTCGTTCAATTGAAATTGTATATGCAGACAGAATTGAAGATGTGGTAAAACAGGCAATAGCAATGAACAGTGAACAATGAACAGTGAACAGTTAAGGAAAGGATTTGAATCTTTTAGATTCAAATCCTGGAATAAATAGAGGAAGGCAAAAAAATGATAATAAGAAAATCAGAGTTGCTAATTACAGCTGCTAAGAAGGAACAGTATCCTGAAACAGTAGTGCCGGAGATAGCTTTTGCAGGAAAGTCTAATGTGGGTAAATCATCTATGATCAATGCTATGTTAAACAGAAAAAGTCTTGCAAGAACAAGCTCTTCTCCTGGAAAAACACAGACAATAAATTTTTATAATATTAATGACATGTTGAATTTCGTTGACTTACCAGGATACGGATATGCAAAGGTTTCAAAGAGCGAACAGGACAAATGGGCTAAAATGATTGATACATATCTGCATAACAGGCCACAGCTAAGAGAAGTAATTCTGCTTGTTGATATAAGGCATGAGCCAAGCAAAAATGATTTACAAATGTATGAATGGATTAAAAGCTGTGGGTATACCGGCTATGTTATTTTAGCAAAAGCTGATAAGTTATCTAGACTGCAACAAATAAAGAGCACTGCGGTTGTTAAAAAAACCTTAAACATTCAGGACAATAAATTAATCTTTCCTTTTTCAGCAGTTTCTAAATTAGGCGTAGAAGAAATATGGGATTTATTGGAGAATTTACTCGGATTTGAGAAAGAAGTATAAACTTATAAAAAATTTACCCATGACAATTAATATGCAAAACGTTTAAGGGCTTCAAACCAGGGTATATTAATTGTAATGGAGGAGTTATAAATGGATTATAAAATTGAAATAAAAGTCCATAGCGACATTAAATGCGTTAAGAATATTGTTGAAGAAATTCTTCAGAATATCAAGGACATATTAAATGAAAATAAATTTTTCAATACGAAAATAATTTTGAATGAATTAATTATAAATGGTGTTTTGCATGGAAATCAGCAGGACATTAATAAGCATATAATCATAATGGTTATGATAAATAAATCCTGCATTATTATAGAAGTAACAGATGAAGGTTCAGGAATAATATATAAGCATAAATCTTTTGGAGATTATGATTTTTGCGAATCAGGAAGAGGTCTGATGCTAGTTGAAGGTTTATCAGATAAATTTGCTATTGACGGAAACAGGGTGACATGCATACAATATTTAAAATAAGCAAATGCGGCTATGCCGCAGTGAACAATGAAAATTGAACACTGAACAATGAGCAATATAAATAGCTTTAAATTTAATATGTATTTTGATATAATAGACACTATAAAGTGTTTATTTTTTGTATGATGATATTGTACTGTTCAATGTTCAATGTTCAATGTTCAATGTTCAATGTTCATTGTTCATTATTCAATGTTCAATGAATAATTTTTACATAGGAGTTGCTATGGATACCATTAAGCTTTCAGTTAGAGAACTGGTAGAATTTATATATAAGAGCGGAGACATCAACGTGAAAGCAATGAGTGCTGACAGAGCCTTAGAAGGGATAAAGGCACATAAGATCCTGCAGTCTCAAATGGGAGAAAATTATCAAAAAGAATTTTATTTAAAAAAAGAATTTGAGTTTAATAACATTATGTTCATTATAGAAGGCAGGGCAGACGGTGTAATAATTGAAAATGGACAAACAACCATAGACGAAATCAAATCAACATATACGAATTTAGATTTAATAGATGAAACGTACAACACAGCACACATGGCTCAGGTGAAATGCTATGCATATATTTACGGCTTAGAAAATAGTCTTGAACGATTAAATGTGCAGCTTAGATATTACAATTTAGATTCTGGTAAAACAAAGTCAATTATCTGCAAATATACTACTTTGGAACTAGAACTGTTTTTTTATGACCTTTTAAATATGTACTTAGATTGGGCAGAAACCATAATAAATCTTCGCAAGGAAAGAGAAGAAACAGTGGAATGCCTTGAATTTCCATTCAATGAATACAGGAATGGTCAGAGAAACTTTTCAGTTGCTGTTTTTCAAACCATCAAGGAAGGAAAAAAGCTGTTTGCTCAGGCACCAACCGGTGTAGGAAAAACTATTTCTGTTTTATTTCCGGCAATTAAATCATTAAATGCAAAAAACAATGCCAAAATTTATTATCTTACTGCCAAATCATCTACAAAGACAATTGCCTTTGATACTATAAAATTGATGGTAGACAAGGGATTGAAATTAAGAACAACTGTTATAACAGCAAAGGATAAAATATGCTTTATGGATGAAACAAAGTGCGATCCTGAATATTGTCCATATGCCAGGGGATACTATGACAAATTAAATATCCCGTTGAAAAATTCTATAAAAGATGACTGCTTATATGACCGAGAATATATAGAGAATATAGCCAGGGCATATGAATTGTGTCCATTTGAATTCAGCCTAGACCTAGCATATATGTCAGATGCTATAATATGCGATTACAATTATTATTTTGACCCAAGGGTTGCACTCCAAAGAGATGATGTATTTAAAAACAGCAACGACATTCTACTTATAGATGAAGCTCACAATTTAGAAGACAGAACAAGAAGCATGTATTCACCTGAACTGTTAAAAGGGGAGTATTATGATGTTTATAAACTCATGAAGACAATCAACAAGAAAATAAGCAGCAGTCTTTTAAACATCAATAAAAGATTCATTGAAATCAAGAAAAATTCAGATGAGCCATTTATATTTGAAGAAGAGCCATCTGATTTAATAAACTCACTAAGAAAATTTGCAGCTTTAGCTGAAGAATATATAAACGATAAAAAAAATGAAAATATACCTGATGAGCTGATAGACATTTATTTTAAGAGTACATTTTTCATTAAAATTTCTGAAATAAAGGATGATTCATTTTGTTATTATGCAGAATCAACTAAAAATAAAACTATGGTAAAGTTATTTTTAATAGATTCATCGTCTATTTTAAAAGAAATTTTAAAAAAATCATGGGCTTCTGTGTTTTTTTCCGCTACATTGACTCCTCTTAAATATTTTAAATACATCTTAGGAGGAGAAAATGAAGGTTATTTATTAAAAATAAAATCCCCTTTTGAAGAAAGCAACCTGAAACTTATGATTACAGAAGATATATCTATGAAATATGCTGTTCGCAATGATAACATTGAAGCAGCATGCAGATATATAAATGAGGTAGTTACTGAAAAAAAGGGAAACTACATGGTGTTTTTTCCATCATATAGCTTCATGGAAAAAACTTTCGAAACATACAGACAGCTTTTCGATATATCAAATATAATTTTTCAAGAACAAGGCATTAACGAGGAAGAACAAATAGGTATAACAAATAAATTCAAAAATGAGACAGGAGTGGTGCTTTTTACGGTTGTAGGCGGCATTTTTTCTGAAGGCATTGATTTGCCCCTTGAAAAATTAATTGGTGCAGTTATAATAGGAACTGGAATACCACAGATTTCCTTTGAAAGAGATATTATTAAAAATTTTTTTGACAATAAATTTAATTCAGGATATGATTTTGCATATAAATATCCCGGATTTAACAAAATTCTTCAGTCAGCAGGAAGGGTCATACGCACTGAAAATGACAAGGGAGTAGTGCTGTTAATTGATTCAAGACTGTGCCAAATGACATATTTGAAGCTTTTTCCTGAACATTGGAAACACTTTGTTAAAATTAAAAATGTAGATGAAATAAAAAAACAAGCAGGTATATTTTGGAGAGGAGCATACGATGAACATATTGTCCCAAAAGAATGTTAATAATGGTCAAATAATTTTGAAAAATGAATTGGAAAGTCTATTAAGTGAAGATAATGCAAAAATATATGAAGTAATAAGGGTTATCAACAGAAAACCCGTATTTCTCAAGGAACACTTTGACCGCATGAAGGAAAGCATAAATTTGAGCAAAGTTGAAGGAAATTTGGATTTTGATAATTACAAATTGTCAGTAGAATTGTTGATAAAAGAAAATGATTTTGAAAACTGTAATATAAGAGTTTCATATTATTATAACAAGGTTGAAATAGTATTATTTTATTTTATTGATAGCTATTATCCTTCCCAGAAACAGTTTAAAGAAGGTGTGCATACTGTTGCTGCAAAGGTTCAAAGACACAACCCCAATGTTAAGGCACTTCAAAAGGATTTTAAGGAAAGAGTGCAGCAAATAGTGGAAGAAGCAAATGCTTTTGAAGCAATACTCATAAATGAAGATGATACTGTAAGTGAAGGTAGTAAGTCTAATATATTTTTCGTTGAAAACAACAGGCTAGTAACATCTCCTGATTCAGCTGTGCTTTTGGGAGTAACTAGAAGCAAGGTAATTGAGGTTTGTGAAAGTAACGGAATAGAAGTCGATAAAAGAGTTATAAAGCTTGAAGAACTGGATTTGTTTGATGGAGCATTTATTACAGGGACATCTAATGATGTGCTGCCGATTAGAACTATTGATAATAGGGTTTATGATTCGGCGGAAAATGGGGTAGTGAAGAAGGCTTATGAGTTGTATATAAATGAAGTACTAAAAGATATAAATTAAAAACATTTATCAATGAACATTGAATATTGAACAATGAACATTGAAAAGTACAAATATGCAGCTTAATATTTTTTCTTACTTTTTGTTCATTGTTACGTGTTCATTTTTCATTGTTCACTGCGGCGCAAGCCGCATATTTGGGGTTAGGGCTTAAACACAAAAATGGCCTGGTGGCCATTGTTGTGAAGCATTAATATGCATAAAAGGGGTATTGGGAATATATTCGGTTATCGGGGGGGATAACCATTCATTATTATAACAAACGAAAAACGATTTTGCAAGCTTTTTTTACAAATTTTTTAAGTTATAATTATCAAAATTTATTAGTAAGAGGTATTTATGGAAGTTTATTTAGATAACAGTGCCACAACAAAAGTAAGACCTGAGGTATTAAATCAAATTATTGATGTTAACGAGAATTTTTACGGAAATCCATCCTCATTACACAGAATGGGTCTGCAAATAGAAAAAAAGATTCAGATAGCAAGAAAATCTGCTGCAAAAGTAATAAACGCAAAAACAGAAGAAATATATTTCACTGGCGGTGGGACTGAAAGCAACAACATAGCAATATTCGGTCATTTAGTCAACATAGATAAAAAGCATAACATCATTGCGACAAAAATTGAACATCCTTCTGTTTATAATGTTTTTAATCAATTTAAGGACAAAATTGAAGTGAGATTTGTTGAAACTGACAATATGGGAAGAGTTGATTTGGAAAACTTATCACAAATTACAGATGAAAATACTCTTCTAGTATCAATTATGCATGTGAACAATGAAATTGGAATAGTGCAGGATTTAAATAAAATAGCTAAACTGGTTAAAGATAAAAATATTGGTATCAAAATTCATATAGATGCAGTACAATCATATGGTAAAATAAAAATTGATGCTTCAAAACTGCCTGTTGATACAATGGCATTTAGCAGCCATAAAATTCATGGACCAAAAGGTGTCGGAGGTCTGTTTATTCGTTCAGGATTAAAGTTAAGCTCCATTACCTTTGGCGGAGGACAGGAAAAATCAATTCGCCCGGGTACTGAAAACACACCGGGGATTGTTGGCTTCGGTGAAGCATGCCAGCTTGTTTATAGCAACTTTGAGGAAGAAAACAATAAATTAAGAGAGCTTAAAAATCTTTATTCAAAAAGATTATATGAAGAAATAGAAGATATCAAAATAAACAGCCCCTTGGATGAAGAAGGAGCACCTCATATTTTGAATGTTTCATTTAAAAAGGTAAGAGGAGAAGTCTTGGTTCATTATTTAGAACAAAAAGGAATTTATGTTTCCACTGGTTCAGCATGTTCGTCTAAGGCAAGAAATAATAGAATATTGAATGCAATCAATTTAGACAAAGATTATGTTGATGGCACTATTCGCATCAGTCTTGGATTTTTTAATTGTATTGATGAGGTTGAATATGTGGTTGAGCATATTAAACAGTCAGTAAATGACATTAGAAAAATTATGAAATAGAGAGGAATATTATGTATAATATAGTTGCAGCAAGCTTCGGAGAGATATTTTTAAAAGGAAAAAACAGAGGTAATTTTGAGCACCAACTGATTGAACAAATAAAATTTGCATTGAAGGAATTCAAGGGAGTATCCATCTACAAGGATTTAGGCAAGGTTTTCATTGAAACTAAAAATGAAGATGATATGGATGGAATTATTGAAAGAGCAAGAAAAATATTTGGAATAGTGAGTATAAGTCCTTCTGTCAAGGTTGAAAAAACCCCTGAAATGATATATGAAAAAGCAATTGAGTTGTTTAGATATTTAAAGGAAAAGCAAGACATTAAGACCTTTAAGGTAAACACTAAGAGAGGCGACAAGAATTTTCCTATTAAATCCATGGACTTCAGCGCAGAGGTTGGGGGGAAAATTTTAGAATCATTTGATGATGTGAAGGTGGATGTTCATAATCCAGATGTGGAAATTTTAATTGATATTAAAAAAAACTGCTATATTTCATCAGAAAAAATCAAGACAGTTGGCGGAATGCCTGTTGGTTCATGCGGCAAAGCATTGCTTCTTTTATCAGGAGGAATTGACAGTCCAGTTGCAGGCTATATGATAGCCAAACGAGGAGTTGCGATAAATGCAATATATTTTCACACTTATCCTTTCACCTCTGAAAGAGCAAATGAAAAGGTCAATCAATTGAAAGAAATATTAGAAGGCTACTGTGGAAAGATGAAGCTTTACAGTATAAACATATTGGAAATTCATAAGGCTATAAAAGAATTTTGCAGGGAAGATGAAACTACTATACTTGCAAGAAGATTCATGATGCGTATTGCTGAAAGGATAGCAAGAGCAAACAATATGGAAATGCTCATAACCGGTGAAAGCCT